>JBEKBK010000397.1:0-8683 GCA_050015435.1 Bryobacteraceae bacterium
AGTCGGACTAGCTGCCCTTCGGTCTTGACACGTAGCTCATCGAACTTGCAAATTTCAGCCATTCAATCTCCTTGATTGACGAAGGCTCAGGTTTGCCCGTCAAATGTATTTGACGCCCGACAGCGGCCATTGGTTCGATACGGATCGATGAAAAGACGATTACATAGTTCCTCACGCCGTCTTTCATTCCGAGCGTATGCCGAACGGCGAGAGCAAGACCGAGAAGGCGAAGCTGCTTGTGGCGGCGGAGGAAAGGTAGAGCACGTTTGATTGTCGCCGCAATCGGGAGAGCCGACTGTAACCTCCGAATCATCTGAGACGTATAGTCACAAGAGCCCTCCCCCCGTAAAATGACCTACCGCATTGATCTGCCGACCATGGTGCTTGCCTTCAGAGACAACCACGAAGCCGCCGTTACAATTCCAGCGGGTGCAATCGTTGAAGTGATCGGACCCGCTGAAGATGATCGTTTTTCCGTTGTGTCCGTGAACGATGAGCGGTTCCATATGCTCGCCTCGGATCTGGCGGATCGAGGAAAACAAATCGAAGCGGTTGACGAGAAAGGATCAGCACATGGCACCCTCACCAATGAAAGAAGAAGCAACTAACACGGAAACGAAACCTGTCGAACTCCCCGATCACGAGCAGATCGCCGCCCTCGCCTATGCGCTGTGGCAAGCGAGAGGTTGTCCCGAAGGGTCACCTGATGAAGACTGGCTCCGGGCAGAACAAGAACTAACGACAACACATGAAGGTATGGGCCGCTGGTCTCCGTTTTAGCGACCGAGTGGCCTCGCCAAGAGCTAATCCTCACGGCAAACCTGCGTTTCTCGTAATGGACGCAGGTTGCACAAAGGGCTGCTTGCGGAAACAGTTGTGCCCATATTTGGTCAAGTGACGGCCCGTGGTCGGGTATTACGGCCTAATTAAAGGCAAAATGGGCAACCGTTAACCCGCTGCCCGGAGCGCATTTTTCGAGGTTAACGTCAGCAAATGGTGGGGTTTGAACCGCCGTTCTGACCATTGGGAATCCGAATCGAACCGCACCTCGACGAAAAACCCAAGTACATCGTCATATACACAGGATTCGACCGTACCTTTTAACTGCTTGTTTCCACAACAGATACGGACCTTTTTGTTCGAAGAGATCGGCACGTCGGCGAGGACCAAGGCGCTCGCCTCCTCGATCTCCTCCAGATTTCCTTGAACGGTGTGCCACCATCCATTAATGTCTGAGCAGATGATGGACACCCGCTCGGAACACAACCAATGTTTGCTCACATGGGTCGGCATATGGGATTTACCCGAGCAAGTATTATTCCGCTCCTAGGCATAGTATTAGACCCTCCAGGTTGCGAGTACTATGAAGCATCCGCCCCGTCTCGTATCGCAATAGATCGCACCTGCCGGTTCAGGCAGCAGACCGTCTATACCAAATCTCCATCCACGACCCTTTCTCGTTCCGTCTCGGTTCTCCTCGGTGCTAATCTTCTCTGATGAACTTACCCGTCGATCCCAAACGAATTTGCGCCTATGAGATCGAGTTTGGTGCGGGCGGACAGCGGCTCGACTGCAAGTTTCTTCTAGACGACGGTTCGCTTTTGTTTCTCCACGAATCACGGATTACACCTGAGATCGAATCGCTGCTCGCAAGCCTTGGGTCGCCAAGGGAAGGATTGAGCGATCCGATGGCATCGAGCGAAAGCTGACCGGCGCTGGTCGCCGCTGTTGACTTCGGGAAACCATACGAAATCTTGAATTGGGTCCTCCCGGCCTGGAGTCTATTGATCGCCACCCTCGTTGCCAGGGAGGGAAAGTGAACCGCATTAGGACTCCTGGAACGCTCTGGCAATCTGGTGTCACGGCTCACGTCGGTGACACCAGTTCCCACGGATCGTCAAGATTCGGTTCCGTCTGACTGGGCGGATTTCTCGAACGGTTCCCCGCCTCCCGCAATCCCCCGATTACATTCGCATTTTCCGCCTGACTCCCGTCAATTACCAATCGCCAAAGGCGTAAACTGAAGCAAATGCAAAGAGCCACAACCAAGCGGAGGGAGCGCACTTCTGCGTCCGAACGCCAGCGCAAAACGACTGGATTCCACCTGCCTGCTGACCTTTGGGAGCTTCTGAACCGGGTCGCCTTCGAGAGGGCACGGACGAAAGGTGGGCGGGCGTCGGTTTCTGCTTTGCTGGTGGAGTTGATCGAGCGACACAGAAAAGAAATCGAAAGGGAACTGGCTTCCGCAGTCCGCTGAAACGGGCTTGGCTCGATGACGTGCTTGACCGGCTCGTTCAGAGGACGGACGAGAAGGAACTGCGTGCGTTTGTGGATCAGCGCCTTCGAGATGAGCTTCCGGGCAAGGAAGCCAGGGCGAAGGCATCCGGCATCATACTGCGAATCTGGAGTGGAGTTGAGCCGAAGCACGTCATCCTTCGGAATCGGGCTGTAGCTCTGTTGCCTCGTATTTCCGGCCAGGAGCGCATCTGGCTGCATTGGGGTATGACGGCGTTGGCCTACCCCTTCTTCCGTGACCTTGCCGAAGTGATCGGTCGTATGCTCTCTCTCCAGGACGACCTCACGACCGCCCAAGTGCAAGCCCGGATGAAAATGGCGTGGGGAGATCGGGCGACAAGCAAAGAGGCTGCGCCGAAGCTTATTACGGTAATAACTTACTTGACTAACCGAGCGTTTTCAGGTAGACTTGAAGTATGGAAAGCGCTTACGAACCCAAGACACTTCAAGAAGCAATCCTGTACTTCGGGGACCTTGATAACTGCCTGAAGTATCTGGTTGCCAAGCGCTGGCCGAACGGAGTTGTCTGCCCCACCTGCGGCAGCAAGGAAGTAATCTTCTTGGCGAACCAGCGGCGCTGGAAATGTCGCGGCAAGCATCCCAAGCAGCAGTTCAGCGCAAAGGTTGGAACCATCATGGAAGATTCTCCAATCGGGATCGATAAATGGTTGATGGCCATCTGGCAGGTAGTGAATTGCAAGAATGGAATCAGCTCGTACGAGGTTCATCGGGCGATTGGCATTACCCAAAAATCCGCATGGTTTATGGATCACCGGATTCGTTTCGCGTTCGGCCTAGGTTCGCCTGAGAAAGCGTCCGGCCACGTTGAGGCAGACGAGACATTCATCGGTGCAAAGTCGCGCAATATGCATAAAGACGTGCGGGCCCGCAAGATCACCGGCACTGGCGGAAAAGACAAAACCGCTGTGATTGGCATCCTCGAACGGAGCAAGGATGGAAAGCACAGCACAGTCCGTACCGCAGTGGTCCCCAATCGCAAGAAGAGTTCCCTGCAAGCCGAAGTGAGAAAGCACGTAGAGGCCGGATCGGCCCTCTATACCGATGCTCTGCAATCGTACAAAGGACTCGATGAATTCGAGCATAAGGTGATCGATCACGCCGTAGCCTATGTGGACGGCCAAGTACATACTAACGGACTTGAGAACTTTTGGTCGCTTCTGAAGCGGGGCATCAACGGAACATATGTCAGCGTAGAACCGTTCCACCTGTTCAGATATTTGGACGAGCAGGTTTATAGATTCAATAACCGCAAGATGAATGACGGAGAGCGGTTCGAGTTAGCCGTCCGCCAGATTGTGGGAAAGCGCCTTACCTGGAATGTGCTCACCGGCAAAACTGATTCTGCGACGTGTCCTAACTGAGAAGGAACGGAAACGCCAGCGGCGTGGGAAAAAGAAACACTGATTTGTTATTTCCTCTTTCTATGTCTTTCCAGACATAGTTGCTCGAACTGTTTGAGTTGAACTGGACCGTAAAACGCCGGAGCACATTGCAATTTGAACTCAGGAGCCTCGATTCTGAATTCTGGCAATAATGTTCGAAGATTGTAATCTTCGCCAAAGAACTCATAAAGACTTTCTGCCCGTAAGATCCATGCTAATAAATCCGCCGCTTGGAGCTGCATGTAATGTGTAGAGTCTCCGAAAGCAATGCTTTTCAGGATTCGGCGGTTTTCTGGCTGCTCCTTTACGTTTTGTCGCATCACGTCATATTGTTTATAGCATTCACAGGCCTTTGAAGGATCGTCATCGCAGATAAGTGAGACGGTAGGATCAGGAAGGATGTTAGCGTACTCGACAATCTGGCGTACAACTTTGTAAAAAGTAATGAGGATCATCCCGGAAGGCGCGCTTAGCAACCTTGTGCATAGACGCAAAAGCGGGAACATGTACCGAGATACCAAAACCCTTCTCTATAGTCTTCTTGATAGTTTGAATAAATTGAGAATACATGCGCAAAGCGGATGGCGTTGCCTTAAGACTGTCCTTCGACAAATGAAGGCTAGAAATGTTATACCGTCGAAGGAGGTATTCCCATTCCGGTTCAAACAGATCCCAAAGGGGGGGCGATGTTGCAAAGCCGCAGAATGAGACTATTCTGTTCTGTTCGTACTTACCGCTCTCATCGAAGTATCCGTGCAAAAACGCCATCAGATCATTCCCCAGCGGAGGACAAACGGGCGCAAAAGTTTTCATGTACCCCTCCGGCCAGTTGTGTTATACTGGCCTCTGAGGGTACACCTCACCCCTCCCTAGTTTTTTAGGTACAATGACTTGCCAGAGTCAGAGACCGTTCGCTAAGGTGGGATTCATCGGGCGTTTGGCTACGCCCGCGCTTGCCATGAGCCTAAAAAATCACACTCCAACCTGTACGGGTAGAGTGTATCATAGGGCAGATGCAAATCGTGCTGCTCGTTTTGGTTACCAGTTCGCTAGTCTTCGCCCAGGGTAGTGTAAACTTCCCAGTCAACTGTTACAGACCATCGCTGATTGAGGCGCGACCATTTACGTTCATGATCGGTCAGGGAGACTCCGCTGACAGTCGCGTATACAACCTGCCGATTGCAGAACGGAAGCCACTGGAGGACATTCTCGATGGCGGATCGGCCGAAACAGACATAATCCTCAATTCAAGAGGGTTCGCTGGCCATGGCTCTGGATCGACACCTAACGATCCGTTTTTTCTCTATACCCCTTCTGGTGCAAGCTCTACATGGTTGAACATGATGTTATCTGGGGATCTGTCGCGTTGGAAATGGAAGCCAGCGAGTTGCTCCGGGGCCGTTCTTCAGACCCTAGGACGTAGCGGCTTCGTCCCCAATGGCGGCTATCAGCCAAACGCGCAATACACCGTTGCTACGCTGCTTCATATCCGCTATACGATCCAGAAGGATGAGGATGAGCACTATACGATCACGGAAGCTGACATTACATTTACGCCCGGCTGTAAAGACGTGGCGCTAATGTTCTTCGAGTTCAGAGGAGCATACGCAACAGTTGACTTTCCAGGGCCGACCTTAGCCTGCAAGGGCAAGAATATATATGAGTACGTTCCACAAAAACCAAAGTAGAAAAATGATGAGGATAGCGTGAAACCACTACCAGCGCCGGATGTTCCCGGCAACACGCCCTGGGAAAAGTTCGATAACGCCGTTGGGACGATCCTGAGCGTATCAAAGAAAGACTTTCAGGCAGCAAACGCCAAGTGGAAGGCAAAGAACCGTAGGAAACGCGCTAAGGCAAAAACGAAGCCATCAGCTTAGACCCAAGTGTCTCTTAATCTCGGCCTCTCCTATTGCTTGAGCCACAGCCGCGAAAACTTTAAACGTGACGCTCGGAAGGCCAGCAAGGCGTTGTTTTGTAGCTTCATAAATGCTCTGAGTCTTAATGCTATCCAAGAATTCATGTCCTGCCCATTTGAGTCCGGTGACCGATGGCACGACGGGATTCCCAGTAAGGAATCCTTCCTCAATCAGTAAGGTCACGTGATACCCTATTTGTTCAGTGGAATATTCAGCGATTGTTAATTCTGGAGAGCCGATGAAAAACTCGTGGTTGTAATCCATTTCAGGATTCTTTTCGACCGCTAGTAATATGGCGCGGACAAGATCCGTATTGCGCTCCACTTTGCCGTATCTCCTAACGTCCTGTGCTTGCATCCGGGCGCACCTCCGTGCTAAGATCTTGGTGCGCCCAAAACCGAGAGTAGGAATCGGCCCGCCTGCCAGCGGGTCTTTTCCATTTGCGGATTCCCTTTGATTCTACGCCTGTTGAGTACTAGGCGTCCAGAGGTAGGACTATAGTACCAATCGTTGGTCAGTTAGTCAAGTAAGTTATTATCCTTATTACCGGCATGGTGGATTGGGAAGTCCTTCGGGCCACGAAGACCAACGGGCATTTTTTTCTTGCCCGGAAGATGACCACTGCTGTGCCGGATCTCCAACTCTGGCTGCTTGAAGCCCTACTTTCGGCCCGTGCTTCGGACGAGATCGAAGCGCAACAGCTTTTGCGCTTGCCCGAATCGTTTCCATTTGCTTTCACGGTTGGCGTCGGCGACCTCCGCAAACACGAGGGCTTCAACATCCATCGACAAGGGCTGGACATGGATATGGTTTCCGTGCGGCAGGTGAAGGTGGAGCCGCCACCGAAGCCGTCAGCCAAACAGAAGAAGTCCAAGAAGAGGGAATTCGCCGGGGCGGATCAACCAACATTCTTTGACGAGCCGATCCAGGATAGCGGTCTGAGCACCATTCCCTCGTCCACCGCTCTGGGATCTCGGGCTATCGCCAAACCCGAGCGGGGTGCTGCTGAACTGGAACGGCTCGCTCACCCTGGAACCCTGATCCCCGGCTCCGACGGGCGCACCACACCAGCCACGAATTACCAAGAGCCGATGCGATCCGTCTCAAGTCTCGCTTGTGAAGAGCAAAGACATCTCGACAATGGTTTGCAACTTCTCGGTGATACCTACGACCTCATCACAGATGTGGAAAAGCTATTTGATGCCCTTCCCTCACTCTGCAAGTTCCCAAGCGATTCTAGGACGAACGATGCCACGTATGCAGCACTTCTCACTCGTGAATTGATGCGTGTCTGTCGCAGACAACTGACCCTCGGAACCCTAACGCTACTTCGACGGCACCGTGTCGATTCTAACTTCCACCTTAGGAAGGCGATTGAGCTTTGCGCCTACGCTGCGAAAATGGGGAAACATCCCCACATGGCAAGATTGTGGATCGAAGCCCGGAAGGATGAACAAGCATTTGACAAATTCAAGGACAAGTTCAAAAAGCTGTTCCCTCAATACGACCCCGAACTCACCAAATTGGGCCATCACTATGACGAATGCTCGAAAGCGATGCACAGTAGTATTTATGGTGTGGCCGGATATTTTGCCGCTCATGTTGCCACCGGAAATCAACCCGGTGCCGGTATCGACATTTTCGATACGACGAAGGACGCTACTGTGATTGTGTTCTTCTTCCATGAAACTGATGCTTACTTGACCATGCTTCGAGTCTTCGGGCGTCTGCTGGCGGTGTATGCAGGCGAACAGATGGCTTCCTGGACGGCAGAACTAGCCGGAATCGAAGAGACATTTCGGGTGAAACGTGACGAATGGATACCGTTCATTAAGAAGACCACTCCAACAGGGACATAATGAACTGCGTGTGGCGCTGGCGTGTGAAACCGAGAGGCGAGCCTAACGCCTATGTCTCACCGGCCAGCATCCGTTTTGCCGTCACAATGAACGAAGAATAGGGAACAACACTTTGGCGAAGATGAAGTGGGAACCTGCCGCATTCTCTGGGTGGTACGAAGACCTTCCACCGTGGAAGAGACGCCGGGTTTGGAACGGCCTTAAGAGACAACATCAAAAACTGTACATCGAATGGAAGACCTTCCGTGCTTTCGCACTCGCATCAGGACTGGATATCGATCCACGGTCAATCGACATGTATGATCCTAATGCCGTAAATCCCCCGCTGCCAGATGTGGGGTGCCTCGTGTCCGGTTGCCCCGAATACTTCGAGCTTGGCGAAGTCACGGAGGAGAAACTTGCCCGAGCCGCAAGCATCGCCATGAAGAATGGGAAGGGGGTCTACGGCGGTGTGGTATCGCAGCGCCTACCGCTCGTCCAAATCTTCCTCAAAAAATGCCGGAACCGATACACGACGAACGGCTATCCGTTCCATCTGGTTCTGCATTTCGCCGTTGGTCGCCAATCTCCCATCGAACCGCAGTTGATCGACGATTTGTCAAAGTGGCGTGATCGACTCGTTGAACGAATCCGATGCAGCCCGTTCACTTGTGTGTGGCTGTATGACGACTGGGAGAAACGGGTGTTGGTCAGGCTGGAGCGGTGATGGTCAGCGGCTACCGCATTCCCTCGATCAATCGAGTACCGAACATATCACAAAGTGGAAGTGGGAAAAAGAGACGACCGCAGTTGTGACCTGGATCTCTGGGAGTCCTGCCTTTACTTCTTGCGGTACGAGACCAGACCGGAAAAAGCGAGAGGAGATTACCAGGAAGTGGCTCCCGAAGTTCCGATGCCGCTACGCTGCCTTTGCCTTCTTTTTCGCCGCTACCGCTTTTGACTTACCCGTGGTTCTCGCTTCAGCCTTCCGTTTCGCAGCCCAGTACTTTTTCATCCTCTCGCCGAAGGCTTTCCGTTGAGCGGCGGTGAAGGTGCGTTTCCTCCTCTTCGCTGGTGCAGGAGCGGCGCTCGTTGGCTCAGAAGTGGCGGTCGGCGCGGCAACTACAACCGCAGGATTCTTGGGCGGGCGACCGAGGCGTCTCGTCGGTCCTTGGAGGGCTTCTATGGCTCTGCTTAGCTTGTCTCTTTCCGTAATCAAAAGGGCGAT
>JBEKBK010000398.1:0-9235 GCA_050015435.1 Bryobacteraceae bacterium
TTGCGGCCCGAGATCAGCCCCATTCCGCCGGCCCGCTTGTTGATCACAGCCGTGGTTACTGCGTCGGCCAGATCGTGCTGACCGGACGCGCCGCCGCTGTTGATCAATCCAATGCGGCCCATGTAGCAGTTCGCGACCTGATACCGGCAAAGATCGATTGGATGGTCGCTCGCAAGCTCGGTATAGATACGCTTGTCGAACTTTCCGTACGACGAGTTCCCCATATTCAGAGCTTCGTAGCCGCCGTTATTTTCGGGTAACTTCTGCTTGATGATATCGGCCTCGATCGTGACACCCAGATGATTGGCCTGACCGGTGAGGTCCGCAGCGACGTGATAGTCCTTCTCCTTGGTCTTGAATGCGGAATTGCGCAGATAGCACCACAGAACCGTGCCCATCCCGAGCTCGTGAGCCTGCGCGAACGCGTGACTGATCTCGACGATCTGCCGGGTGCTCTGGTCGGATCCGAAATAAATCGTCGCACCCACCGCGGCAGCACCCATTTCGTACGCCTCTTTGACCGTACCGAACAGCACCTGATCGAAATGATTGGGGAAGGTCAGCAGCTCGTTGTGGTTGATCTTCACGATGAACGGGATCTTGTGCGCGTACTTACGGGCGACCGAACCGAGCACGCCGAAAGTGGAAGCCACGGCATTGCATCCTCCCTCCACCGCCAGTTTGACGATGTTCTCCGGGTCAAAGTAGTCAGGATTTTTCGCGAAGCTGGCTCCAGCCGAGTGTTCGATTCCCTGATCGACCGGGAGGATCGAAACATATCCGGTGTTCGCGAGCCGCCCATGGCCCATGATCCGCTGCAAATTGACCAGCACCCGATTGCTTCGGTCGGAGATCCCGAAGGATCGATCGACAGTCTCTGGTCCCGGCAGATGCAGGCGGTCCCGCGAGATCTTGGGGTTGTTGAAGCCCAACAAATACTCAGCCTTATCGGCAAGAAGTTGTTCGACGGTGGTCAGTGCGGTTGTAGGCATAGATAGATGCTCTTCCCTCGTTAGCTTACCAGTTTGAATAGCCTGAAGAACGCATTGGCGCGACGGACATCGCGAAGAATTTGTGCCTTCAGAGCCTCGGGGCTCTCAAACTTTCGCTCGTCGCGAACCCGGTGCAACAGTTCGACCCGGATATGCTTCGGCGACGGACCGTCCAGCGGCTCCAGTAGGAACGTCTCAATCGCCAGCGAATCGCCGTCGAACGTGGGCCGGGTGCCGATGTTGGTGATCGATTTCCACTGGCGGCCATTATCGAGATCTTCGGTCCGGGTGACATACACGCCGTTCGCGGGAAGCATCTCGCAAGCGGGCTTAAGATTCAAGGTCGGTACCACTTGCTTCGAGCCGATCCCGTGACCCGGCACCACCTCGCCCTCGAGCGCGTAGGGCCGCTCCAAGAGGCGCCACGCCACAGAGACCGCGCCACGCGCGATCGCCCGGCGGACCTCACTCGAGGACACCACGCGCCCCCGGCACTTCACAGCATCCACGATGCGGGTCTCATAACCGTATCGCTTTCCGAGTTCAGCGAGCACGCGGGTATCGCCGGATTGTTTGTGTCCGAACCGGAAGTTTTCACCCACCAGCACCATCTTTGCGCGCAACGCCCCAACGAGAATGCGCTCGATGAAGTCGTGCGGACTCAAACGGGCAAGCTCCGCGGTGAACGGCAGAATCAGCACCTGCTCGATGCCCAGTTCACCCATCAGGCGCGCGCGCAGCTCCGGCGTGGTGAGCAGCCGCGGCGCGCGAGCCGGAGCGACGACCGTCGCCGGATGAGGATCGAACGTGAGGACGGACGGGCACAGAGCGCACTTGCGAGCGGCGTCCACCACTTGTTGGAACAAACGCCGATGCCCGGCGTGAACCCCGTCGAAATTGCCGATGGTCACGGCGGACGGCGCGAAACTGGCTGTCTCTTCCACGCTCCTGGCGATGCGCATCAGGCGATCGTCTCCACGTCGATTTCGAGGCCGTCGTAGGCCAGGTGCACGTTCGGCGGAAGCGTCCCCTCGGTCTCTTCATGCTGCAGATCGTGACAGATGTGGGTAAAGAAGGCGCGCCGCGGCTTGAATTCCTCCACCCACTGGAGACTGCGTTCGACCGTGGAGTGCGTGGGGTGAGGACGCCGCCGCAGTGCGTCGAGAAACAACACATCCAGCCCGCGCAGTTTGCCTTTCGATTCCTCCGGGATGTCGCTATGATCCGTCAGATAGGCCGCCGCTCCGAAGCGGAACCCAATGATGGTGGCCTTGCCGTGGAGTAAGGGGACCGGCGTGAATTCCACGCCGAACACATCAAACCCCTTGCCATCTAAAGGATGCAGGGTCAGCTTCGGCACGGTTGATTCTGTAAGCGGATCGAAAGCGTACGGAAACACGCGCTGAATCGCTTGCAGAGTCTCCTCCATCGCGTAGACCGGAATCGCCTGACGCTGGCGATAGTTGTACGGACGAACATCGTCCAGACCCAGGATGTGATCCGCGTGGGAATGAGTGAGCAGGATCGCGTCGATGCGCTCGATGCGCGCCCGCAACGCCTGCGTGCGAAAATCGGGCGTGGTATCCACCAGCACCACCCGTCCGGCATAACGAATCAAAATGGACGGGCGCAAACGGTTATCCCGCGGGTCCGTCGAACGGCACACCTCGCAGCAACAACCGACCGTGGGAACTCCTGCGCTGGTGCCCGAACCAAGCACGGTGATGTGAATCGGCGGATCACCCATCAAGAGTCCGTTGACGCCGGCTTGGCCTGGCCGCTCACCTGCACAAAGCGGAAGCGCAATTCAGTGAGCGAGTTCTCGAGCAGGCGTTGCTCCTCCAGGGCCAGATTCCCTCGCGTCTTGTCGGCGAGCATGGCCAGCAGATCGATGGCATGGCGCGCCGCCGCCAGATCCGGAGTTTCTTCTTTTTCCTGGCCCATGGGGAACAGGCCCAGCCGCATTTCCGCCTGCATCTTCAGCGAAAAAACGAGGAACTCAAAAGTAGGTGGTGGAAGAGGGAAATCGGTTTCGCTCATCTTTGTGATCCGTTTCTCGGTTACCTATTAGTGTAGTTTGTTAAGGAGTGTCTGGGCCAAATCAAGACCGAGACGATGAGCGGATGGACGCGATCTCTGAAGCGCTGGCCCGCCTGATCCGTCGCCAGGAGGATATGGACGCTCGCCTGCGGCGGCTGGAACGGGTTGCAGGTGTCGCTCCAGCCGAGGGGGTCGTGGAATCACGGCCACAGGCGCCCCCACCGCTGCCCTCATCTCCGGCGCCAATTCCTCCTCCGCTACCACCTGCGGCTTCGCGCGAGTCTGAGCCTGTCTCCAACGAGTCCCAGATGGAGACGATGGTCGGATTGAACTGGATCAATCGGATCGCGGTCATCACGCTGATTTTCGGTACGGCTTTCTTCTTCAAATACGCGATCGACAATAACTGGATCGGCCCCGGTGTTCGCGTGGCGCTCGGCGTTCTGGCGGCGGCAGTTTCCATGGTGTGTGGAGACCGGATGTGGCGCCGCGGGCAGCAGATCTTCGCGCAGGGATTGCTCGGGCTCGGGCTGGCTCTTCTTTATCTTTCCTTTTACGCGGCCTTTCAGCTCTATCAACTATTTCCACAAGGCGTCTCGTTTGTTCTGATGATGGCAGTCACGGGGCTGGCCTTCGTCTTGTCGGTGAGGTATGAATCCCGCGCGACAGCTCTCCTGGGATTGCTTGGCGGCTATCTCACGCCGGTGATGCTGTCGACCGGGCAAAACCATCCGTGGGTGTTGTTTGGGTACACGTTCGTATTAAATTCGCTGGGACTTCTGCTCGCCCGCACGCGCCGCTGGCCAGTCCTTGAGTTTGTAACTTTCGCGGCGACTCTCCTGCTTTTTGGCGGTTGGTTCGCTACCTGGTTCGACGACGCCAACCGTGCAGTGGCGACGGTCTTTGCGGTGGCGTTCTATGGACAGTTGGCAAGTGCCCAGTCGCCCGTGGTCTGGCTGCTCACGCAGTTGTTCGCTTCCTTCGGGGCCCCAGAACTGTGGACCCAACCGCAGAATTTCCTGTGGCTCGAAATGGTATTCGCGGCGGGTGGGCTGATCGTGGCGGATCGCCGGCGCTGGAAAGGAGCACCCGCCTGGTCGCTGTTCACGCTTTGGCTGCCGTACTGGCTCTGGGTCGTCTTTCAAGGCCAGCCGCAGGACCGGGGCATGATCTTCGGCGCGCTGCTGGCCGCGTTCATTCTGTTTTTCGGATGGACCCTGTGGTGGTCGAAATGGCGAGGACGCCTCGCGCAGGCGACGGATCTGTTGGTCCTGGCCGCCAACGCAACCACATTCTACGCCGCCTCGTACCGGATGCTGAATCCGGTGGCGCATGCGTACATGGGAACTTTCACCCTTGCCTTGGGAGCCATTCACCTGATCCTCGCCAAGATCCTTTGGAAAGAGGCTACTGATGACGACGAAGGAACCTGGCCCGGGCTCCTTGCTCTGGCGATCACACTCACTTTCCTAACGCTGGCGATTCCGATTCAGTTGACCGGGTTCCGCGTCACCATGGCGTGGGCTCTGGAAGGCGTGGCGATTGCATGGGTCGCGGCCCGATTCAAGAACGATTTGATGAGGCTCGCCGCATTGATCGTTTTCCTTCTGGCGTTGGCCCGTCTGGTGGCATGGGACGCGTGGATCTATCCCGATGGGAATCATTTCACGGCGGTCCTGAACAGCCGCTTTCTGACCTTCACGGTGATGACAGCATGCCTCTGGCTGGCTGCACGTATGGCGGGCGCGGCGGTTGAAGCCATGGTTCTATACGTGGCTGGCCACTTCGTACTACTTTGGATTCTGATCCTCGAAATCGCCGGCTGGGCGGAACGGTCCGTGCGGCAGGCCGATCTTCCCAATGTTGAAACCGCGGCGATTTCCATCCTTATGGCGCTCTATGCGCTTACGTTGGTCTCGGCCGGTGTGGTTACGCGTACCCCCATCAACCGGTTCCTGGGCCTGGGATTAATGGGTATCGTCGTCGCGAAACTCTATTTGTACGATGTCTGGCAACTCAGCCGGGGCTTTCGCATCACTGCATTTTTAGGGCTCGGAGCCATGTTGCTGGTGGTCTCTTATCTCTATTCGCGGTTCAAACCGATCATCGAGAGATTGTGGAAAGATGACGGGACCAGTTAGCGTAGTAAGGAGAGCCACAGGAGGCCGTTGGCCTTCCGTTGTGGCGCAGGTACCAAATGCCCCGATATTTCACGCTGACCGAGTCCGAGGCTCTGTTGCCCAAGGTGGAACGCGCGCTTCGCGATGCGTTGTTTCACAAATCCGAATATTACAAAGCAGCTCAGGAACTGGAAGACAGCACGCGCCAGATTCGTATGGCGGGCGGTTCGCGTGTGAATCGCGGCGAATACCTCTCGGTTCGGGCGCGCCGCGATACCAGCGCCGCCGCGCTCAAGGAAGCTCTCGAACAAATCGAGCAGATGGGCGTGCTCGTGAAGGACCTGGACATCGGCCTGATCGACTTTCTCACGCTCTACCAGGGAAGGGAAGTGTGCCTGTGCTGGAAACTCGGCGAGGAGCGCATCAGGTTCTGGCACGGCACGGAAGAGGGTTTTCGAGGGCGAAAAGCGGTCGATGAACAGTTTCTGAAGGAGCATCGCGGGGGCGCCGCAACCGGCAACCCGAATTAGGGGTCGCCGCACTCTTAGTCCTTCTGGCTAAGCCATCTGGAGAATTGTTTGGAACAATCCTTGTGTGGAGGTTTTTGCTCAATGCATAAACAATTGTTTCTCGTTTTCGCGGCTCTGGTCACCGTCCACCGTCGCTTTCGCCCAACCACGCCAGGATCTCTACTACTAGGTTGGTTACGCGGCCAACCTGAACATCGGAGATTCCGAATTCAACATCTCCAACGATGGGTACCGGGCTGGCTTCTATCCCAACGCCCTCGGCGCGGGCAACCTTTGCGTCAACGTTTACGCCTTTGATCCATCGGAAGAAGAAGTTGCCTGCTGCTCCTGCCTGGTCACGCCGAACGCTCTAGTGTCACTGTCGGCTAAGAATGACCTGATCAGCAACGTGCTCACACCCGCCATTCCGACCTCAATCGTGGTTAAGCTGGTCTCGATCGTGCCCCAAACGGCTACGGGCGGCGCTTTCACGGTCTGCAACCCCACGGCCGCCGCTCTGGCCGTTGGCACCGTCAACCTTCCTAATACAGAACTGGACGGCATGCTCGCCTGGGGCATCACCCTGGAGCCCTCCTCTCCTGCTGGGACCTACGGCCCAGTCAATGTTCCTTTCATCGCCGGAGATCCGGCTGCTGCAAATACGAGCCGGGAAATCGCTGATCTGTCGACCGTTTGCGCCTTCGTACAACAGGAAGGCACTGGTTTCGGAGTCTGCAAGTCCTGCGTTCTGGGCGCATTGAGCGGCACGAAGCAGTAAGCAGGATCGAGCAAAAACCTGTAAGGTCCGGGCAGGTCATTCTCGGATGATCCTGCGGTCTCACGACTCGACGGTGGGAGTTTAGCATAGGCTCCCGCCGCTCCCCAACCTCAAAAAATCTTTCCGACCCCACCGAAGCGAGTCCTCATGTAGCGCTTTCTTGTTAGACTGGAAGCGAAGAATGCTTTTAGCGCGAGAGTTCGTCGATTACGTTTCACGCCAGGTCATCAAGAAACTGACGCCGCAATGGATCGAGACCAGCGATATCAATGTGGCCGCGGATTTCATCGCCTCGGTCATAGAAGAAGACCTAGCGGTGGAAGACCGCCTCAACGATGAAGTTCGGGACCTGCTCAGCCAGTACAGCGAATACATGCGGCGCGAAGGCGTCAGTTATCAGGAGATGTTTCGCCGCATCAAGAACACCATGATCACCCAGCGCAAGGTGATTCGCGCCTCAGGCCGCGATTCCGGGGATTCAATGAAGCTCTCCCGGGACAAGATCAACGATATCTCTCATAAGATCGTGACGGCGATTCGCAAGAGCCGCGAGTTCCGGTTGAAGCGGGATCCCAATGACGTTCGTCTGGAGCTGGTCAAGACCATGACCGAGCTGCTGCAAACCGAGGAGAGGGTGGATCGCGCCGCGCGCACCAAGATTCGTACGCAGAAGCGCGAGATTCCGGAAGGCACGGAAGAGTGGGACCTGCTCCACAAGCGCTATTACGCCGAAGAGTTGAAGAAGCTCGGGATCGATTTAGACCGGTAGTACCCGAATCAGTGGGGCCGTCCCCCTGGACCGCAGCCGACGCCCTCGTCGGCCTTCTTCACTGAGCGAGAAAGCCGGACGAGGGCGTCCGCCCCACGCCGAGGGCTAGACGACGTCCACGCCCATCGAGCGGGCGGTGCCCTTCACCGAATTCATGGCCGCCTCGACCGTGAAGCAATTCAGATCGGGCATCTTGATCTTGGCGATCTCCTCGACCTGCTTCAGTGTGATCTTGCCGACCCTGTTCTTGTTGGGTTCGGCCGACCCCTTCGCGAGATTGACCGCCCGCTTGATCAGGACCGGCACCGGCGGCGTCTTGGTGATGAAGGTGAAGGACCGGTCGGAGTAAATCGTGATCACGACGGGAATGATCAGGCCTTCCTGATCTTTCGCCGACGTTTTCGCGTTGAACGCCTTGCAAAACTCCATGATGTTGACGCCCTGAGGCCCGAGCGCGGTGCCAACCGGAGGCGCCGGCGTGGCCTTGCCCGCCGGGATCTGCAGCTTCACATTTGCATTAATTTTCTTTGCCATGAAATCCTCTAACTAAATTTTTTCCACTTGCAGGAAGTCCAATTCGACCGGCGTAGCGCGGCCAAAAATGGTCACCAGCACGCGCAAAGTATTGCGCTCCGGATTGACTTCGTCGATCTTGCCGGAGAAGTTGCTGAACGGCCCGTCGATGATACGGACGTTCTCGTTTTTCTCGAAACTGAGTTTCGGACGAGGCCTCTCGGCGGAACTCGCCTGCCGGTAAAGAATCGAGTTCACTTCGTCGGCCGTCAGGGGCACCGGCATATTGCCGCCTCCGACGAAGCCGGTGACACGCGGCGTCGCCTTGACGGCGTGCCACAGCTCGTCATTCATTTCCATTTCCACGAGCACGTAGCCGGGGTAGAGGAGGCGCTTGCTGGTCACCTTCTTGCCGTTGCGCAGCTCCACCACTTCTTCAGTAGGAATCAGGATCTGGCCGATCTGCGGCGCGAACCCAAAGGCCTCGGCGCGGCTGCGCAGCGAATCCGCCACCTTTTGCTCGAAGCCTGAATAGGTGTGGATAATGTGTACGGCTCAGCGGACACCGGTTCGGCAGGCGCGGCGGATTCGACGGCTTCAGGAGCCTCCGGCACCGGTGTGTGTGTATGTTCCTCAGGCAGGATTTCGTCTGGCATTTAAGGTACCTTCGTTCCCGCGAACGTGTTGAACAATCGGCTGATGATGCGGCTTACCACGTTGTCGACAACGAAGAAGTACGCGGAGAACGCAAATACCGCGGCGATCACCACCGCCGTGGTCGCGCGCACCTGCTTCCAGGGGGGCCAAGTCACGCGCTTCATTTCAAGCTGCAGCTCTTCGAAATATTCCTTGACCTGCGCCGGCCATGCAGCCGCCTTTTGTGTAACGCTTACTTCGTCGCTCATATGATTCCAATCTGGCAGGGGCGGAGGGATTCGAACCCCCACTCGCGGTTTTGGAGACCGCTGGTCTGCCGTTAAACCTACGCCCCTAATGGCTAGTAGTGGATGGTAAGTGGCCAGCCCTACCTTCCAGTGTACTGCCTTACTTGATCTCCTTATGCGGGTGGTGCTTGCGGCAGAACGGACAGAACTTTTTCATTTCCAGACGTTCCGTCATGGTTTTCTTATTCTTCATACTGGTGTAGTTCTTCCGCTTACACTCGGTACATTGCAGTGTGATTTGTTCGCGTGCCATAAATCCCTCTTCTAAAGTAACTCGCGCAAAACGGAGTGCGGCGCGAAACCGTTCCTGACCTGCCTCGCGGTGCGCGCCGCACCCTTTGCGCTTCTGTTAACCAATGATCTCCGTCACCGTTCCCGCGCCCACCGTCCGTCCGCCTTCGCGAATCGCGAATCGCAATCCTTTGTCCATGGCCACCGGCGTGATCAACTCCACTTCGAGACTCACGTTATCACCCGGCATCACCATTTCCATGCCTTCCGGCAATTGCGCGACTCCTGTCACGTCCGTTGTCCGGAAGTAGAACTGCGGCCGGTATCCCTTGAAGAACG
>JBEKBK010000399.1:0-8256 GCA_050015435.1 Bryobacteraceae bacterium
CAGATGACGTCGATCAGCTCGTTTGGCAGTTCACTGATCACGCTCCAGTTCTCACTCGATCTCAGTATTGACATTGCCGAGCAGGAGGTGCAGGCCGCCATCAATGCCGCCACGACCTTTCTGCCCACCAATCTTCCGATTCCTCCCGTCTATAGCAAGACGAATCCCGCTGACGCGCCGATCCTGACGCTGGCCATTACGTCCACTACGGTGCCGCTGCCGAAAGTCGAAGAGCTCGCGGAAACGCGCATGGCGCAGAGAATTTCCCAGCTCAAAGGCGTGGGTCTGGTGAGCATCAGTGGAGGGCAACGTCCCGCCGTTCGGGTGCAAGCCAACCCCACCGCGCTGGCGTCCTATGGGTTGAGTCTGGAAGCGTTGCGGACGGCGCTAGCCAGCGCAAACGTAAATCAGGCCAAAGGCAATTTTGATGGACCCGATCAGGCCTGGACGATTAACGACAACGATCAGTTGCAGGCGGGTGCTCAATATGGGCCGATCATCGTCGCCTATCGCAACGGCGCGCCAGTGCGCATTAAGGACGTCGCCACGGTTATTGATGGCGCGGAAAACACCAAGCTTGCGGCCTGGGTGAATGCCGATCGGGCCATTGTGCTGAATATTCAGCGTCAGCCCGGGACTAACATCATCAGCGTGGTCGATACCGTTCAGAGTCTGCTTCCCCAGATCAAAGCTTCTCTGCCGCAAGGGATCGACGTACAGATCATCTCTGACCGCACCACCACCATCCGGGCCTCGGTGGAGGACGTCGAATTCGAGTTGATGCTGACTACCGCGCTGGTCGTGATGGTCATCTTCATGTTCCTAAGGAGCGCCTCGGCCACCATCATCCCCGGCATCGCCGTGCCACTTTCGCTGGTGGGCACATTCGCCGTGATGTACATGCTGGGCTATAGCCTGGACAACCTTTCACTGATGGCGCTGACGATCTCCACCGGTTTCGTGGTGGATGACGCGATCGTGATGATCGAAAACATCTCGCGCTATCTCGAGATGGGCGATTCGCCGATGCAAGCCGCGCTCAAGGGGTCGGCGGAGATTGGATTCACCATCGTATCGCTGACGGTCTCGCTGATCGCCGTGCTGATTCCCCTGCTGTTCATGGCGGACATTGTGGGCCGGCTGTTCCGTGAATTCGCGGTTACCCTGGCGGTCACCATCATATTTTCGGCATTTGTCTCTCTCACGTTGACGCCTATGATGGCGGCTCGAATTCTGAAACACCATCCGGAATCCGAGCAGGGCCGGTTGTACCGCTGGTCGGAGTGGTGCTTTGTCAAGACCATCGAAGCCTACGGCGCAATGGTTCGCGTGGTGCTGCGTCATCAGCCCATGACGCTGCTGGTGGCTGCCGGCACACTGGGTCTCACGATCTATCTTTATATGATCGTCCCCAAGGGGTTTTTCCCTGTCCAGGATACGGGTGCGATTCTCGGCATCTCTCAGGCGCCGGAGACCGTATCGTTTGTCGCAATGTCCAAATTGCAGCAGGAGCTGGGCCAAGTCATTCTCAAGGATCCCGCGGTTGAGAATCTTACCTCGTTCATTGGCGCGGACGGCGTAAATACGACGATGAATAGCGGGCGTATTCAGATCACTCTGAAGCCGCTCGAACAACGCGAGGGCGTTTCGGCATCCGACGTGATCCGGCGGCTGGAGCCGCAATTGCAGCAGGTGTCAGGCATCGAGCTGTACCTGCAGCCGGTGCAGGACCTGACCGTCGAAGATCGGATCAGCCGCACCCAATATCAATACGCGCTGGACGCGCCGGACAAGGCTCTACTCGATCAGTGGGTACCGCGCGTCGTCGAGAAGATGAAGCAGTTGCCGGAGCTTCGCGACGTCGCGAGCGATCAGCAGAACAACGGCCTTGGACTGTTCGTCAACATCGACCGCGATACGGCTGGCAGGTTGGGCATCACCCCGCAGAACATCGACGATGCGCTGTACGATGCTTTCGGCCAGAGGCAAGTATCGACAATTTACACGCAGACCAATCAATTCCACGTAATTCTCGAGGTGGAGCCCCAATATCAGCGAAATGTCGCGGCTCTGAAAGATATGTATGTGCCCATCGGGTCTGCGTCGGCGAATTTGGCGAGTACGATCGCGCTGGCCGGAACCAATACCGCGCTCACTGGAGCGGCTGCTCTTGCGCCGGCTCCCATGGGATCCCTGGTTAGCCCCTCGCTGATTCCGTCGCCGATTACGATTAATCACCAAGCCCAGTTCCCGGTGGTTACGCTTTCGTTCAATCTGGCTCCGGGAGCGTCCCTCGGCGCGGCGGTCCAGCATATTAGAGACATCACCCGGGACCTGGGCATGCCGGCCAGCATCGAACCCAGCTTCCAGGGAACGGCTCACGCTTTCGAATCGTCGCTGGCCAACGAGTCAACCTTGATCATCGCGGCCATCGTTACGGTGTACATTGTTCTGGGCGTGTTGTATGAGAGCTTCATCCACCCCATTACCATTCTTTCCACGCTGCCATCCGCGGGAGTTGGCGCAATCCTGGCGCTGGTTCTGTTCCACCACGATCTGGATGTCATTGCGCTGATCGGCATCATTCTGCTGATCGGTATTGTGAAGAAGAACGCCATCATGATGATCGATTTTGCGCTCGAAGCCGAGCGTAATGAAGGTAAGCCGCCGGAAGAAGCGATCTACCAGGCGTGCCTCCTGCGCTTCCGGCCGATCATGATGACCACCATGGCTGCTTTGTTGGGCGCCGTGCCGCTTGCTTTTGGCAGCGGCGTTGGTTCAGAACTGCGAAAACCGCTGGGCATCTGTATCATCGGCGGACTGTTGGTCAGCCAGGTGCTGACGCTGTTCACCACACCAGTCATCTACTTGTTCTTCGGACGGATTGCGGCCTGGGTTGCCCGCCTGCGCGGTTCTGAACCGAACGAAGAGCTGGTGCCCGAGCTGACTTAAGGCTGGAACCCATGAGCATATCCACGCCATTCATTCACCGACCGGTCGCGACCACGCTGCTGCTGAGCGCAATTACGATGGCCGGCGGCATTGCGTATACGCTTTTGCCGGTTTCGGCCTTGCCGGAAGTGGACTTCCCGACGATCAATGTCAGCGCCAGCCTGCCGGGCGCTAGTCCCGAGGTGATGGCTGCGTCGGTCGCCACTCCGCTCGAGAAGCAGTTCACCCGCATCGCGGGGATCACGGAAATGACGTCCAGAAGCTCGGTCGGATCGGCGCAGGTGACGCTCCAATTCGACTTGAGCCATGAGATCAACGCGGCGGCGCGCGAAGTGCAAGCGGCCATCAACTCCGCCGCTGGATTCCTCCCATCGAATCTTCCCTCCCTGCCCAAATACCGGAAAATCAATCCGGCCGACCAGCCGATCGTGCTGATGACCTTAGAGTCGGACGTCGTGCCCAGGCCCCAGCTCTATGACATTGCCTCCTCCGTCTTTGCACAGAAGCTGTCTCAGGTGCAGGGCGTTGGCCAGGTTTCGGTTGGAGGAAGCTCGCTTCCCGCGGTTCGGGTGGAGGTGAATCCGCAGCCGCTTTCGAAGTACAACGTGGGTCTCGATCAGATCGGCACGTTCCTGCAGGGCGCCAACACGAACAAGCCGAAGGGCGCGGTTGCGAACGACCAGGAGCAGATTCCGATCTACATGAGCGATCAGCTCTTCCTGGCGAAGGAATACAAAGATCTGGTGGTGGTCTACCGGAACGGCGCGCCGGTCCGCCTGTCAGATCTCGGCCGGGTCATCGACGCCAACGAAGATGTCCGCAACTTCGGCGTGGTCAACGGCAATCCGATGGTGCAGATTCAGATCAACCGCCAGCCGAATGCCAATATCGTCGAAACGGTCGCGCGAATCAAAGCCCTCATGCCCCAGTTCGAAGCTCAGCTTCCGCCGAGCGTCCGGTTCAAGATCGCCAGTGACCGCACCATCACTACCCGGGACTCCATGCACGACGCCCAGCGCAACATGATCATCTCCATCGGGCTGGTAATCTGCGTCGTGTTCATCTTCCTCCGCAGCGGCTGGTCCACCTTCATTCCCAGCATTTCGGTCCCGGTGTCGATCATCGCCACATTCGGCGCCATGTATCTGATCGGGTACACGCTGGATAATCTTTCGCTGATGGCGTTGACCATTGCGACGGGGTTCGTGGTCGACGACGCGATCGTCGTCATCGAAAACATTACGCGCCATATGGAAGACGGCATGAAACCGATGGCCGCTGCTCTCCGGGGCGCGGAAGAGATCGGGTTCACCGTGCTTTCGATGAGCATTTCGCTCATTGCGGTCTTCATTCCCATCCTGATGATGAGTGGCGTGGTGGGACGCCTGTTCCGAGAATTTGCAGTCATCCTTTCGGTGGCTATCGCGATATCCATGGTGATCTCCGTCACGGCTACCCCGATGATGTGCGCGTGGCTCCTGAAGGAGAAACGCGACCACGGATACCTCTACAATCAGAGCGAAAAATTCTACAGGTGGATCATCTCCACGTATGGATCCGCCCTCGAGGTGGTACTCGATCATCCCGCGACGATCCTGCTGACGATTTTAATTACGCTCGGCATTAACGTTTACCTGTACATTAGAGTCCCGAAGGGATTTTTCCCGCAGCAGGACACCGGGCGTTTGCAAGGCGCGATTGTCGGCGAACAGCACATCTCCTATCAGGCCTTGGTGGAGAAGGCGAAATGGTTCGAACAGCAGGTTCACAAAGATCCGGACGTGGAGACCGTCACGATGGTGGCCGGCACCAGCGGCGGCGGATTCGGCGGCAACAACGCACAGATCAACGTTCAGCTCAAGCCGGTAGGGGTTCGCAAAGCCACCTCGGATCAGGTGATCGCGCGGCTTCGGCGCCAAACCTCCGGTGTGCCTGGGGCCAACATGTTTCTGCAGAATTCCCAGGACGTGCGCATCGGCGGGCGGCAGGGCAACGCTCAATACCAGTACACACTACAGGCCCCGGATTTCCAATCCCTGGCGATCTGGGGACCGAAGGTCTTAGAACGGCTCTCGACCCTTCCAGAGATCGCGGATGTCAGCTCCGACCAACAGAATTCGGGCTTGTCGTCCAACGTGATCATTGACCGCGACACCGCGTCACGCCTGGGTCTCACCGCGCAAGCCGTCGATTCGGCGCTCTACGACGCTTTCGGCCAGCGCCAGGTCTCGGTGATGTACAAGTCCATTAATCAGTACCATGTGGTTCTCGCCCTGCAGCAGCAATGGTGGGAGAGTCCGGACTTCTTGAATACGATCTACGTTCAGACCCCCAAGGGCCTGGCCGTTCCTTTGTCGACCTTCACGCACTTCACGCAAGGGATCACGCCAATCTCGCTACCCCATCAGGGGCAATTCCCAGCCACGACGTATTCGTTCAACCTGCAGGAGGATGTTCCGCTGAGCGATGCTGTCACCGCGATCAATCGGGCGGAAGTGGAGATGGGCTTGCCTGCCAGCATTACGGGCAGCTTCGCCGGTACTGCACGCGCGTATCAGGAGGCGCTTGCGAATCAGCCGATCCTGATCGGAACGGCGCTACTGGCCGTATATATCGTGTTGGGAATCCTATACGAAAGCCTGATCCACCCGCTGACCATCATTTCCACCCTGCCATCGGCCGGCGTGGGCGCGCTGGTAGCGATGGTCCTGTTCAAGAGCAATCTGGACCTCATCGGCATGATCGGAATCATCCTGCTGATTGGGATTGTGAAAAAGAACGCGATCATGATGATTGATTTCGCCCTGGCGGCCGAACGGAATGAAGGCTTGACGACTCGGGATGCCATTTACAAGGCGTGTCTGCTCCGGTTCCGGCCCATCATGATGACCACCATGTGCGCGCTGCTCGGCGGAATGCCGATGGCGCTCGGCTGGGGCGCGGGAGCGGAATTGCGCAAACCGCTCGGTATCGCGATCGTGGGAGGGCTCGTGGTCAGCCAGATGCTAACGTTATTCACCACTCCCGTGATTTATCTCTATCTGGACCGGCTTCGCAAGCGTTTCGCCCGGCGGCAGCCGAGTTTCCAACATCGTCCTGGTTTCCTGATTCCCGGCGGTGCGGAGAGTGGCGATTGATGACGCAACGTTGGATCATCCCAGTTCTTAGCTCTCTTTTCTGCTCCGCTTGCATGATCGGTCCGAAATACCAGCGGCCCGTGGCTCAGACCCCGCCAGCCCTGAAGGAAATGGCCGGGAACGACCAGTGGAAGATGGCGACTCCCAGCGATGGCCTGATGAAGGGCAAGTGGTGGGAGATCTTTGGCGATGAACAACTGAACCATTTGGAAGAGTTAGTCGCCGTCAATAACCAGAACGTAAAACAGGCGGAGGCGCAGTTCCGGCAGGCGCGAGCCCTGATCGCGGTCAATCACGCCAACTACTATCCCACCATCGGATCGACTCCCGCCATCACGCAAACGGATGTTGGAAAGAATACCGGCCGAGGGCTTGGTGGAACTTCCCAGAGCTTTTCATTGCCTGCGGTGGCGAGTTGGGAGCCGGATCTGTGGGGCCGGGTCCGTTTATCGGTGGAGAATGCGGTGGACAACGCGCAGGTGAGCGCGGCTGATCTGGAGAATATCCGGCTCAGCCAGCAGGCGCTGCTGGCCACCGATTACTTTCTGCTTGCGGCGCAGGACATGCAGCTCGCGGTGTTGCACGATACGATCGAAGCCTACGAGAAAAATCTGCAGCTCACCATCAACCGTTACAATGGCGGAGTCGCGTCGAGGAGCGATATTACCCTGGCGCAAACCCAGCTCGCGGGCGCGAGGGCCCAAAGCACGGATTTACACATCGCTCGAGCGCAGGACGAACATGCAATCGCCGTGCTGACCGGGCAGCCGCCGGCGTCGCTCGAGATTGGCACCATGAAAATCGCCAGTGCGCCTCCGCCGATTCCGCTGGCGCTTCCCTCCCAGCTTCTGGAGCGGCGCCCCGACATCGCGACGAATGAGCGACAGGTGGCTGCGGCCAACGCGAATATTGGACTTGCCCAGACCGCTTACTACCCGACGCTGACGCTCTCTGCGAGCGCCGGCTTTCTCTCGACAGGCCTGGCGAATCTTTTGACCTATGCGAGCCGGAGTTGGTCCGCGGGTCCGGCAGTATCTCAGACACTCTTCGATTTTGGCCGCCGTGGAGCTGCCTTGGAAAGCGCCCAAGCTTCCTATGACGCCACGATTGCCGCTTACCGGCAGACGGTTCTCGCCGCCTTCCAGGAAGTCGAGGATGACCTTGCCAATTTGCGCTACCTCGCGGAAGAGGCGGTGCAGCAACAAGAGGCCGTGGTCGCAGCCAACCTTGCGCTGAGTCTCGAGAACGACCGGTATAAGGCGGGAACGGACTCCTATTTGAACGTCATCACCACCCAGGAAATTGCATTGAGCGACCAGCAGACCGCCGTCACGATTCTGCAGCGCCGTATGACCGCGGCAGTGGATCTGGTCAAGGCTCTGGGCGGCGGTTGGGACAGTTCGACTTTACCTTCGGGCGATCAGATGCGCTCTACCGCGTTCGCCGATCCGAAGAATACGCAGAACGTGGCTCAAGCCGCGAGCGCCCTCAGTCATTAGGAGCAGGGGCTCCGGCGCGGACGAGGGCGTCCGCCCCACACTCATTTCTCAGCTGTTCGCACGGTGGGGCGGTCCCCCTGGACCGCGGCCGACACCCTCGTCGCCCTTTGAGCCGGTCACTTTGACTTGTTCTCGGCTGCGGCTTTCTCATCGGCCCGCGCTCCCCTCAAAACACCAGGCAATGCGTAGTTACCTTCGTGGCACGCGTACTCATAGATTGGACCTGGCGCGGCAAACATCGTCATTTCGCCTTTCCAGGGTTTGGTGAACGCCGTCGGATCATCCACGTCGAACTGGTAAAGAATCGTGTCCGCGTCGATACGGCGGAAACGCTCGACGACGTGCATGTTCCGGTCAGAGCCGTAAAAGGTAGTTTCGTCCTTGAAATTAGTGGTATCGACCACCAGCGTGTCGCCCTCCCAGTGGCCGACGGAGTCGCCGAACCACAAGCGTACGCTCGGAGGCAGATGCGGACGCCCATCGAGCGGAATAATGCGCGTGTCGTGCACCATCTCGACGTAGATCGCGACTTGATTCTTGGTCTGTACGATCCGGTAGTTACTGTTGTAGGTGTACGGAGTCATCGGCGGAGCCCCGGTAGGAAACATCAGGCACTGATCTTGCAGCCCGAGATCCTCCGGTCCATCGGGATGGCGGACCTTTTCGAG
>JBEKBK010000400.1:0-8224 GCA_050015435.1 Bryobacteraceae bacterium
CAGGGCTCGCCGTTTACTTCCGCCGATTTTCTGGCTCCGCTCAAACAACGTGGGATCTCCATCCGCATGGATGGCCGGGGCCGCGTGCTCGACAACGTGTTCATCGAACGGTTGTGGCGGAGCTTGCAGTACGACTGATTTATCCGGGCGAGTTCGCCTCCGGCCTGGATCTGTTCGCCGCACCGGAAAACTACTTCCGCTTCTACAATCACCGCCGTCCGCATCAGGCGCTCGGCTATCAAACGCCGGCAAACCTTTTCCCGCACAAGTCCAAAAGGAAAAGGTCACCTTCTTGATGGGGAACCCGTCCCCCAAACCCCCTGGGATTTACCGCTTTTGTTTTCCAGAATGGATGCTTTTCGCTTTACTCAAACCGGCGCCTGCCGTACAATCGATTTGCTTGCTAGCAGGACCGGGCTCTCCAGGGATGGAACCCGAGCGCCGATGCAAGTCCGGAATGGATGGCGGCCTCACCGCCGCCTCCTTGATCAGCAGCCCGCCGCTCTATCTAAGGACTGCCGTTTTTTTGTCCAACCAACCAGGACCACCTCACTCCTTCTTGTTGGCTACGCGTTCCTCTCTCTTTCGTTTTATATAACCGACGAAGCGGCCCCCGATCTGGGACATGCGGGAATCTTACCAATAATCCAGTGTTCCGCCGATTCCCGCCCGAACAACAGGCCCGGTTTGTGTAAGGCACCTTTGGAGGAAGGACCCGTTTTCAAATTTGCTCTGGTTGTTCCAAAATCGACCGGCGCAATCAACACCGCTTCATATTCTCCGTCCGGTGTCGGAAGCGCAGTCCGTCAGTCCTTCCGTTGGCGACCCAAGACTGGCCATCAGCGCTTCGATCTCAGAATTGATCTGGGACTCGTGAATGAACAGAACGGACCCGTCATCAAGAAGAAACTTGCAGCCGAGCCGATTCCCGCCAGCACCAAAATCGATCTCATAAGCCCGGAATCGGCTTGGAGCGAACGGCAGGTTCATGTGAGAGGCGTAGCACCGGGAAGATCACAGCGCCATGACGGTCTGATGCCGAGCTCTGCATTGACTTCTCCGGCGTGGGCGGGGGCTGGGCACAAACGTGAGCGAAGCCCGTCCGAAAGCTGAACGTAGCGACGGCTTCGGCGGGCAACGCAGGAACAATCGCTACTAGTCCTTCAGATCAAATCGGGGAAGACTGGCCTTCACAAGGTGCCACCCTCTAACGGCACGAGGACTCTCGCTCTATTCTTGGATCGATTCCAAGTAGGTAACGAGTTTCTTGAACCGGTCGTTGGCGATTTGTTGATCAGCAGCGTTCTTCGGATGGAATAACTCACCCCAGATGGGCATCTCTCGGGAACCATGGGCAACGATGTTCACTTCTTCGCTACCAACAATTTTCCTCAATCGTTCGGCTGGGAATGTTCCCCCATTCATCTTGGCGAGTAGAGTTAGATCAGCAGGCACGTCTCCGAGCGCACCGACTGCTGGACCGTCGCCCTTGCCATACTCGCCGTGGCAAGCGCCACACCGATCCATGTAGATCTCGTGGCCGGTCGGTCCAACTACGGGTTTATTTTTGGCCGGGATGTTGGCCACAAGCAAGATCATGAGTCCAACAGAAATCAATGCGGTGCGAAGCGAAGTGACGATTCTAAACATACCGCTTGCTCCTTTCTACTGTCATGACAGACAAACCGAGCTTCATGAATATCTCAGCAATTAATAAGCCAAGGACTCTTGATCGGTTTAGTGGCGGCGAGGCGTTCACATTAACTTTGAAATTCAGGCGCTTCTGTTCCAGAACGGTTTGGTGTGAATCGGGAGCCCTCATTGCGTTCCCAGGCGAGGTTTCGTCGGTTGGGGTCTTTTGGCCCAGTTTGCGTATAACAACCCGGCTTGGCCACCCAGCAGCCAAAGTTTTCTAACGCTTCTGCGAAGCAACTCAGTCGCTAAAAGCGGCGACATAGCGGTTCCTGGCTTCAACGTGAGCTTGTGAGTTCTTGTTCTGCCTGGAGCCAATCTCGATCAGGTAATCCGTTGGGGCAGCCCCTCGCTTGCCACAAGGAGTAGGCTTGCGAGGCGATCTGATCATCTTCGGGGTGTTCGCGAAATCTTGCTTCCGTATTTGTTGCGTCTTGTTGTTTTACTCGTGTGCGTGCCATGTGCTAATCCTCCTGCTTGGGTTCAACGACGCTGTTTGTGTCCGCGTACGCTTCGGTTACCAAGGAGAAACAATCATCCGGCGCGAGGACTGACCATATCAATGACTTCAAAACCGCCAAGCGGTGCGCCTAAGGAGGGCGGACTTGGCCGCCCCCGGAAGCTGACTATTTATGCATGTACCGCAACGTGAGCGGTGATTTTGTGGGAAGTTGAATTGGCAACCTCGTAGGTGCGAACCTGTGGAGTTCCTTCGATCACTTTGCCGAGCGCTTTGAGGACTCCTTGATAGGAATCGCGGTTGTAGGCTTCGGCATTCTCTTTTGTTTCCCACAAGCTGATGGCGAGAGCTTCCGCCCCGCCAGGGACGACCATCGTGATCGCGTCCTTAAACCCTTTCTGCTTTCGGAGCGTAGGAACGGCTTCTTTCTCGATCAGTTGCGTGAATTCGGCAACGGTATTCGGTTTCAGGTGGACGGAAACGCTACGAGCAAACATTTGGCAACCTCCTTAAGGTTGGGGTTGGCTAAGAGGAAGGAGCGGATGATCTGACTTAGTTCAGATAATCCGCAGAGTGAGCAGAAGTGCTCAGGTACCAGTACTATGGGTTAAACTCTCTTAACTTGTCAAGGTAAATCCGCCGAATTCGTGCCATGCCGATATTCATCGCTTCGTCCGCCAGCTCATTCGCCCAGGACGGCCTGCGGCAGCGCTGTCGTTCACGGATGTACCCCGGCCCGCACCTTGCGTGCTAAGGCGTACTGTCAGCGTTGCGTCGCAGCGTAGACGTTTGGAGGGCAAAAGAATCTAGAGATCGATCAGCCCACCGAAAGCCCGAGCTACCTTGGGTTCCGCTTCGACGAGGACGTGTTGCCGTGTGTTGCAGTGAGTTTTTGTAAAATGAGGAAGCGCCTTCGAGACGTAGCAGCAGTCGAGGGTTCATTTTCGTCTGTCCACTCATTCCATAGAGGTCCTGATCACCTGGGTCGTTAACGGACCACGACGGTCGGGGCTCACACTGGGATTTTGCCATCATTGCGCACCTGGGCCATTCCATGCTACGATAAAGATGTAGTTTGACAGTTCCTTGTTTTTCGGCATCTTTCGATAGTTTGGCCTACCGCCCTTGTCCGATCCTGCCTTGATCCACTGTTCTGCAAATTTCAGAAAGAACGGTAAAAGATGAAAAATATTTTTGTGGGAAATCTCAGCTTCAATGCGTCCGAACATTCGCTTCGATCCATGTTTGAGGAATTCGGAGCCGTGAGCCGTGTGAGTATCGCAACTGATCGAGATACGGGGGAACAGAGAGGCTTTGGCTTCGTCGAGATGAGCGTCGATGCTGAGGGAGAGCGTGCGATTGACGTTCTCAGTGGCAAAGAACTTAACGGACGAGCCCTGACTGTCAATGAATCCCGTCCAAAAGCAGACCGTGGGTCTGGCGGTGGCGGATATCGCAGCAACGGCGGCGGCGGTTCACGGCAGAACAACCGCTGGTAAGCAGGCAGTTCGGATGAAATCGGGAGAAGGTGTGGCATTCGCACGCCCTTTTCACAACGCTTCAGCGGAGAAGTATCCTGACCATTTTTCCATCGACTCGTCTGAATCCATGAATGCTCTCGGGGCATCCGATTTCTAAACGCCCAAACCAGAAGTGCGGCCTACGTCGCGTTAAGGAAGGAGTTCCATAGCTGAACTTTGCAGGTTCGATGAGTCCTGATGCCCGCCGTCACGGTCTTATCCTACGGGCTGATGCGTCTGATGGGGATGCCGTTGCCGACTCCAAAGTTCGCGATCCTAGCGGCACTGGTCGTGTTTATTGCGTTCTTTGTTGCTGCGTTGGGTGAGGAGTTGGGTTGGTCGGGATACGTCATCGACCCGATGCAAGACCGATAGGGTGCGCTCCGGGCCGCCATTCTCGTGGGGTGGTTTTGGGCCGTGTGGCATAACGGGCCGTTGGTGCGGGCTCGTCGTTCGTCCGCCTGGATTGCAGGGTGGTGTCTCTGCACGGTTGCCCAGCGGGTTCTCATCGTTTGGCTTTACAACAATACAGGAAAGAGCGTCTTCGGCGCGGCCATGTTCGATGTTGCGTGGCAAATGTTCCCGGTCAACGGTTCGTACTGGGATCCGAGTGTCACCGGTCTGATCACCGCATTGACAGCCGCAATCGTGACAGGTTTATGGGGACCCCGAACACTGGCTTTGTACAGAGATGCCTCTAACCACCTATGCGTTAAGCAAGGGCCTGCCTCAGATATACTGCCACATCGCTAATGAAGTGGTGAACCGAAACCTCGGCGATACGATAGCCGACGATTGCGTCCAGGGCTTTTCCAACAACACCAAGCGGCGGTTCGTAAACGCCCGAGAAATCCAACTGCGTTTCGGTGCGGGTTAATGGATAGATTAAGAGTTCCGCCTTCATGAGCGGGAACAGGGTTGGCACCTTCGCTGCCTGCCATTCAAGCTGCAAACGGGTGACGGGGCCCGCCATGGCGTCGGATTCCTTCTCTTCGATTTTCTTGACCGAAATGATGATATCGGCTTCGACTCCGATTCCGCCTACGTCAACGTGCAGTTCGGAGGCGATTGATCGCGCCCGCGAAGCAGTGGTCTTGGTCGCGGACTGGAACACCGCTGGCGCGTCTTTGTTCAGCGCGTCGCGGACTTGCTCATAGGGGTGATTCACGTAGTCATAGCAGCGAAGCTCACGCCCTTTAGTCATCCGAATTGCTCCGTCCTTGGGTCACGCTGGGATCAGCGACGTGCGCCATACGGCAATCGTAGCCGATCTCGCAGACGCCTTCGACAAAGCCGAAAGCGGCATCGGGTGGCCCTAACGAATGAAGAGTGGGGGAACGGTCGCAGTTGTCTACTCAGGCACCTTGGCGGATTGAGACGCCACGGCTTTCCACGTGCCCTTCTGCTTTACGAACACATCCGTCCAAATATATTTCCCACTGGAATCTTTGCCGTGTTCCATGCTCTTTTCGGTATCGCTTCCGGTCACAACGGCGGTGTTACCGAAGATGCGAACCTTCATGGGGCCCATCTCAATGCTGTCCAACGAACTACCCGGCGATTTCAGGTCCGCGAGCGCCTTGGCCTTGTCCGATATCTCGCCGTCCCAGCCAAGTCCCACCCAGTCATCGGCGAGAATGTCCCGCAGCTTGTCCACATTCCTGGTCTTCTGCGCATCCGACCAATTGTTTTCGATCTGCTTGAGTTCATCTTCTGCGGCCTTTCCCGAAGCTGCCGGTTTTTGCGCGAGCACCATTCCGGCGCACAGTGCAATCATCAACGGAGTTGCGATCAGTCGCTTCATCATGAGCGTCCTTTCTGGTTTTAAGCTCCTAGATTAATAGGGTACGTTTTCAAATGGATCATCTCCTCTTCGAGGGCCCGCACCCGGTTCAACAGAGCCAGAACGAGCGTATCTTCAGTCTTAGTGAGGACCCTCCCTTTCGCCGATTCTGCCGCTACAATGCGTGCCGCCGCTCTCAGAAGCGCCGAACGTTCCTTTTCCTTATCGCTAAGCCCTGAATAACTCATATAGGGCTCCAGACTGGACTTGCGGTGACATTGTTGCAAGTGCGGCCCCAGACATCGTATGTCACGTGTCGGACCCTGCCATCCGCGCTTCCATCCGTCGATATCATTGACCGAACAGAGCTTGGGCAGGGGGCGAGAAGCCAACTGCTTGCATCGAACCCGTCGCCCGGAGGCTGGTGCTGCGCGAATCCGCTCAGAAATCACTGGATAGCGCCATTTGCCGCGCACGAACAATGATCACGATTCGTGCTCTTCATGACTATAGGACGAGCCGTGATCGCCAAAACAGTGGGTAAACGGGCCGTTCGATTGCTCTATTCAATTCGATTACTCCTTAAGCCGCGCTAGGAAGCTGACCATAAAGGTTTTTGTCGGTTTGATGTTTTTCGGGGCCGTTTTCTATTTGACTTTCGGTTTGGCTCAGCCGAAGCAGCCAACCCCGGAGACTGTTCACCTAATCGATTCGATCCAAGGTCCAGCCCCTTACAAGGCGTATTGCGCTGTTTGTCACGGAAGCGATGGCAAGGGGGAAATGGACCCATGGCCCGGGTCGCTCAAGGTCAAGCCTACCGACCTGACGCGAATCTCGGCGCGAGAACTCATTTCGGGTGAGGAGCAGCTTCGGGGCGGCCACGGTACCAGAGAAATGCGGATCTGGGGGCCTATCTTCTTTCAAATCGCCTGGGACGTGGACCTGGGAAGCGTGCGTGTGGACAACCTCGCCCATTACCTCGAAGGTATGCAGGGAGAGTAGGGCAAACGTGCGCGACCAACGCCACCTTTGACGTGCTCCGGATCGCGTCGCGTTGCGTTGCGCCTTCTCAAACACCAGCGCCCACCCACCCAGAGAATCTGAGCGTTCTAGCCCAGGTCGACCTCCCGCATCGCTACCAAGTCGTTAACAGATAGACACATGGCCAATGGCATCGAGTTTGCGCTTACCCGCCATAGGTAGATTACCCATTCAACGCCGAAGACTTTGTAAAGAAGGTACATCGCGGCGTCTTTAACGGACGGATGCATGAAGAGATGAGCACTTGTCCTATGAGCAGTTACAGCAAGTGGAACTTCTGATCTCAAGGAGATTGACCGCAGAGGCGACCAGGGAGAAGGACTCAAGGAATGGAATTCGACCAGATTCTCCGAGTACTTCGTGATGATTTGGTGGCTGCGCAAAAGCGCAGCGATGTAGCTTCTAGGCGCTTGAGTGAGGTCCTTAGCCATGCAAAGCCGGATTCCGTGGAGCGTGTTCGCCACGCTTCCGACAAGTACGGACTAACACAGAAGGAAGTAATTGTCGCACGCAGTAGGCTAAATTGCTACTTGGACCATGGGAAATCGAAAACGCCCAAGTTGGATGGGTCCTAAGGCATGGCTGACCACGAGCCGGTTCCGCTAACGATTTTCGCCGTGATTCCGTAGATCGGTGATGAAGATCAAGACCGCGCTCCTGTTCCACTCGACACCGATCAATACGGCAGTGGTGATAGGACGGAGCCCTCGGGAATTATGATCGAGGTCTGACAAACGCGTTTAGAACGATAGCTATCGTTCCCCCTTTGAGTCGGTCGGCTTCGCCGAGCGCCTTTGCCGCTCATTTTCGCCAGCCGTACATAGGAAGTCGCATAGGCTGTAAAATCCTTTAGGTCCCCAATCCAAGTTCGTGAAGTCGCGCACAGTCCTTGATCAAGCCAAATCGACTGTCCACGTATGCTGCGTAATTTTGGGGATATGGCCCCTTGACTTTGGTCATGCGAGTGGAAGGATGCTGCTGTACAGAAAGGAGGCTTCAATGCTTACATCAAAAATCGTAACAGTCATCGCCTCGCTGATCGCATTCGCGGTCGCCGATGCAGCCCAAACCACCATTCAGAAGGTTCAACCGAAAGCGGTTTCACCTGCGGACGGCAAAGCCATGTTCATGGAGTACTGCGCCGTCTGCCACGGACCGGACGGCAAGGGCAATGGCCTAGCCCTCCTGCGCTGAAGAAAACTCCGGCTGACCTGACACAGCTTTCAGCGCACGCCAGTGACGGCACATTCCCCGCAGTACACGTCTCCCGCTATATCGGCGGCGACGACGCAGTTCAAGCTCACGGCACGCGGGACATGCCTATCTGGGGCGACGTATTCAAATCGATGAACAACCAGTTGACTGCTACCCAAGGGGTCTCGAATCTCGCAGACTATGTGAAGCCGATTCAGGCGAAGTAGTGCTGGCCGCTCTTCGACCATAGCAAGCTTGCTTTACGCTGACAAACCGTTCCCCTGTGACGCGCCGAACGAACTTGGTGACTTTGACGGGGTTCTGTGTGTCGTTTGTATCTTTACCGCAAAATTGCTGCCACGAAATCAATGACGTAGTGCCAGTCCTACGGTCATGGGATCTTCATCCTACAGACGAATTCTTGCGGGACGACCTCGGGTGTTATGACCGGAGAACATCGACTGGTCGTCACGTTGAGTCAGTCGTGTCCACAGATCGTCCCGCATGGTGGATAGATGCTTGCGCCGGGATCAT
>JBEKBK010000401.1:0-10671 GCA_050015435.1 Bryobacteraceae bacterium
ATTGTTGCTGGTTGGGGATCAGCTCGGATAGATGGTCTTCTACCCGTTGGTAGATAGAGATCCAAAGCTTCTTTATCGCGTGAAGCGAACTTCCGAGCATCTCCGCTAGCTCCTCGTCAGTCGCACCTGGAAGCGCACTGGAGAGCAAGCGCTGTTCGCTCCGGTTAAAGCCCAGCAGCGGAGGATGATAATCAAAAAGACCGCCTACCCAGCTTGCCGCCCAATCGTGCTGCCTTTTGAGTTCAAGATCCCGCGTGATTCCCACAATGTGGGGCTTGCTGACGATCTCCCTTGGGCTTGCCCTCAACTTAGACGTGTAGCCGCCTGCCAGCGAATCCCAAAGACGCCCCCCGGTCTTTAGGACAAAATCGAGTTGATCTGCGCTCCAGGACTGGGAACTGATCACTTCCTTCCAAAGGTAGCCGCGATGGTTCTGAATAAATGCAGACATCAGATAACGCTGTACTTCGCCGTTGGTTTCATATTCGGGGCGGATGCAGCCTTCCCAGCAGACCAGATTCAGTCCATCGCGACCGTTTGCCGCACGGAGCTGTTTGCTCGTAAGAACTGGAGATTCGCCATTAATGATTCTCCGCGCTAGTTCAGGCCCAACCCAGAAATGCGGTGGCGTCTTAAGGTCGCGTATAAAATCGTCCCGCACTATGGCTGTGACGCCGACGAAGCAAAGCGAGGTTCGCGTACCTTCCTCGGCATGAATAACGACAGCGTCTCTCGCCTCGCATTGCAGCAAGCGAAGCCATGCCTCGGGCAGGTGTTCGATCATCGAACCATATCGCGGACCGACGACAGGATGATTCGCGATAATATCTACGCACTCGGGGATGTCCCCAGGCTGCATGGCGCGATGGCTCAGCGTCATAAATGCTCGAGAAAGGGCGTTCATCGCCTTTAGCGGTCCTTTTAGGACCCTATCACTTCGCAGCTCATTGTGGCAATCTGAGGTTTTTATGTGGAGAGACATTCAGGGAGCGAGACATGAAATCGACCAACAAAGGAATTTGCCCGATTGTATTGGGGCTTGGTATCTGCGTCGCGTCACAGCGACGCTCCTCAATGACGGCAAGGTCTGGATCGCCGGAGGCGAGTCTGGCAACTCCGTCCCGCTGTCGAGCGCAGAGCTTTATGATCCCTCCGCTGGGGTCTTCACCGCGATTGGGAACATGATGACAGCCCGGTGGCAACACACCGCTACTCTACTCCCAGATGGCAGAGTCCTGATCGCCGGCGGCAGTATGGATTACCCCATGAGTGCCGAAATCTACGATCCATCAAGCGGCATTTTTACCGCCACCGGAGACATGGTGTATCCCACTTCGGGAGCGAACCCGAATTTGCTCGCGAACGGCAAGGTCATTTTCACCGGTGGTTTCGTCGCGCCGGGAGGTCTTGTCAGCGCGGAGATCTATGACACGGCGACCGGCACGTTCGCGGCTGCCGGCCCCTGCGCGGGCGGCGGAAGTGTTTGCGACTATTGCGCCCCGGCGATCTCGCTGGCCGATGGACGTGTCTTGTTCGCCGCCGTGCAGCCTGCTCAGATCTACGATACGGGCTCCGCTGCCTTCAGCGTGACCGGATTCATGAATTACGACGCGCATACGGGAGCGACCTCGACCTTGCTGATGAACGGCCAAGCTCTGTTCTCGGGCGGAGAGGATGACTCCGGCAGATCGAACAGCGCCGAACTTTTCGATCCGGCCACAGGCGCGTTCTCGCTTACCGGAAAAATGGCGTCGCGCCGGGTCGGGCACACTTCCACACTGTTGCCCGACGGCACTGTCCTGATCGCCGGAGGTGAGACCGATAGCTGTGGAAGCAACTTCTGCATGTTCGCCGGCACTGTAGCCAGCGCCGAGCTCTATGATCCGTCCACAGGAAGCTTTACCGCGACCGGAGGCATGACCGCGTCCCGGGAATTACAGACCGCAACGCTGCTCAGGGATGGCCGGGTCCTGGTCACCGGAGGGATTGCCTACGGCGGCATTGACATTTTCTACGGAAGCCTCAGCAGCGCCGAAAACTACACTCCGGCCGCGCTGGTCCCGGCACCCGCTCTGTTCTCTCTTTCGGGCGACGGCCAGGTGCAAGGCGCCGTCTGGCACTCTGCAACCGGGGAGATCGCATCATCGAGCAGCCCCGCCGTTGCAGGAGAGGCCTTGTCAATGTACACCACCAGCCTGGCACAGGGAGGTGTGATTCCTCCTCAGGTGACTATCGGAGGCCAGCTCGCCCAGGTTCTATATTTCGCCGGGACCAGCGGTTCCCGTGCGCCTGACTTATCTCAGACGGTCGAGCAACGAGGTTACCATCGCCATCCAGTGACGGTTCGATATTTATGACCAAAATCCTAACAACATTTGCACTCTTGAGCTCGCTTGCCGCAGGCCAGCAATACGTGATTTCGACTTTCGCCGGTGGCGGGCCAACGCCGACACCAATCATAGGCACAAAAATGGCAGTCGCCCCACAAGGAATGGCGGTGGATGCCTCCGGCAACCTGTTTTTCGTTAGTTTGAACTGTGTCTTCAAGTTGGATCAGAACGGTATTGTCACGCGCGTGGCCGGCAACTCGCGCACTGGCTACTCCGGAGACGGCGGGCCGGCGCTCAGCGCGATGTTCAACACGCCGTCTGGATTAGCCGTTGACGCGGGCGGCAACATCTACGTGGCTGATCTCATAAATCGCCGCATTCGCAAAGTCTCGCCCGCCGGAATCGTCACGACTTTTGCGGGCACAGGTGTTTTTGGTTATTCCGGTGACGGAGGTCCGGCAGCGGCCGCGAATCTGAACGGCCCGTCCAACGTCGCCGTCGACTACGCCGGGAACCTGTACATCGTGGACGGCGCCCGCATCCGCGAAATTTCCACCGCTGGAATCATCACCACGGTTGCCGGGAATGGTGTAAACGGCTTCTCTGGCGACGGCGGACCCGCGACCCTGGCGGAACTCAGCCCATATGGCGTGGCGGCTGACGGCAAGGGCAACATCTACATCTCCGATGACGGAAACCTGCGTGTTCGAATGGTTTCTCCAGCCGGGATCATCACGACGGTGGCCGGCAATGGATCTTACGGCTATGCCGGGGACGGCGGTCCCGCTACTGCGGCGCAACTCACCGGCGCCTCCGGAATCGCCATCGACAGCTCGGGCGATTTGTACTTTTCCGATAGCAGCCCACTCAGTGACGACATCGACTGCTATTGCGTTCGCAAAGTAACTCCCGCCGGGATCATCACCACGGTCTCCGCGGGCGCCAATCTTTTTGAGCCGCGGGCGTTAGCCCTAAATGCCGGAGGCGATCTGTACATCGCGGACACAGGAAACTATGGTATCAGCAAAGTCGCGTCAACCGGGACGATCACTGTCGCGGCAGGCTACCTCGGCGCTCCCACTTATTCCGGCGATGCCGGGCCAGCTACCGGGGCCCAACTGAATCAGCCCTGGGGCCTGGCCACGGACGGCGGCGGAAACGTCTATATCGGCGATACATTCAACAACCGCGTCCGCGTGGTGTCACCCGCGGGAATCATCACCACCATCGCGGGGAACGGCGTCCCGGCCTACGCCGGGGACGGTTCGCCAGCCGCCAATTCAGAAGTCTATTACCCGGTGGGAGTCGCGGCGGATAGCCTCGGAAATCTCTACATCGCGGATCACGGCAACGGGCGGATTCGCAAAATCTCCAAATCGGGGATCATCACGAGCGTGGATCTTGGAAGTAGCAGCGTATCGTCAGGCCAAGTGTGGGGCGTGGCCGTTGACAGCAAAAATAACTTGTACGTTCCCGATCCAAGCAATAACCGGATTAACAGGATCTCCCCGGACGGCACAGTCACGACCGTCGCGGGAAATGGCACCTTTGGCTTTTCGGGAGACGGCGGCCCGGCCACCAGCGCCCAGATCCAGCTCACGTTTAAAGCGGCGTTGACCACCGATCGTGCCGGCAACCTATATTTTTCGGACGATGGTTTCCAACCACCGGCTCCTGGGACCATTCCTGGGTCCACTGCGTCCACGCCTCGCATACGCAAGGTCGCACCGGACGGAACAATCACTACTGTCGCCGGCAACGGAACATCAGGATATTCGGGAGACGGAGGTCCGGCCACGCAAGCGCAGCTCGGGGCGCAGGATTACCGCGTGGCGCTCGCCGCGGATAATGCGGGCAACCTTTTTATTGCGGATGGAGACAACTTCCGGGTTCGAATGGTCTCGACGGCCGGGATCATCACGACTATAGCTGGGACTGGTGTTTCCGGCTACACGGGGGATGGCGGCCCGGCCGTCGCCGCTCAGTTGAACGGCCCATCTGCCCTGGCCGTGGATTCCGCCGGGAATCTTTATGTCGCGGACCAAGGAAACAACGTCGTTCGGCTGATGCAGCCGGTAAGCTCTAGTATCAGCGTCACCGGTGTTACGAATGCCGCTAGCGGTATGCCGGGTCCCATCGCGCCGGGAGAAATTGTGGTCGTTTCCGGCTCGGGTCTTGGCCCGGCACAACTCGTCTCCGGCGCGGCCGGCAGCGATGGGATGTACAGCGACCAGCTCGCGGGAACCACCGTGCAATTCAACGGCGTGCCCGCCCCCTTGATTTACACTTGGGCGACCCAAGTAGCGGTTGTGGTCCCTTACTCCATCGTCAGCGGCTCCGCGCAAATCAGGGTGGACTATCAGGGCCAGACCTCGGCGGCGTTAACGGTTCCGGTCGCTTCTTCAGCGCCTGGAATCTTCACACTTGACTCCTCCGGGAAAGGCCAAGCAGTTGCGCTGAATCCGGACTCGTCAGTAAATAGCGCCGCTGCTCCCGCGAACGCCGGGGACGTAATTTCTCTGTTCGCGACTGGTGAAGGCGAGACCACACCAGCGGGCGTCGATGGCCAACTGGCTACTTCTCCGGTACCGCAGCCGATTCTACCGGTGAGGGTCACGATCGGCGGCCAAACGGTGAAGCCGGTCCACGCCGGCGGCGTGCTCGGAGACATCGCCGGCGTAATGCGGATCGACGTTCAAATTCCCACAGGCATTCAGGCCGGACCCGGAGTGCCCGTCGTGCTGCAAGTTGGAACCAATTCGAGCCAGCCAGGCATAACCATCGCCATCCAGTAGCTCGGCAGGAAGCCAACCTGCCTGTAGTAACGCGCTGCTAGTTGAAGTGACGCTTACCGGATTCCTCCTGGATGGTCGGCAACCCGTCCATTAACTATATTAATGGATCTGTCGCGCATCATTAGAATAACGCACTGCTCGACAAAACTAACCGAATCTTAGACTTGTGGACTTTGAGCATCGCTCGCGCCTAACGCTGAGGCGGGAGGTCTGATCTGAGACTCCCCGTCGGCCATCCGGAATCCGAAACACCGTTCCCGGAAGTAAAACGGACGTCCCTTTAATCTTAATTCTCTTCGTCCGCCAAGCTATGGATTGTCAGGTCCGGCAGCGCCCGCAGCGGATCGAGGATGATCTCGGGCCGTAGCAACTACAGCGAAGTGCGGTCGTCCCGTTGGCGGGGGAGCTGAAGAGGGGAGTAATAGCAAACCGAAACAGCGCTCTGCGTTTGACCACGGCTTGATTCGCACTTATGGCATTTGCCGGAGTACTGTCCTCATGCGTCGGTAATGGTTATTTTGTTTTTCGCGTGGGCGGATTCGACAGTTTCCTTCCACGTGGCGAGGAGCTTGGTGAGCGTCCGCAGGGCGACGTCGCGCTGAATCTCGCTACCGAAGATACTTTCGATGACGAGTGAATGGCGGATGATGCTCTTCGATGAGTGGGAATGTGGCGGTTTCTTGGTCGGCATGGGAATATCTTGTTCCTATTTCGGAGCCGGGTGCAATAGTTTTGCTCAGTTGTCTTCGCTCAGTAGCATGTCCGGCTTGTCCGCGACGCTTTGGGCAAACGAGCGTCCGTTTTTCAATAGCCCCGTATAGGTTGTCTTGATCCGGGCGCGCAGGGTTCGCGCGGGTGTAGACTCTAAGGCGCTCGCTGGAAGTTCTGGATTGGACGAGGCACGCGGCGGCGGGCGTAGGCAAAGAGTCGCAACCGATAACAGGTCTTGAACTAAGCCGCAAGCGCGAGCGTGCTCCTCGCCGCGATACCCCTTATTTCGCATTGTAGGCGTGGTGAGACCGTCGAAACTGAATCCGCGGAAGCCAGACGGCATCTACAAAGAGCGGAGCCAGGGATAGGAGGAAGCCATGTTTGTGATTACAGGGGCCACAGGGAACACCGGAAGCGTGGTCGCAGAGAGATTGCTCGCGCAGGGAGAGAAAGTGCGTGTGATCGGGCGCGACCTGAAGCGGCTGGAACGATTCACTCAAAAGGGTGCAGAACCGTTCATCGCTGATGCGACCGATGCGGGCGCGTTCGCGAACGCATTTGCCGGCGCAAAAGCCGTGTACGCGATGATCCCTCCTAAGATTGCTTCCCCGGATGTTCGCGCCTACGAAGAGAGTGTGAGCGACGCCTTGCGCTCCGCGATCGAGAAAAACGGGGTAAAGTATGCCGTCGTTCTGAGCAGCGTCGGCGCGGACAAGTCGCATGGAACGGGGCCCGTCGCCGGGCTGCACAGTCTTGAAAAGAAGCTCGAAGGAATTTCCGGGTTAAATGTCCTCTTCTTGCGAGCCGGTTACTTCATGGAAAACATTCTGCCCCAGGCTGGCGTGATTAAGTCCATTGGGAGTATGGCTGGCCCAGTCAAAGAGGACTTGCCTTTGCCAATGATCGCAACGCACGATATCGGCGCTTTTGCAGCCGAAGCCCTATTGAAATTGGATTTCCTCAGAACAAGCACGCACGAACTGCAAGGGCCTCGCGACGTTACTTACGCCCAAGTTGCGAAGATCGTGGGCGCGGCGATTGGCAAGGCTGACCTTGCATATAAGCTCGTGCCTGCGGCCCAGTTAAAGCCCGTGCTGATGCAGATGGGGATGTCGTCCAATATGGCAGACCTGTTGCTCGAGATGGCTGATGCGCTCAATTCGGGCCACATGAAGATGCTTGAACCGCGTTCTTCGGCGACCACGACTCCGACCACTCTAGAAGCTTTTGTAGCTGAAATCTTCTTGCCGGCGTATCAGGTAAAAGCATCCGGCGCGTGAGGCATGACGTCGAGCGTTTCTTACGACCCTGATCCTTGAAATCCGTCGAGTTCGACCGGGTTGCTCCCATTCACTGTAGATGGCCCGCACTATCACACCAGGAAGTAGGTGCAGATTAGCGCCGGCGCCCTCTCGCAAGATTCTTCAAAGCACGTGTCCACCACGCTGAACTTGTTCATTCTGCGAGTCAGCGCCTGAGTTTCCGATAACACGTCTTAAGAGGCGGTCCTAAGGCCACCTGGCGCTGCACGGAACAAGTGCGCGGTCCACAACGGAACTGATCCCTTCGTAAAATCGGGGCACGGAGGTCACATCCGCGAGTTGGGCGTTATCCGACCAAGTGGATTACTTCCGGATACGCCGGGCATGCGACGGCTTCGGCGGCAAGCACCGATCGAACCTGGAACTCCATGGGCAGCAACAAACACTCTGATATGTTGGTGGTCTGACAGATCAAGCTCTCGTGATACTCCGCGGCCAAGTCGCGGACATCATTATTGGATCAGTTTTCCTGTTCATCGGATTGGCGGCCTGCTCCATTGCTGCAATTCGCCGCCGGAGCGGTGTGCGCATCTTTGTCTGGTTGGGAATCTGGAGCGCGATGTACGGCGCAATGCACCTGAGTCAGTCGCCGCTTGTCGTAGCGGTTTCGCCGCGCTGGCTCCAGATCAGCGCTCCCTACGCGAACACCGCAATGGCCTACCTGCTCGTAGTTGTTGGTTCGCTTTCCTTTCGGGAACTGAGCCTGGGCAAAGTGCGGTTACTCATTCAGGCGGCCGCATGCGTGGGGCTGGCGATTGCCGTCGCCGGCATTGCCTTCTTTGCACTTACGGGCTCAAACGACAAGTTGATGCTTTACAACAATCTGCTTGCGGCCTGCATACTCCTTGTCTTGACTGCTTTGGTTGCAGTGCCCAGATTATCTAGGAAGTACCTCGTTCTGCCCCACCGCGGCGTTCTGGCCATCGGCACGTTCGTTTTCGCTATGGAAGCCCTGTTCGCCAACGTATCGAGCAGCCTTGGAATCGAGACCCCGCGCATTCTGGACCACCTCGGTTTCGCAATTCTTCTCTTCTCGTTTGGATATGTCGCCCTGCAGCTGATCTTGGCGAACGAGCGCCGCTTGCTCTCGGTTGAAAACGAACTCGCGATCGCCCGCGAGATACAGACCTCAATTCTTCCGAGTTGCGTTCCCGAAATCGACAACCTTTGTATCAGCGCCGCTTATTATCCTATGAATGCGGTCGCTGGAGATTTCTACGAGTTCATTCCTGTCGATCAGAAGCGGCTTGGCATCCTGGTGGCTGACGTTTCCGGACACGGCGTGCCCGCCGCGCTGATCGCGTCGATGATCAAGGTCGCCGCCCAATCAGTGGTTCCTTGTGCACATGACCCAGGAGGAGTGCTGCGCGGATTGAACCGTGTCCTTTCGGGGCAACTACACGGTCAGTTCGTGTCCGCCGCTTACTTGTGGCTTGACACGGAGAGTGGTGCAGCGTCGTATTCCGCCGCGGGACACCCCCCGCTTCTGCGCTGGCGGCACGATAAGCTGGATCGCATCGAAAGCAACGGCTTACTGTTTGGAGTGATGCGGGAGCGTGACGACTATCCGGTTTGCACCATGCCGATCAACCCAGGCGACCGCTTCTTGCTTTACACCGACGGCGTAACTGAACCTGAGAATGCCGCTGGCGATTGCTTCGGCGAAATCAGGCTTGAACAAGCTGTTCGTGACAATCAGTTTCGCCCGCCGTCTGAGTTGTCGGAACAGCTGCTCTCCGAGATTCAACGCTGGCAACCTGCTTCCATCACCCAGCAGGACGACATCACGCTCATCGTCATTGACGTGGGTTAGCCATAATTACTACTAATTAAGGGTAATCTCACAATCTAGACGTGCGAGTCCGACAATTGTCGGAAGATGGTCGCTACTCGGAAGTAAATCACTTGGCTGGTTTGTCGGCTACACGCGGAAGTGACCGACCGAGAAATTCATGCCGACAATGCGCGACATCGGTCCCATTCCCTGACGCGTCGGACACTTTGATTCAACGCCGCTTGAACTGGTATTTGTCCTGGCCGGCGTCAAGCAGAAGATCGCCGCCGCTCAACGCCTGAAATCGCAGACCGCCGCTCCATGGCGCGCTGGTCAAGGAGATCAGGCGTTCTCCGCTCTGTGAGCGGCCACCTCGCCAATTTCTGTTCTATTGGCTAAGAGGGCGCGCCCCTCAGCAACGCTCGCCGCGGCAGAGTCCCCGCTTCAGATAGGGAGACCGCAGCGATCGAATGTACGGCGGTTTGGGACGATCTCGGACGCGCAACCCCGTGGAGAATCACGTTGATATACTAAGCCCGCAAGAAGAAAACTGCAAATTGAGACGGCCCTGTGGCATTTGGGAGACGATGAGCATATCGGAACCGTTCATCAAGCGGCCGGTCGGCACAACCCTGCTGACGGTTGCCTTGGGCTTGTCAGGCGCGGCCGTCTACAACTTCCTGCCCGTGGCGCCGTTGCCGCAAGTGGACTTTCCGTCGATCCAGGTCTCGGCCGGGCTTCCCGGCGCAAGCCCCGAAACGATGGCTTCCGCGGTAGCTTCGCCGCTCGAGCGCCAGTTCGGACGCATCGCGGGAATCAATGAAATGACGTCGAGCAGCACGTTGGGCTCGACCGCCATCACGCTGCAGTTTGACCTCAACCGGAATATCGACGCTGCTGCCCGAGACGTTCAAGCAGGGATCAATGCGGCGCGCGGACAGCTTCCTGCCAATCTGCCTCGCAATCCTTTCTGGCGCAAGGTCAATCCCGCGGACTCGCCGATTCTTGAGTTGGGACTCACCTCGTCGACCCTGAGCCCGGGCCACGATGGCCACCTTCGGCTGAAGGGCGCCATCGCGGAGAAGATGCGGGAAGTGCCGGTGATCCCCTGCGACGGCTGGACCGACGCTCAGGTCAAAGCCTTCCGGCTGATGGTCAACCGATCGGTAACGTGGGCAGAGTGGGACACAGACGCGCTGGCGCTTGAATTCCTCGAACTGAAAGCCCTGGACTTCGATCTGAGCCTGACGGGATTCAATTCGCGAGAGATAGATGAGTTCACGCTCACGCCCAACTCTGCGGAGGTCGATCTCTGGCTGTGCGGCCCACATCGGATATTGTGCGGGGACGCGACGTGCGGGGCTGATGTCCGAGCTACGCTGGAGGGTGACGGACGAACGTTCGCGGAAATCGCCCGGGAGCGTGTTTCCGTAGCGGCGTGAATAAGAATCGGGAGTGGTTGCATGATCGTGAACGTCGATAGCAAAGTCAAGTTATTGAGGCGGCAGGAGCTTAACAACGACGTGAAGAACTCTTCGGGAGTATCACTTTGATTATTTCCCGTCTATAAGTAATGCCACGAGGACGAAAATTATGCCGCGAGGACGACCAAAATACGTGCCGAGTGAAGCCGACCGGAACACGGTCCGCAGTATGGCTGCGACGGGGTTCACCCACGATGATCGCACGCAACGCGGCTGACAAGCAGTGGCCAGCCACGCGGATCGACGCGCAGCGGC
>JBEKBK010000402.1:0-8186 GCA_050015435.1 Bryobacteraceae bacterium
CCACAAGGCGAAAAGAATCAAATGGGTGGTCCTTGCCAAGCCGCCCTTCGGCGGACCGGAGCAGGTTCTATAATACTTGGACCGCTACACGCATCGCGTGGCCATTTCCATTCGGCGATTGCTGTCGATGGAGGGCGGCCGCGTGAGCTTCGAGTGGAAGGACTACGCGGACGGTAACAAGACGAAGATCATGACGCTGGATGCGTGGAGTTCATCCGGCGCTTTCTGCTCCACATCCTGCCCGGAGGATTCGTGCGCATCCGTCAGTTTGGCTTTCTGGCCAACCGGGCACGGGGAAAGAAACTGGCGCTGTGCCGCGCTTTGCTCGACGCGCGGGGTGGCCCGCAGAACGATGCGGGGATCGTTGACCGGGAGGGAAAGCCACAGGAGCGGCGTCCCAAACCATGCCCTGTCTGCAAGACCGGGCATATGATTCTGATCGGTATTTTTCTGCCCGCGCGCCCGACTCCACCGCCGCATCAGCACTCGCCATGACCACTCCCTCGCAAGACGCCGAACTAACAGCCTTCGTTGAGGCTCGGGGGAATCTGCGTCAGCAGGCAGCGATCCGAGCTGAAAACATCACTTCACACCCTCCCGAACTTAACTGGCAAAGTCTCCTGCATCAAAATTCGCAGCTTTTCGGCAGCTTCCGGCGATCCCCGTCCCCCGGCATCCAAAGCCAGAAATTCATTCAATCCCCATAGGTACCGTTCCGGCTCAATTCAATCCAATTCTATCCGCAATGGTTCCGGCACCCCCTTCAGCCCGTCCCCGAAGCTCTATCGCGCCGGAACCACTGCGGATAGAATCCTTAGGATTATGCGCGAGGCAAACTCGATGTTAAGCGCCCTTTGCGCGCTGGGCATAGCACAGCTCGACGACGGCTGCCGCGCTAGCGCTTGATCCTTGCGAACAGTTGCTTGCATTGACGGAATCACCCCTCATTTAATGCCAAATTGGCTAACCCCGCGAGGATCCAAGGGCAGTGCCGGCTTCGCAAGCACATCGCCATGGGCTTTAATTTCGCCGTTGTCCTGGTGGTATTCGGCTTCGTCCGCCACGATCGTGTATGTTCTTGTTTTGATCTCAACGTTTCCCTTGAGGTAGATGATTCCTAGGCTTTGGTCCAGGTTTCTAGCGGAAAGCCTGACGTTGAAACCGGGACGGCCATTCATCGCCTCGGGGACGTTCAGGTGCTTCAATTCGGAATCGTTGTCCTGGGCCGCGAGCGGCAGGAGTATCAGACAGATGAACAGCAGAACTAGTTTCATGAAAAACCGCCCTTCTCTATGCGCGATGGGCATTATACGCAAGACAGTCCCACCGTAGAATTGGTCCTCTTTCGCCCTTCTACAGGTGGCTCGCGATGAATGTGTTCATTTCGCGCAGAACGTCTGTCTCGTTAGACGTAAAGACGTAGTGGTGCGTTGAGATCGACGAGTCTGCCCTGACAATTCACTATCGGCTGCGTCTTCAGGGTCGCAACCGTATGGGTTCAAGCGGACAGCTCGGTTCATCTCAATTTCCTCGCGCGCTTCTGCTGGCGGCCGGAGAAGAAATTCCCCCCGCGGCTCCTCCGCCGGCTTTTCGCAGCCTAGGGTGTGGGAAGACCCTACGGAAGGCGAGGCTATATATTAGGGATAGCCGTATAATTAAGTGCGATGGCCAAGCTCAAACGTCGTCATTTTATCCAGTACACCGCCGGTGCGGCCGGAGCGCTGGTGGTGGGATGGTCGATCTTGCCGCCGCGTCAACGCCTGATACCGGGTAAGCCGCTGCCGGTCGCGCCGGGCCAGGTGGCCTTGAACGGCTGGGTCAAGGTCTCCGCCGACAATACGGTGACGGTGATGATGTCACAGGCCGAGATGGGCCAAGGCGTACACACGGGCCTCGCGATGCTGCTAGCCGAGGAGATGGACGCGGCATGGGATCAGGTGAAACTCGAGCAATCCACCTTTGACAAGATTTATAACAATCAGGCCGCGATCGTCGATAATTTGCCGTTTCAGCCGGACGACAACGGCTATATGAAGCGCGCGAGTCAGTGGATGGCTGCGAAGGTTATCCGGGAAATACCCGGCGCGATTGGGACGGGCGGCTCGTCGAGCGTGAATGATCAGTGGCTGCCGCTGCGCGAAGCCGGTGCGTCGGCCCGCGCCGCGCTAATCGCCGCCGCCGCCGACTTTTGGAAAGTACCAGCTAACGAATGCCGAGCCGAGTCCGGCCGCGTTCTGCATGGTTCGGGCAAAAGCGCTTCGTTTGGCGAACTGGCCGCGCATGCCTCGCAATTGCCGGTGCCGAAGAATGCGCCACTGAAAGACCCCGTGGGGTTCAAACTGATCGGGAAGCCGGTACGGCGCATGGACAGCGCTGCCAAGATCCACGGATCGGCGGTCTACGGGATTGATGTGCTGCCGCCGGGCCTGCTGTACGCCAGCGTGATGATGTGCCCTACGCTGGGCGGCAAGACCAAACGCTTCGACGGCACAGCCGCGCAGTCTCTGCCCGGTGTTCGAAAAGTAATCGCGCTGGACGCCTACGCGGGCGGGCTCGGGAGCTTCGGTGCGGGCACGGGAGGCGTAGCAGTCATCGCCGACACTCCTTTCCACGCGATGCGAGCGCTTAAGAAGGTCGCGGTGGAATGGGACGATGGTCCCGCCGCCAATGTTTCGAGCCGGGAGGTCATCGACGGATTGTCCAAGACCCTCGACACGCAGAATGGCAGCACACATTACAAGCGCGGCGATGTCGAGGCCGCGCTGAAATCCGCCGCCAAAACGATCGACGCGGAGTATCGCGTTCCCTATCTGGCTCACGCCACGATGGAGCCGATGAACTGCACCGTTCAATTCAAAGACGGCGCCGCCGAAGTATGGGCTGGAACCCAATTTCCAGCCTTCGCGCGGAACGCCGTCGCCAAGGTGTTGGGCATTAAGGCGGACAAGGTTAAATTGACGGTGACCACCCTCGGCGGAGGATTCGGACGGCGCACCTTCCTGGACTTCATTTCCCAGGGTGCGGCGATTGCGCGGGAGGCTGACGGAGCCCCGGTGCAGACGCTCTGGTCGCGCGAACAGGACATGGCGCATGACTACTATCGCCCGGCCTTCGTGTCACGCCACAAAGCCGGGTTCGATGCGCAAGGCAAGTTGATCGCATGGCAGGCTACCTCCGCCGGTTGCAGCATGGGTGCGCCATCTTTTGCCGACAGTTCCAACAAAGGCGCGGCCGACACCGGTTACGATTTCCCGAACGCGCGGGTGGCTCATCATTCGTCTGACTCGCTGGTGCCGGTGGGTATCTGGCGTTCGGTTTCCCACTCGCACAATGCCTTTTTCACGGAAAGCTTTATCGATGAAGCGGCAACGGCCGCGGGCCAGGATCCGGTGGAGTTTCGGGCGGCGCTGCTGGCTCACAATCCACGATTTCTGCGGGTGCTCCATCGCGCGGCCGAACTCGCGAGCTGGGGCCAGCCGGTCGCGCCGGGGCCAGATGGCGCCAAGAGGGCACGCGGCATCGCCTTCCACTGGTGCTTCGGCAGCGCCGTCGCAAATGTGGCCGAGGTTTCGGTCGACGCGGACAAAAAGATTCGCGTGCACCGCGTGGTCTGCGTACTGGATTGCGGTTTCCCGGTCAATCCGAACCTGATTCGTCAGCAAATCGAGGGCGGCGTCGTCTTCGGTTTATCGGCCGCGTTGCAGGGCGAGATCCGCGTCGAAAAAGGCAAGGTGCAGCAAAGCAATTTCCACGACTACGCGCCGCTGCGCATGAACGAATGTCCGGTGATCGAGACGGAGATCCTGGCGAGCACGAAACATCCTGAAGGTATCGGCGAGACCGGCACGCCGACGATTGCGCCCGCGGTAGCGAATGCGGTGTTTGCGCTCACCGGACAGCGGCTGCGTTCATTGCCGCTGAAGCTGGTCTGATAGAAGATCCCATGACGACCCTCAAAATCAACGGCCAGATGACGACGATAAACGCCGAGCCCGACACTCCGCTGTTGTGGGTATTGCGCGGCGAGTTGAAGCTGACGGGCACGAAGTTCGGTTGTGGCGCAGCGCTGTGCGGCGCCTGCACCGTACACCTGGATGGAGTCGCGGTACGCTCGTGCGTGACGCCGCTTTCAGCGGTTCGCGCCCGCGAAGTCACCACCATAGAAGGTTTGCAAGGCGAGGAGGCGGACACCTTACGCGATGCCTGGACCGAGATCGACGTGGTGCAATGCGGGTACTGCCAAACCGGCCAGTTAATGTCAGCGTGGGCGTTGCTCAAGAAGACGCCCCATCCCACCGACGCGGATGTCGACGCCGCGATGAGAGGCAATATCTGCCGTTGCGGTACGTATCCGCGCATCCGGGCCGCCATCCATCTGGCGGCCAGCCGAGGACAAGACATGCTCGCGGCGGCGCAGATGACGAAAGTCTCCACGCCTTGAAGATACTTCCCGGTAATCGAGAAGTGACTCACCCGGACCTGCGACTGGGTCAGCCCTTTGATGGTCCAGCTCGTCACTCTTGTCCTAATCCAGTCGGTCGGACTGCCACTTGCGTGAAGTGCATGAATTCCTGCCTGGAGACTTTCCCATGCCGGTCTTGGTCCAGGAGTAGAAGCAGTGCTTGACCTCTTCCTTTCCCAAGGCAAACTTATCCTGCGTATTTTATGGAGGAAATTTGAACGGACCGCATTTTGAACTGGTGAATCTGACGGACAGCCAGCTCGAACAATTGTGCGCTATCGGAATGCAGTACGAAAAGCTGCGAGAGGCTACGAGCCAACTGAATTGAGCGCGTGGCTGGAGAACAAGTTCGCTCCGTGAGGTCGCGATGGGCTTGAACCGGCTCCCCGATGACCGATGGCGTGTGTCGGGTAGCAAAGACATCAACGGGTCGCCGACTGTACATTCTTGTGGTTGCTGGACCCTACAGTGTTACTGGCGCCTGGACTCCGGCGAATACCGAACGACGCACATTAACATTTCTGAGCGGGGCGTTCAGCCGCCTGAAGCAGGACACTCCGGGGCACGGCATTGAAGCATTAGTCTCGCAGGGACAGAACTCCCGCTGTTGTTGCGCGACTTCAGCACCATCGTTTGGGCGGAATTTGATTGACGCCATGTTGACGGCCAAGCATTTTCATGGATACTGTAGATAGCTCTGGCGATTCTTCCGCAAGGGAAGATGGCAACCGCTTATTCGGACGATCTACGGCGAAAACTTCTGGAAGCGCATCAGCGCAAAGAAGGTAGTTTGTCGCAACTGGCGCAACGCTTTTCCGTCAGCCAGGGGTGGGCGCTGAAAATCTCGTCGCAACTGCACCGCAGCGGAAAGATGGAGCGGGCCGCTGGCCGTCGGCGCGGACCGACCAGCAAGATCACCGCGGAGATCCAGCAGCAATTGCAGGACTGGATCGCCAAGCAAGCCGATCTCACCCTGGCCGAGTTGCAGCTTCGGTTATTGGAGCAACGTAAGCTGGAAATCAGCTTGTCACGCCTGTGGACGGTACTCCAAGGTCTCGGTCTGCGGCTGAAAAAAAGTCGCTCCACGCCTCTGAACAAGATACCGAAGCGGGGCGTCTTCGACGCTCGGACTGGCGCCAGGCCTGCCAACAGATCGACGCGGCGAGCCTGATTTTCCTGGACGAAAGTGGTGTAACCACGGAGATGACGCGGCGCTGGGGCCGCACCGTGGGCGGCGGACGCCTACACGACGCCGTGCCCGCCGGCCGTTGGCGCACGCTGACGCTGCTCGGCGCGGTGTCGGTCTCCGGTTGGGTCGCTACCATGACCATCGAAGCACCCACCGATGGCGACGTGTTCCTGGCGTATCTCGAACAGGTGCTGGGCCCGCACCTGCGGCCCACGCATTGCGTCGTGATGGATAACCTGGCCGCGCACAAAGTCAAGGGTGTGCGCGAGCTGATCGAGGCCACCGGCGCGCGGCTGCTGTATCTGCCGCCGTACTCGCCCGACTTCAACCCGATTGAAACGTGCTGGGCGCAGGTAAAGCAACATCTGCGCGCGGCCAAGGCCCGCTCCGTCTCCGTTCTGGAGCAAGCCATCACCTCAGCCCTCGGCACCCTCACTGCCGACCAAGCCAAGGCCTACTTCCGCCATTGCGGCTATGCTCTACAGAAACTGTGAAAATGCCTCTGCAAATTGGTTGTGAAGAATGCCGGCCATATGGCCGCATTTGTCACCGACGTCATGGCCCAACCTTTGAGACTATCTCTCGAAAGGAACTTGCTGGATTGTAGTAGAGAATTGGCGGCAAGCGAAGGCCGAGTCCAAGGCCGAGCTCGACCGAAGTGAAGGAGGTCCCTCCAGATCATCAAGAATGGTTTTATTTGCAGATTCCAGTGCCGCAGAGTCGCAGGAACATGCATTCGGGATTTCCGATTCGCGTTACCTTGACGTATAATGACCGACTCCATCAAACCTCAAGCAGACTATCCAGATGAGGGCTCCCCTTACGCATTCACAAACGCAGTGATGCGAGTGTGACGTTTGACCTTCTTTAACTAAAAAGCTCCAATTGCCCAGCTGTCCCCGACGTCTGCGCGGGACGGTCTGGCAAAGCCTCGGCCACGAAGACCGCGGGCGGACCGCCCATGACGAACATTTTCCCGCCGGATTTCACCTGAACGCCGTGGTAAAACCCCATGGATCGCCGCGGGCTGTGCTCCGTTGTCGATGCTGGTTTTGACGAGGTAGGTCGTGGAGTTGCCGTTGAATAATTGCAGGGGAACCAGCCGGTAAGCCTCCAGGTCGTGCTCAACGGTGACGGTCAATCCTTTGCCGGAAATGCTGACGGTACACCACAGGTTGCCCCCGTGTCGGCGCTGTAGGACTCATGGGTGTCGCCGGTTTTGCAGTCCAGCCTGGCAGCATCGACGGGGCAGAGTTCGGCAGTCATGGCTGCTTGATCAGCCCGAGATTGCTAGGAAGGCACCCGACTACTGAACGGCTATTTGATGCCTGACCCTACAGTAGTTCTTTGTCGTTGGCAAAGGGAAATCGACGCAGGAAAGTTGCTATTTTCAAAGACGGCGACGGTCACCACTCACGATGCCCTTGGCTGCCCGCGTCGTGATGGGGAAAATAAACCAGCCCGAACCCTTTGAGTCTCTTGCGGAGCTGGGCGCGGATAGGGCGGCGGGTTTGCCTTGATTCTACGGCTTCTGGCTAGAATTGGGAATACTCACTATGCATTTCACGGGAACTTAAGAGAATCGATGGAGACGCTCATGGGTTGGATTGATTGGCTATGGAATGATAATGTCTGGAGCAAAGTAATCGCAGGTCTCATCTTGGCGGCAATTTTGGGAGCCTTCAAGAAACCACGAGCATGGGCATTGAGGACTTTCATAACGCCGAAGCTGACGAAAACCGGCGACTGGACTTCTGAACATCCTGGAGCTACATATCCCTTAAAGCACTACGTCGAGATGAAAAATGACTCTTGGCGCATGATGCATGTGCGACTTTCAGCGTACACGCCGGCCGCTGTGACCCTGAAGAAGTTCGTCTTTGGCGGACTCACCATACAACTCGGCAACGAATGGTGCCCACCGCAACATTCAGTTGAGAGAATAGCCGTCCTGCCGGGTCAATCGTGCCGGGCGTGGCTTGGGGTCGATACAACAAAGCGCAGGTAGACGACCTAAAGGGGAGAATTGGAAAGTTAACGCTTAAGGTGAACTGGCGATCGGTTTCGTTCGATCTTTAGCGGATTATCGTCGTTGAACTTGCTTGGAATGCGGTCAATCATTGGACAGTAGTTCAAGAGAGCAAACGGACTTCCTGCACTTAAAAAGCTGGCACAGATTTCATCGCCGCACTCGGGAATCCAGCCGGTAATCGTTTCACCGGCTGCCGACGCGCTGCTCTGCGCTTCCCATACCTGAACGGCGACATCAGAGATATAACAAACTCAATCGCGGGAGCCGTGCTGTTTCCAACAACCGCCGATCCAGAAATTGCTTCTCCAGCATCGCCAGTTGCTCCGCGCGGTCATCCTAGCGCGATATGGCTTCAGATCGCAGTCAAGAGCGCGCCGGGCTTTACACCTGAATTATGCGCAGAACGATCCTCGAAGCGCGTGGTTCGTATGATCTGAGCGTGCGGCGAGCGCGATCGATGTCTCGTTTTGATTCTTTCTGTATCTGACCCGGTTTCCTCCACT
>JBEKBK010000403.1:0-10911 GCA_050015435.1 Bryobacteraceae bacterium
CATCATCGGCATGGTGCTCGCCGGGACGGTGGGCAAGGATCACATCCTGGTCCGCCGGTTGCGCACGTTGACTTTTGGGCTTCTTACTCCGTTCTATTTCATCCGGGCTGGTTCGCTCGTCTCGGTTCCGGCGCTGATCAGCGCGCCCCTGGTATTCGTTGCACTGCTCGCCGCGAAAATGTTCAGCAAGATGATCCCGTTGGTGCCGACGGTGCGAGCGTTCAATTACCTGGGACACGAGGGCATGTACTACTCGCTGATGATGTCAACCGGCTTGACGTTCGGGACGATCTCGGCGCTGTTCGGGCTGAATCACCAGATCATCAGTCAGACCCAATATTCGCATCTGGTGGCCACGGTCATCATGAGTGCGGTGGTGCCAACGGCCATCGCGAATGCGTATTTCATGCCCAGGCACCTCTTGCCGGAGGCTACTGCCAAATCCGCGATAGCTGCGAGGGCGGATAATACCGAGACCGAGCCGGTCGAAGGCTAAATCCATGACTCAAGGGAGGATCAGTTTTGGACCGCTACCTAATGGTGATGCTGGGAGGCGCTACCGGATCTCTATCGCGCTATCTGGTGGGGACCGCCATCATGAATCGGATGGGTGGACGCTTTCCGCTAGGAACAGTGTTCATAAACGTCACCGGTTCATTCCTGATCGGATTCATCATGACACTGCTAACGGAGCGTTTGAACCCCCATCCGAACTGGCGGTTCCTCCTTGTGGTCGGGTTTCTCGGTGGCTATACGACGTTCTCAAGCTTCGAATGGGAAACTCTGGGGCTGGTGCGGGATGGCGGCTGGTGGCTGGGGCTTATCAACGCGGCAGGCAGCGTGGTACTGGGATATATTTCAGTTTTGTTGGGTGCGGTTCTCGCCGGTAAACGGTAAGCCGCACGAAGGAGGCGTCAATGCTCTCGAAGGGAACAGCAAAAAAAGTCACGATCTATCTCAATGAGGACACCCAGCACCATTTGGGCTCGCTCTACGAGTCCATCCTAACGTTCCTTGTCCACAAGGGTGTTGCGGGCGCAACGGTTACACGAGCGCTGGCCGGTTTCGGCGCGCACAAGGTGATACACACCCCGAAAATAGAGGTCCTGGCCGAGCATCTGCCCGTCAAAGTCGAGTTCATCGAGACCGCCGAAAAAGTGGACGAGCTTCTTCCAACGCTTTACGACATGGTGACGGACGGCCTGATCGAGGTGCACGACACGACCGTCGTCAAAATCGCGATGAAAGAGAAGCGAAGAGCGGAGCCGAAGCAGCCGCACGAGCGCAAAGCCGGCAAGGCTAAGCTGATGCGGATCTTCATGGGTGAGGCCGATCGTTTGGACGGAGAACCGTTATACGACGCCATAGTCAAACGACTCCGCATGATGGACATCGCCGGAGCCACAGTCTATCGCGGCATTTTGGGATATGGCATCAAGGGACATACGCACAAGCAGAATCTCTTGCACACGGGCCGCGATCTCCCCGTCATGATCGCTGTTGTAGAAACCGAGGACAAACTGAGCCAGGCCGCGGAAGCGGTTGAGGAGATGTTGCAGGACGGGCTCATCGTCGTATCGGAAGTGGACATCGTTCGTCTCACTCACCCGCACTCCCTGTTGGAGGCTACCGATGCAAAACTACCAGCCAGCTAAATTACTGCGGCTGCATTTTACCGAGCGGGACCGTTACCACGGCAAACCGCTCTATGAGGCTATTGTCAGCAAGTGCCTGGAACTGAAGATCGCGGGCGCGACCGTCTTCCGAGGCCTCGAAGGCTACGGCGACACGGCGGAAATTCACCGGTCTCACATCCTCACGCACGATCTGCCTATCGTGGTCCAGATCGTCGACTCCGAGGAGAACATCCAGCGGCTGCTGCCGGTAGTGGAAGACATGATGGACAAAGGACTGATCGCGATGTCCGACGTGAATATCATCAGAATTCAGAAGACGGCCAAGGTTCAGAATGTTTGAAAAGATTCTGGTAGCACACGACGGCTCGGACGGAGCACAGAAGGCGTTCGACGCCGCGGTCGATCTCGCCTCACGGCTCCAGGCGAGCCTCCATATGATCAGCGTGGAGGAGGACCTGCCTCGTTACGCCGAGACCACTATGGGGGAGATCGACGAGGTGAAAGAAGAAGAGGATACCTACTTTGGGCAACTCGCCGCGCAGGCCAAGCGGCGCGCCGCGCTCCATTCTGTGCCGCTGGAATACTCGATTGTCGCCGGCCATGAGGTCAAGGCAATCATCGATTTTGCCACGCAGGGAGGGTTTGATCTCCTCGTGGTTGGTTTCACGGGCCATTCCGCAGCCTACGAGCATCTGTGGGGCGGAACGTCCCATAACTTGACGCGAATGGCTCACTGCAGCGTGCTCGTCGTGAAGTGAAATACCTCTCACAGGACACGGCCGCCTTTCCCCTGATTGGCCGGTTGAGCGAACTTCAGAGGATCAAGCACGCCCTCCGAAAACCGGAACCGCTGTTGGTCCTCGGGCCTCCCGGATCGGGGAAGACCGAACTGGTTCGCGCCGCCATCGCTGATCTGGGTCAGTGCCAACGGGCCTTATATCTTGTATACACTCCGAACGTCCATGGCTTTCTGCTCGATCTGACCCGCGCTCTTTTTGAAAGAGGACACCAGCGCCTTCAAACTCTGGCACCGGTGAATGATTTCGACAAATGGCTGTCACAACAAACAAGCGTTCATCTGAAAGGTCTGCTTTGGACGGCACTCGAAGCCGAGCCCAGAACCATCGTCATCGACGGGATCAACCGGGCAAGCTTCCCGATGTACCGATTCCTGCAACGGCTGTACTTTACGCGTGGTATGGCGCTTTTGGCAACGGCCAGAGACGCGGTTTCCCTCGGCGCGCTGGGACGCCTGTTCTGGGACCCCCGCGCGATCCTGCATCTCGGACCGCTCCATCAGGCCGACGCCGCGCACCTGTTCGACCTGGCCGCGGATCGCTTCCGGCTTCGCGATCTGGATCTTGAGGACTTTCGGCACAAAGTCCTGGACTCGGCGGAGAGCAATCCGGGACAGATCATCGAGATGTGCCGGATGGCATCAAACCCGATTTACGTGAGCGGCAAGCACATCAAGTTTGCGCCGCTGCGGATTGACACCCTGATGAGATTTCTCGGATAACGTATCGATCAAGGTCCGATGTAGCGCTGATGGCCCGGCCGAAACTTACTTTCCATTGCGCTCAGGCATAGTCTCCAGTTTCATCCGATGGGTTTGGGCCGCGAATCGTCTTGCATCGTCATACCGTTCAAAGGAGAGAGGGATATTCCAGGACGCACCACCACGGAAAGACAGGATCAGGGTGCGGTCCTTCTCCGTCCGAGAACAATGTATCGCTGTGAGCGCGTGGACAGGTGCGGTCCTGATAATGCTTCCGTATCGCTCGTAACGGCCGTTCCATCGATCGGTGATCCAGACAACGCGCCTGTTGGTAAAGGCGACAAGGTCGCCCGCAGTTTGCGAGTGGGTTCGCAGCGGTCCCCATCTCCGGGACACCTCAACAGGCGGACTGAACAGCCGAGCCCGGACCCATTCGTTCCGGTCCAGAGTTTCATTCAAACAGTTCGCGAACTTGATATCAAGCGGTAACCCGAACACGGCTGCCTCGCCGTGACCGGCGTCTGGAATTTCCGGAAGATAGGCATCCATCAGCACACGAAGGAACTCGCGCACGCGATGATGAGATCCCGTGTTGTAACCCAGTTCGATGTCGGATTGCGCCGTGACAAACCGCAGCCATCCGATGAGCAGCATTTGCCCTGCTTCGAAGAACACTATATTCGAGACGGGTATTGGCAGTGGCGGCTGGTTATAGCGGGGATGAGTGAGGAGAACCAGGCGGTCGCCGGACAGCAAAAGAATCCGGGGTGGATGCGAGGATCGTCCGAACCAGTTGGGGGCGTAGCGGGGCAGAAACAGACCCAGTTTGAAGCCTTCCCCGGATAACGGAACGGGAAAATCGGCGGGCAGGTCGCCTTCCGATTGAATCAGATAGGCAAAGACGTATTGTCGGGAGTCGACTTCGTAAATAGTCGCTACTGACATAGCCGTCTCTTACGAGGCCGGCACCATCTCGGCGGCGGTATCGGCGGACGCCAGTGCTTCCAAATCCCGCCGAATTCTGGCCTCATCGGTATCCGAGCCCCCATCGCTCGCCGTGAGCCGGTCCAAATGGGCGCGATAGCCATCCGCGTGGGAGTCGAACCGGAGTTGCAATTCGCTCAAGGCACGGCGCGCCCAGGCATCGAGCAGGCTTCCAAAGCTCGAAAAAGCTTCCGAAACAGTATGTCCTATCTGTTCCCGCAGTCTCCGCTCGATTTGCCGGGAAGCCCGACTCTTCGACAACTTCAGAAGCCATGGCGGACGCAAGGCCAGCCTCAAGGTCCCGAGGTCGAGTTTCGGCATCTCTTTTAGCGCCGAACGCAGATCTTCGTCTTTGTGGATTTCATTGAAGCCCAGATCCTCAGCGGTCGCTTTCAGCGTTTCGGCGAGTTCCCGAGCGAGAGTTTCGAGCGCCGTCAGTACGAAGCTCGCCTGTTCTGCGGCGGCCTGGACGAGCGCATCATGGACGATGGCTCCAACGGATTCTGCCCGCGGCCAATCAGTCGCCCCGTTATTCGCGAGGCGAACTGCTGCTGCCGCAAGGGCGCGGTCTCCTAAACCTCGAACTCCATAAGCGACCTCCCGGCAAGTATCCCGCGTCTCCGTGAAGCGGGCCAGTGCTTTTCGCAACCGCGCGTCGACTGCCTTGCTGTCGATCCTGTTTGCATCCGGCATGCCGTCACCGGCGGTCTTTCCCGCACGATTCAGGCGGATTCTCAGTGCGGTCTCAACGGCTTCGCGAAGCGATCCGGTTTTACGCCGCAACGAGTCCTCCATAAGCTGCTGATGCCGGTCGTACAGCGGGAGAATGGTCTCGTTTACCCAGGCTTCGAGAAGGGCTGAGTGCGTCGGACGCGCACTGACAGGATGAACGCCGAGCCTTAGTCCAAGCTGCGAATGTATCTGTCCCGAAACATACTGGAGAGATTGGGCTCGGTCATCCGGCGGGAGCAGATCGCTCTTGCTCAGGAGCACCAGAGCCGGCGTGCCTGCTTCGTAGAGAGTCTGGATTGTGGACACGTCGTCCTGGGTCAGAGTTGAACCGGCATCGATGAGCACGACACCAAGATCACAACGAGGCAGGTAAGCGATGGTTTCCGCCGCGCCTGAAGTTGCCAGCGACCCCAGCCCCGGCGTGTCGACCAGGACAATGCCATCACGCAGCCGCGACGAAGGCAGTTCGACGACAATCCGGGTCACGTGTTTGTAGTTGGCGGAATTCTGCTGTTCGGTCACGAATTCGGCCAGCTTTGCGGCATCCAGTTCCTGGGGATTTCGGTCGGCGTACCATACCGTCAAGCGAGGAGTGCGCCCGTAAACCAGGCGCGTCGGTACGGCGGTGATGGGGTTCACGCCAACCGGCAGAACCTCGGATTCTACTATACGATTCAGCAACGACGATTTTCCGGAACTCACACGCCCGAACAGGGCAATTTCAAAACTCTTTGCTTCGAGCCGATCGATTATCATGGAGAGCGTCGAGCGGAATTCGACAAACCCGTAAGCGTTGATGATCCGCTCTAGCGTTTTCATCAGATCCACGGCTCCGCCCGCCCGCTCAAGCCGCGCGAGCCGCGCTTCGAAATCTTGCCCCAGTCCCTGCATGAGGTACGAGTCGAGCTTCTCAACGGCATTCACCATTTCATCGACGAGGCCGTTCAGCGCGTGGATTTTGGATTCCGGCACATCTCCATAGCCGCGCATCCGGTTCGCCGTACACTCCTCGAACGCAACTGTGACGAACGCCAGCGTCACGCGGATGGCATGGATCGACTCGAATTTGGGCTCCGGCAAGGGAACGCCCTGTGCGTCAAGAACCCGGACCATCTGGGCTCGAATCCGGGCTATGTAATCCCCGACAACCTTCACCTGCGCTGGCAAGAGCGAGTTTTTGTACTTCCTGAACGGTGATTTTGACTTCGATGCCAAGAGTACGGATTCGACATCGGCCAGCAGCTTGTCAGCGTATTCGGCGCTGGTGACCAAATGGAGTCTTTGCGCGGAATTCAATTCCGCCGCCGCGTCGTCCGAACGCATTCTAGGCACCTCCCGACACTGGCACGGCGCCTGCGCCGCAAGCGGACACAGACCGTCCAGCTTCATCTTGGGTTTTCCGATTGGAGGGGAGGCTGAGTTGCGCTGACCCCGCCAGAGAAAACCCTGGTAGGAGTCATCTTCCCCGGTGGGGCGGTTAAAGGGCGAACTCCAACGCCTGATTTCATTATGGTCCTCCCCCAATGGCGAGTCAATTCAGCCTTTGGCCCGGGTAAGAGCTGAGAGGTGCTTGGACGGGATTGCCCCAGCTACTCGTACGAAATCCGCCAAACCCGACGCGTTCGGTCACAGCGTTTGCTCACACAAAGGTGCAGCGCAAAAGGGGATTACGGAGCGATGCCGCAGAGCGCCTCAGGGTTAGAATTCGAGTCGAGCCCGGAAAGTGATCATGCGCGGAGAGCTGTCACCACTCAGCCCAACCCCGCGCAGGCCCGTCGGGGGGGAAACGCGCCAAATCCCGTTAGAGTGGAAGGCTTTCCGGGAATACCTGCATAACCAAGCACCGGAAGCCCGAAATTGGCGTGATTGAAGACGTTGAAGAACTGTCCATCGAGGCGCAGTTTCAGCCGCTAGGTCAAGGTGAACCACTTCGAGAGATAGACGTCGGCCCACGTGAAGTCGGGGCCGCGAAGGGCATAACGTCCATGATCACCTCTTAACCAGGAGGAGTTTGGGCTTGAATGTGGGCGCAATTGCCTCAATCTTGGTCGCGAGGTCCTTTCCGACTTGCGCGAAATGCGCATCGAGGACCCCAACGATTGCGGCTGGAAGTTCTTGGAATTCGTATAGGTAAGCGCCTTGAGCCAGGAACGCTTTGAGACTGCTCTTGGGCACTCCGAGCACGCAGGTCATCGAAATCTGACCATCTTCCCTATGAAAGATCTCGACCAACATTACTGGCCACTCGCCTGGCAAACTAACCCTGCTGGCAACACGCCCCTTCCAGGCTTCGGTTGGCGTGAGGAATCGCAACATTCTTGAATCTCCAGTCAGGACCTGTGACGGCACAATCCCACTCCTTGCGCCAGATCATAACACTCGAACCAGACCACCGTTCGATAGATTCAGGATTGACGGGGCGCGACAATGAAGTCATGCGGAAACGCGTTCTCGGTTCAAATCTGCTTCCCAGTGACACAGCATATGGTCATGAGTGGCTAAAGCTCCAGGACCTTGCCGAGGTTGAGGTCACTTCGGAAGCCGACGGGTACCCTATTGAAACTGTTTTCAATTTCGGAGCAGGACCCGGCTGGCGCGCTGCTTCGCCGGGCACGCAACGGATCCGCGTGATCTTCGATCTGCCGCAGTCGATCCGTCGCATGCGCCTCCAGTTCAATGAGTCCGACGTCGCGCGAACTCAGGAATTCACTGTCCGATGGTCCGGCCGCCCCGACGAACCTCTAAAGGAAGTCGTACGGCAGCAGTGGAACTTCAGTCCGAATGGTTCCACCGCCGAGTCGGAGGACTACGCAGTCGATCTCAAGAGAGTCTCGATTCTGGAACTAACCATCGATCCGGATCGCGGCGCCGGTGAGGCGCTCGCCAAATTGGCCAACTGGCGCCTGGCGTGATTCTGTACTCCCACGCGCGGACGATTCTATGTCCGCGCCGACGACCATGGGGAGTCCGAGCTCAGGGCCGAGCCTCTCTCATTCGGATCTCCTGAAGAGTCTCACGGTCCTGTTCGAAATCCGCGGCCGAGTAGTCGAAGATTTCGTGCTCCTTTAGAAAGGCGTCGACCTGCATCCGCGTCTCGAAAACAAGGAGCCGCCGAAGCTGCGCAGCGGTGAGGGCACGCGACCGATATGCTTCGAGTGCTAGGCTTTCGAGCGCTGCACGAGGCAGGTCCTTCCACTTCGACTGAAGCCCTACGGCGATGTCCTCCGGCAGCTCAATCGTAATCTGCATGGTTGCCCGTCCGTCCTATCAATTGTCTCAGGAGCAACTCTCTTCGGCCACTCGGACCAGCGCATCCCGAACGTTTGCTTCAGAGTAGCCTTCCTCCCTCCGTGGTAGTTCGGCTCGGGCTCCTTTCCCTCAGCGGCAAGACGGCGGAGCCAGCGTTCCCGGATCGCATCGGGGGGGCATCAGGTAAAATGGCGGAAAATGGCAGGAAATGGCAGAGATTCGGAGAGTGGTGCATCGTTCGATCTGAGTTTAAGTATCTGATTATGAATGGTTTAGCGGAAGAAACCCTGAAGGCTCAAACAGTTTCCCTGCCACATCGCGCAGCTTGATTGCGCGTAAGCCTTTCATTCTTGGGTAGTTGCGCTGATTTTCAGCGAAGAGACATAACGTCAACTTATCGGCGATGCTGGCCCGGCGATCCGGACAAGACATCCGGCCACGCAGGCTTTTCTTTGAGCGTAGAATAAGGCGATGAATGAAGACCCACTTTGCAAAAGGGATGGGTGCGGACACCCAATATCGGCGCACAATATGAGGCGGCCGGACAAACGCGCTCAGATGACGGGCACAATGGTCTCCGACTATCCCTCAGGCCGTGAAGAACAATTCAACATTCACAGCGGCAGGAGCGACGACGCTTGCAGCGTAGTCGAGTGCAGTTGCCTGGCCTTCGTCTCGCCCTTCGTCAAGTAGGCGGCTCCCGAACGGCTCACGCACCGCGAAGCCATGGGCGCGACAATCTGTTTATGAAGCGCCGAGACCAGGCTGCCTCTGTCAAGACTGTCCGTAAGGACGGCGTATGCCTTCGTGATGCTGACGTTGGGTAATGACCTGATGGCGACGCTCCGTATGGACCAACAAGGACAATCAGCATTCATCGAGACCGTGCTACTGAATTATCCATTTCCGGAGGTGTACGTGGCCGCCGGTGAAGTCGATGTGGAAACCTGCGAGGGAAAGGAGCTACTAGTCGACGGGCAGCAACGCGTAACAACACTCCGACAATACTTCACACACCCACCGACGTCACACCCGGCAGATTCTTGACTTCGGCTATGAGCCACCGAGCAAGTTCATTGTGCCCGGACGGTTCGCAGCCCCGCCGGGCTCCTGCACTCGCTGGTCATGGTGACGCGGGTGCTCGCGCAGCGTGGGCAGCGGGGCTCGATCTTACAAGTGGATCGTCATTCGGAGTCATCCAGCTGGCTGCTCTGATTGCGGGAAGGCCCGTCCAGCACGCTCTTCAGCACCTCCACCATGTGCCCGCCGCTCGGTTCCCTCGCGCCCACCGACTTGAAGATTAGCTCCAGGTGGGCGGTCTGCTGGGGACTCAGTTTCGCTGGGTCATTCGCGCCCACAAACAAATCCAGCAGGTAGTCCCTGCGGCAACAGATTTTCACCGTGCTGCCGTCGGCGAAGAAGAGAATCAGCGGGTCCGCACTTACTTTGGCTTCGAGCGCACGGAGGCGTCTTTCAAGTCTCATAATTCTGCTCCCTTTGGACCGACTCCCCGCAGTTCGGTCACTCCCGTGTGACCCGACATTTCCGACAATTCCCGCATTACGATTCCACGGTGTGACGAGGCTGTAAGTTTCGACAATTATCGTTGACTTTCGGGATCATCTCAACAAATCACTGGCCCGCAGGTGGAGCACCTGCCGCCCACAACCTTCGAGAATGCGGCGCACCAGCAACATTTGGCGGCCGAGATCGACGCTGACCAACAGACCGTGTTCCCGCAGCCGATGGCGGAGCGTTTGTTCGCTCACGGCCAGGCGTTCTGCCCCAGCCATTTGCTGGATAACCTGGTAACTCGCCTCGGGATCGAGAAACAGATCGCTGCTGCTAATCCATCCGATGCGGAGTCCTTGCGCCACCCAGCCGCGGCCGCTCCGCTTCCGTCGCCAACCCCAGTGCTCGGGCGATTCCGGCGGCTTGCCTGAGCGATCAGCCACGTGAGCTTGGCCACAAGCAAGGCCGGCTCCCAGTAACGATATAAAACGTAGCGCCGGGTCGCTGGCCTGGTGATACTTTGTCTGTAAAGCCGCGAGTTCGGTCAGTGCCTGCGCATTGCGTTGCTCCAGTTCCGCCCGTTCTGTTGCCTTGATCGCTCCGACTTCGTGCGCAAATTGGAGCCAGATTTCAAATCCGCATTGCAACTGAGCTAAGGCAGTCGGCAGACGGGCGTGAGCCGCACGACCGTAATGGTTGCGCAACTCCCGGACGCGCACCTCGAGATGATTTTGGAAGTGCTCATAGCGACACGCGATCCAGGAAATGAAAGCGGCCATGCCCGCCGCAAAATATCCCAGTTGCGCGGCATTCTGGCACTCATTCAGCGAATTCCGGTCAACATCGCCTGCTTGTACTTCCATCATCAGCAAACGGGCGCGAAGACTCTGGCCGCGGGGAACTTCCTCTCCGGTCGCCAGCAGAAGCGCGCGCGGAGATTGAGATGGACGGATCTGTCCATTTGAACCCAGGCGATTTCGACCCTGACGATTGCCCACGGCTCGGAACAAACGCTCGGCCACGCCGTGGAGCTGATTGTCTCCGGTCCCTCCAGTGGGGACAAAATCGTCCACCACCAACAGCGAATCCTTGGCGGAGAACGCAAGGTGTTCCAGAGAATTGGCGGTGGATGCGAAATTCGCAGGCAAGCGGCTCGCGTCCATTGCAGCTCCGAAATGCTGTTGGCATAACGCAGCCAGCGCCGTCTTGAAAGTGCCCGTTCGACCGGTGAGGAACACACCGAAGTCCGCGTTCCCGAATGGGGCTCGGTAAACTGCGGCGAGAAGCGGGAAGCTAATG
>JBEKBK010000404.1:0-8160 GCA_050015435.1 Bryobacteraceae bacterium
CGGTGGCTGAGTTGGCTGCTCTAACGGGATTGAAGGAAAATACGATCAAAGTCAGATTGCTTCGAACCCGCCGAAAGCTGCTCAAGGTGGCAAAACGCTTGGCAGCCCCGAACAATTCTTGGACACATTAGAACGGGCGCACCGCGGGGAGTGACGACCTATGTCCTTCGCTCCACCTCAGCACATGGTGGCGCCGGAGCGCAACGAGGGCTCAGGTTCGGACCATTGAACCTCCAGCCCGTTCCAGCCCGGACGCACATTTCGAAACTCACCTCTTCGCTTCCGACAGTTGGCAGCGTCCGACTTGAAGCGTTGGCCGATCAACTGTTTGAGTTCATCATGGCGCAGACGATCCTGCGGAGGTGCTGGATGATTTTCCTTCTGTGTCTCTCCTCGGTCGAATGCTTCACTCCATCTAGTCCAGATGTCCCAATCTTCGAGCACTAGGGCCAGCAGCTCGGGTTCAATGGGGGACACAAAATAGAAATCCTCGAAATCGTCCCTAGCCTCATTGAATCGCGATTCGTAGATGTGAGGCTGGCCTGAAACGTCGGCGACGTCGCGCCGCAGTCGGTCCCAAAAGTTGTTAACTGTATAAACCTGTTCCCAGGCCACGATGCATGATAACAGGCTGGGCAGGAACGAGTACCTATGCACGTGCTCTCAGCTTAGCGGGCGGGGTGTGAAATGGCACCGCTCTCTTGTTGGCGGCTTGGAGCGCGGCTCCATGCCCCAAGCAGGTGTTACACAAGGCGGGCGAGTATTTCTTGAGGGGTGGCGCGAGCCCAGGTTTCGTTGACGAGAACAGTGAAACGGTCGTTGTTCGGAGCCGATAGGATGAATCCGGCGTCCAGGGCCCGCCGTTGAAAGGCTTGGGCGTTGCCATTCTTAACGCGGAGGGAAAAGATGTTGGTGCCGTTGAGGACGCGCGTCAATTCGAATCGAGAGTCGGACTGAAGTGCGGTGATGACCCGCTCCGATGTGGCGACCGCCTTGGCGTAGCGCTCCGGGAAGCCTTCGAAGAAATGGAGCGCGACGGCAGCGAATGGCCACACTTGACTGAGTCCGTTGCCAAACATGCGGCGGGGCTGGAAGAGATTTTCGAGGAGGCTCTTGGGACCCGCCAGGACGGCGCCGCTGGCGGCATTGAAGTACTTGTACATGGAGATGTAGACGGTGTCGAACAAAGCTGCGTATTCGCGCACGGGGACGCCGCTATAGGCGGCGGCGAGATAGAGTCGCGCGCCATCCAGGTGGAGACCGATCTTGCGGTCGCGGGCCCATTGGGAGACGCGCTTCATTTCATCGAAGTCGAAGGTTTCGCCCCTCTTGCGGCGGACCGGGCTTTCGATCTGAATTGCTCCGATGGGGACGGCCACGCGGCCGGACGCGCCGCGGGCAGCTTCGCGCTCGAGGTCGTCCACGGTGAAGGTGGCTTTGTCCGGGGTTAGCGGGACCAGATGAAGGCCGCTGAGGGTTTGGCAGCAATCGCCGCAGTCGTTGAACAGGTGGCACTCCTGCTGAACCATCACACGGCGCTTGTCGCCGGCCAGCAGGCGGACGGCGAGGTGATTGGCCAGAGTACCGGTGGAGAGCCAGACAGCGGTTTCCTTCCCGAGAGCAGCCGCCACGGACTGTTCGAGCTTGGCGACCACTCCACCGAGGGAGTAATCGTCGGGCTCGACGGCAGCGGAGAGCTTTTGCAGCAGCGCGGCGTACTCGGCGGGGGTATGATGAATGCCGTCGCCGTTGGCCTGGACGCGGGGAGCTTCAGTGGCGGCCGAGGCGCCGCGAGTTGCGGCGGCCAAGAGCGGTGCGGCGAGGAAAGTGCGGCGGTGCATATGAGGCCGAGGGTATCATGTTCACTTCGCCTGCGGAACAACCCACAAGAACAGCTTGCGGCTGAACGGGGCGTTCTCGGCGACGCCCTGGACACTCATTTCCTGATCCGGCGTCCAGTCACCCATCTTGAAAGTGTTGGACACAATTCGGGTGCCCGGCTTCAGTTCCCGGAGCAACTTGGGCCGAAGCCGCATATTGACCGTGTTCAGAAGGAACAGAGTTACCACCGTGGCCTCGTGAATATCGGCCTTAAACAAATCGTTCTCCTCGAAGCGGACCAGATTCTCGACACCCGCCTTGCGCGCATTCTCATTTGCCTCGCGGATACGGTCGGGATTGAGGTCGATTCCGACGCCGTGCGCGCCATAGGTCTTGGCGGCAGCAATTACGATCCGGCCGTCACCGCAGCCGAGATCATAGAGGATGTCGGTACTCTTGACCTTGGCGAGTTTTAACATCTCCGGGACGGCATCCTCGGTCGTGGGCAAATAGGGCACATCGAGGGTTCGCCGCGGTTGGCTCGATTGAGCCGCGGCCGGGAGCGCGGAGAACACGAGCATGGGCAAAACGATCTTGGCAACCGACCGGGAAAGGAGCATGGGTTACCTCCGTGCCGAGTGACTCGGCTGATTCGGTTCTTGAGCGCAAGTTAGCACAGGCTCACACGGGTGTCACCCCTGAGAACGCTCGGTCAGCACCATTCCCGGAAGCGCGTTGGTCATTTTGCCCTCATCGATCACGGGCACTCCGTTCACCAGCACGAAACGCATCCCTTCGGAAAGCTGGTTGGGATTATCAAAGGTCGCCACATCGCGAATCGTCTCGGGATCGAACATCACGACATCGGCCCGCATCCCGGCCTTGAGGACGCCGCGATCGGCGAATCGCATCCGTTCAGCGGGCAGCGCGGAGAACTTGCGAATCGCGTCTTCCAGCGTGAGCTTCTTATCCTCCCGCACGTATTTTCGAAGGATATGAGGAAACGTTCCATACGCGCGGGGATGCGGGTGTTCCTTGCCGAGTAGCCCATCGGGCGCCGTACCCTGCGAGTCGTTACAGATGGAAACCCACGGTTGCTGCAGCGCGAGCACAACGTCGTCCTCGGACATGCCGAACATTGCCACGCCCGTGAACGCTTCATCTTCGATCAACAAATCGCAGACGGTATCGATCGGATCCTTATTCCATAGCTTTGAAATTTCCGCAATGTTTTTGCCTTGCAAAGGAACCAGCTTGGGATTCTGCACCGCGCCGACCAGAATCGATTCCGGCCCGGCTACCTCCTGCCACTCGTTGTTCCAATCATGCGAAGAAGTTTCCATGTCCTTGCGAATCCGCGCGCGCATGGCAGGATCCTTGAGCCGTTCGATAAGCTTGCGGTCTCCGCCGTCGTGCGCCCATGGTGGGACGATCGCCGAAAATGTGTTGTACCAGGCCGTATACGCATACGTGTTGGCCCCGACTTCCAACCCGGATTTCCGCGCCTGCTCAATGCGCCCGACGATTTCGGGCATGCGGCCCCAGTTCGCCTTGCCCGCCGCCTTAAGATGCCAGATCTCGACCGGGATCTTCGCCTCGCGGCCAATCCGGAACGCCTCCTCGAGGGCCGCCGCGATGGAGTCGCCCTCGTCGCGGATGTGGGATGCGTAAATGCCGCCGGATTGCGCCGCTTCCGAAGCCAGCGCGATCAGCTCTTCCGTATTCGCATACATCGCGGGCGCATACTGCAGCGAGGTCGAAAGACCGGCCGCGCCGTCGCGCATCGCGTCGCGCACCAGCCCCTTCATGCTTTCTAATTCCGCTGCGCTGGGCGGACGATTGTCGTCTCCCAGCACCACGCGCCGCACCTGGGTCGCGCCAACGTAGCTCGCCAGGTTGATCCCGATCCCCTGTTTCCGAAGGCGTGCGAAATACTCACGAAATGTCCGCCAGGTGGGTTGGATACCGAAATGATCGTACGTGACACGGTCCGCCTTCACCAGAGCATCCGTGAGTGGCGCCGCTGAGCCGCCTTCGCCGGTCACTTCGGTCGTGATCCCCTGGTAAATCTTCGACGGCAGATGCGGATTTACGAGAATCGTCAGTTCGGACTGCCCGAGCATGTCGATGAATCCGGGCGCAACCACCATCCCGCGCGCATCGATGGAGCGTTGCGCCGGAGCCCCCGCGAGACGGCCAAGCCCGGCGATCCTGCCGTCGCGGATTCCAAGGTCGCCGGTGTACCATGGCGATCCGGTGCCATCGATGATCCGTCCATCGCGAATGACGATGTCGAACGGCTTTGCAGCCGCTTCGTGATCCTGCCGACAACCGGCAAGCGTCATTCCACACGCCGCACCGATTACGTTCTTAACGAACTGCCTGCGGCCCGACATGGTGATCAGCGACTTCCGCGGTCCTGAATTCGCCGCAGCCGCAGGTCCCACACGCGTGATTCGCCGATACTCATCTCGATCACATGGCCCGCGGAATCGCGGATAAACCGCACGCTGCCTAGCGAGGAGCTGAAGCCGTCACGATAGGTTGGCGTGAGCGGGATGATTGCGTCGGGACGGCGACGGATCACTAATCCGTTCGGTTCGAGTGCGACCTTCAGCGTCACTTCAGCTTCGTCGCTCGCGTATTCGCCGGTCATCGCTTCGAGATCTGTATGGGTGGGATTTGCTCGCTCGACTTTTTCGTAGTAGTTGTTCTGGTCTTCCTCCGTTACCATGCGGAGCGATGCGTCGGTGTCAAACTCGACGACCGGCGCGTCCTCCCCGAGGGCGAACGCTTTCGCTGACAGTGGTTCCAGCGCGCCGCGCCGTTCGAGCTCCAGGTGGCCATCTTTAAACTCGATCGATATCGTGGTGCGATCCCGAACGCTGCGATAAAGACCAGCCTTTGCCTGCAAAGATGCGGAATCGATCTGCACGGACTCAGCCGCAGGCTTGGGCATGACACTCGCCAGGTAAACGTCGGCGACCGCGTGCCCAAGCTGTGTTGGATTCGCCGCGCCGGTGTTGCAGAGCAGGGCGACCGAAAGTCTCTCATCCGGATAGCGGGCCAGCCATCCGCGATATCCGGCGGTGCTGCCGCTGTGGCTCACTTCGCGAAGCCCTTTGTGGGTCAGCACCATCAATCCTGCCGCGTAGGCGATCGTGCGGCCGTCATTCAGGCGTCCCTGCTGATGCTGCGCCTGGATGATCGCCGGGCCACCAACTTTCATCTCCGTAAAGTTGCGATTCCAGCGAAGCAGATCACCAACGGTGGTTAGCAATCCACCGTTACCGTGGGCATTTTCGAAGGGCATATCCTGGCGGATGATCCCGCCGGTCTGCGAGTACGCGATCGCCCGGTTGTGGACGATGCGCTGATAATCATCCCGCCATTCGGTGGACGTCATGCCGAGCGGAATGAAGATCCTCTCGCGGGTGAACTCGGCCAGCGGCTTTCCCGCCACCCGCCCGACCAGAACTGCCGCAAGATTGAAGCCGGTATTGGTGTACGAATAGTCAGCGCCGGGCGTGTAGTTGAGCGCTTTCTGCCGGCTCGCGATGTCGAGCACGTTCAGGTTGGAATTGGCGCGGGTGGTGCGCGGCCACCCTCCAATCGCGGCGACACTGCCCCAATCGCGCAAACCGCTGGTGTGATTGAGCAGATGTCGGATGGTGATGGTGGTCCCGTAATCCGGAAGCTCGGGCAGGTATCGCCTCACCGGATCGTCCAGCGACAGCTTGCCTTCCTGCGCCAGCAGCAACACCGCTGCGGCCGTGAATTGCTTGGTCACCGAGCCGGGCTCGAAAACCGAGTCCGGGCTCAGGGCGATGTTATGCTCCAGGTCCGCCATGCCGTAGGCCGCGTGGAGGACCGTTGCGCCGTCGATCGACGCGCCCACCGCGCATCCCGGACTATCGGTATGGTTGAAGCGCGCGAAGATCCTTTGCACCTGACTCGCTGCGTCCGCGGGCGGTGCGATTTTCTGGGCGAATGCAGCCGCTGTGACGAGCAGAACAAACAGAAATTTCCTGGAACAGGACATCATTGGCATCACCATCCGATCACGTCACCCCGCCCAACAACACGTTCGTACGAGGATGAACGATGATCGCCTTCTCGTAGACCGCCTCTACCTGCCGGATCATGACGCACCATTCTACCAGCGAAGGGCCACGTACCCGCTGACGTGCGGAGCCTTTCGATTGCAGTAAAGGCGTTGTCCAGGTGAGCGGGCGGGGCTCGCCCGCGACCACCGCATTAAAAATGCGTAAAAGAGTATTTTTCATCTCTCGCAACCAAGAAAAACAAAAGTTAATACCACAAACCCCAAACCCGAGCGCTCCGACATTGGACTGCTAAGCTCCTCGGCGTGAAGTGGTTTGTTGATCAATCGCCCGAAGGGTTCTGTCCTATCCTGACGAAACTGAAGCGAAAGATATAAAGAGTCCATAAAATCCAACTGACAACCTGCTGGCCATTTGATAGGATTTTAAAAGAAAGGAGTTTCTTTATGAGCCGTAAAGCGATTGCACAAGCCATGAATCAAGCCGCCCAGAGAAACTTGACTTTCAACATCTATTTCCCAATGTCAGATCGCTCCGTCATAGCGGTCTGGAATGAATGGACTCGCCGGCTGGAGCTTGACCACGGTTACCCCGACATTCTCCCTCAAATCGGGGAAGGTCGACTGGCAGCCATCAAGCGTACCTACCCGGATGCGGAAGTGTCCGAAATTCTCTGAGCGGCAAAGACATGGTTCAAGGGCAGGGTTTCAAACTCTGCCCTTTTTGTTTTCGACAACTACTAGAATGAGAACCTTCACACAATTCATCAACGAAGGTGATAAAGCGTAGTTGACCCCGCCGCTTGGAGTTGTGGCTTTGACAAGCTGATCGGGACAGCGCACAATTCAGCCAAAAAGGAAAGATCAAATGAAGGCGATTGGGGTCGTTAGCATTTTGGTCGCCCTGCGTGTGCTTGTGTTGGGCGTCCTCCTTGCCCAAAGTACGCGCAGGCAAAGATGCTCCGCGGCGACATTGCCTCGCAGGACGGTGCCAGTCATATGGCAGCGACATCTCCTCGACACGAAAAAGGGCGCTGGCTAACTAATGGTAAACACAACTGGTTATGATGGTGAGCCGGGCGGGGCTCGAACCCGCGACCACCGCATTAAAAGTGCGATGCTCTACCAACTGAGCTACCGGCCCAAGTTATTTTGCTTCAATAGTTTACAAAAGCAATACTTCGCAAGACATCCAAGGGTAGAGCAGATGGTAGAGTTTTATCTACTCCATTCGACCGCAAAAGTAGGTGGAAAGCTCGTCGCCGGTCGCCTTGTGCCACCAGGACATTGTACCAGGGTCTTCGCACGGGAGAGTCCTTGCCGCTCGATCTCCGACCCTGACAAAACGCCCGGTTTGTGTAAGACACCTGGGCAGATGGGTACCCTTTTTTCGGATTTCGTGTGGTTTCCCGAAACAACGGCGGCGATTAGGGCCGTTCAGTTTTTGTCTTCAATCACGGGATGGCCGTTCCTCAATCCTTGGTGACCCGGCACGCTACTTCGCCTCGAATCCGAAGTTCACGAACACGTGTTCGGCCCGTCGAACGATGGTAGTCTCGCCCAACTCCACGACGCCAGCATGTTCCTTCAAAAACTTCTGAAGTGCGGCGTCGTCCATTCCCGAAACATGCTGCGTCAAAAACACCGCCGTTGAGCCACGGATACCATCGGCGCTCCAGTTCTCAAGCAGGAATGGAGTTCCATCGGCTCGAAAATATTTTGCTGAGAGAATCTTGGTGTCCTCTTCGACATCCCGCTGAAGAAGGCGCTCACGGTCTTGGTCTGTAGTGATCGTCACTTTTTAGTTTATCGGAAAACGGCGCTGACGATTTCCGTCCTCTTGTGATGGCCCGCCACAGCGCACAGGAAGCTCCAGTGCCCTTCTGTTGCGCCCGTTGGACCCACGGCATCCCTCGGCGCTTGAACAGAAGCGTTCGGCACGGACGGCATTACATTTTTGGTTGCCGTCCTGCTCTTTTTGATTTTCGGGCTGCACTCTCCCGCTGCGTCCATCGCTCTACAATTTCCCGTGACTCTTCCGGCGTTAGCGTATGGCCCAAGCCTCTTTCTGAGATTCCCCAAGTGCCCCATCCGGGGTGCACTACGTAATCCTCTTTTTTCAGCCTGTTTAATGCCCACGCTATAGAAAGGTCTCGGTCATCGAAACGGTTTCTCTTGATCCAGCGCCGCATGTGTATTGTGATACCCTGCGTTTTCATCTCCTTCTCACGCTTCAGGAGTTCGAGCACTGCGGGCATAAGATCGGCGGTGTTCGG
>JBEKBK010000405.1:0-8140 GCA_050015435.1 Bryobacteraceae bacterium
AGCTAGGCTTTGAACGGGCTTGCCCTGGGCGTCGGTGCCCTTGAGTGAAAGCCGCATTGTCTTACCGTCGGCGCTGACCGTGACATGGTTCGTCGAAACGTCTTTGCCATTCAGCCTGGTGATGAAATCGACAGTCCGATCGTCGATTCTCTTCGTGGCGGAGGACACCCCTGCCGGAGGGGCACCCTCGGAATACACAACCGGCCCTCCGTGGACCGGAACTGTATATTTCGTCAGAATCGCCGAGGCGTCCTCCCTCGTGCCGCTGATGGTAACCGTAGCCGTTTCGCCGCTCTCCGGAATAACGATCGTTTCTGCCTTCACGCCTCTTCCGGGCGGGGTGGGAGCGGGTTTCGATTTAGCGACATTGAGTTTCCAGGTGCCTGCGAGTTTGTCGTCTGCGCCGAAGAGCAGACCGGTCACCGCTAGGAAAAGTGAGCACACGAACAGTCTTTGCATTCGACCTCCTTGGTCGGGTTGGAGCACTCTCATGGATATTTCCGGGGCTCGTGAACAGTGGGCCGAGCCAAGGATTTCAACTGGACAGTGGCAGAAGCTTACTCTCTTTCAACTTCATTAGCAACCGGGTAACCCTTGACGAGGCTGTATTCGGGCACATATCGATTGACTCACAGGACACGCTCGCGTTCAGCGTTCTTGCCGGTGTGCGGTCAATGAACGAGGAGTTCCCGCTCGAACGGGTGAACGAAGCCTACGAGCGGATGAGCAGCAAGGCGAGGTTTCGAGCAGTTCTTACGATGACGAGCTAGACTACCGCGCCGCGCGGAGATATACTGGCAGCACCTGGGAAGGGTAAATGCCTTTAGTAGCCCCCAAGCCGCGGGCGGCGCAGCGATCGCGTGGTCTATTTGTAGCCGGAGTGGTCGTCGGGGCCGTGGCGGTGGTCGGATTCGGGTTGCGCTGGATCAACGTGAGATCCCGGCCCGCGCCTGTTCTGAAATATCTCACGTATTCGGGTCATGACCGGTCTCCGGCCTCCTCCCCGGACGGCAAGACGATCGCGTTCACGTCTGACCGCGACGGGCGCCCGCGTATTTGGTTGAAGAACCTTTCGAGCGGCAGTGAGACAGCCCTTACGGCCGGGCCTGACGATTACGCCCGCTTCTCTCCTGACGGGTCGATGATCCTGTTCTCTCATAGCGAAGGCCCCCTCACGTCGCTGTATAAAACGCCGGTCGCGGGTGGCGAACCTTCCAAGATTGCGGAGGATGTCGCCGATGCTGACTGGTCGCCCGACGGACAGCGGGTCGCCTTCGTCCGCCTGAATGCCAAGGGGAAGGACTTCAGTGCGGCGATCTGGGTGGTGGGAGCCGATGGCGCCGGCGCACGCGAGCTCGCCCGGTTGGACGGCGGATCTCTGAAAGGTCCCCGCTGGTCTCCCGACGGCCACACCATCGCAGCTGTCCAGACTCTGGTTCAGGCCGGCAGTCCTTCGTCAATCTTCGCGGCGGATGTGGATAGCGGAAAATCCCGCACTATTGTTGCCACGGCGGGCGGGTTCGCGATCCTCTCCCTGGCGTGGAGCGGCTCGGGCGACGATCTTTTGTATTCGCAGGCCGAGTCTGTAAGCGTCACCGGCGCGGCCGGTCGGATCGTCCGTCAGAACCTCACCTCCGGGGGCACCGATACAGTTTTCTGGAGTCCTTACGCCAGCTTGACGTTCGATATCGTCGGCCCGGGCACGCTCGTGTTCGGAACCGGCTCGCCTCGCCAGAATCTTCGTGAGCTGGGGCTGGGCGCTGGTTCCGCGAAAAGTCGCGCGCTCACCCAAGGAAACAGCACGGATCGTCAACCGGCTTTTTCGCCAGACGGCGAGTGGGTGATTTTTTCGTCCAACAAAAGCGGCAACCTGGACCTATGGGAGGTCTCCACCAAGACCGGCGTCGAGCATCGCGTTACGGACGACCCGGCGGAAGATTGGGATCCGTCCTTCACTGCCGACGGCAAGAAGATCCTGTGGAGTTCGAACCGTTCGGGACACTTCGAGACATGGATGGCGAATGCCGACGGCAGCGGTGCGCATCAGTTAACGCACGATGGCGTGGACGCGGAGAATCCAACCGCCACGCCCGATGGCAATTGGGTTTTTTACAGCTCCGGAAATCCGGCCCAGAACGGGATTTGGAAGATTCGGCAGGACGGCTCGGACGCCACGCGGCTCGTGACCGGGCTGACGCTGGTGCCTGACGTCTCACCGGACGGTCAGTATTGCCTGTATGTCTCTAACGTCGCCGCCAGACCTTACGACGTAAAAGTGATTCGTATTGCGGATGGCTCGGTGATTCCGTTCGATATTTTCGACGATGTCTTTCCGCGGGCTCGGTGGATGCCGGATGGAAAGGCGATCGCCTTTATCGCGCCGGACGAAAAGCGGGTTCGCGGGGTTTACGCCCAGGATTTCGTTGCGGGTCAAGCTCCCGCTAAAGCGCGGCGGGCGCTGGGCGGCTTCGACCCGGAATTGACCGCCGAATCCTTCGCCGTTTCTCCTGACGGCCGCCGCCTGGTGGTCGCGAGCAGAGAACAGCTATTGACGCTGATGCTGGGCGACGGCATTCCGAACGTCTCTCCACCCAGAAGGCCGGGCCGGTAGTCTAGACCATTTCTTGATTTTGCGTCGACCAGTTTCGTACAGCTTGTAACAGTGCTTTTCAACGGAGTGCGCTTCCTCAGACCGTCTACATTACCCCCGAAACTGGTCTAGCGTGTGTCTCTCATTCCAAGACCTGCGTATGCACGCCCCAACTGACGGAGCTGACGCCGGGCTCGATCGACAACCTGGCGACGAGCTGCTCCAAAGCCTCATCCTGACGGCCAAGCCCCTTGATCTGAGCTGTGACTTTTAGTTTGGCGGTACCTTCGATGTCCTCGCTCCGCAAAGCCGTCAGCGTGGGTGAGCTTCGGGACATGGCTTGCAGCAGGAGAGCCCGCATATGCGCTTCGTCATCGGGACGACAGATCAACTCGAATTCGTAGGTGACTTCGTGTTCCTCTCCGGACGCCTGGGCGGGATAAAGACGATACGCCAGCGGCCGCAGCACAATGTTCGTGCAGAGGACGGCTCCGGTCAAGACGAGAGCAAGAAGAGGATTACCCAAACCGCTGATCGCCCCGATGGCCGCCGAACACCAGATCGTCGCCGCAGTGTTCAATCCACGGACACTGCCCGCGTCTTTGAAGATTACACCGGCGCCGAGGAACCCGATGCCAGAGACCACATAGGACACAATCTGGGCTTCGCCGCGGGAATTGTCGCGGACCAGATAGCCGCACATCACGAAGGCAGCGGCGCCCGCCGATACCAGTGCATTGGTTCGCGTTCCGGCCATTCGCTGCCGCCATTGCCGCTCCAACCCCACGCAAGCTCCCATCAGCAATGCCGCACCCAGGCGGAGCGAGAACTCAAGCGTTAACATTTTCCACTCTCCTTGTTCTCGCTTCAGGCGGTGTGGCCGATGGGCGCGGCAACGGCTGCCTGGTCGGCAACACATACGGCGTGGCGCAGGATGCGTTCGAGGTGCCTGCAAATCAGCATCAGGTCTACACACCCCGCGCCTGCTCCCGGCACCCGCACGAGCTGGGAGAGTCTCTCGTACAGCGCGCCGCATTCAGCGCGGATCGCGGCTTCCTGAGGCCGCACGGAGAGCGCCTGATCCCGGTCCCCGGTGCGCCAGCTTTCAACGGCTGTTGTCAGGCTCGTCCGGATTTTTGCGCCGATTTCGGACATCTGGTTGGAGATCTGCGACGGCGGCCGACGAGTCGCCGACGCACTCAACGTCACGATCTCATAAGCGTAGTCTCCAATCAGCTCCAGGTCAACAATCGCGTCTAGAACTCCGGTGATGAGCCGGGCATCTCTGGCGACGGGCGCTTGTAGCGTGATGAGATTCAGGCATTGGTCGTGAATGAGCCGATGCTGATGGTCGGTATGCGCTTCGAGTTCGCTGGCTCGTGCGGAGGCTCCAGAATTGGGCTCAACCACCGCGCGGATCGCTTCTCCCAGAAGCGCGATCGTCGTCTCCCCCATTTGAATCAGGTTCCGCCGAACCGACTCCAGTTCGTCGAGATAGTGAGTTCTCATGTTTGCCTCATTCTAGAACGCCTGGCGGCAGCCACCGTGCGGGCTGCCGCGTCAAAAGGCCTTCACTTTTTGCGAGAGCGTCCGCTTAACGGGTGCGGAGCCCAGCTACGACATCCATCGGGAGACGCACTTCGAGGATTCTCTGAATCCACTGCCCCGCAGTGCGAACCATATGCATTGTTTTCATCCGCATTTCGCTCACCTCCTTTCTTTTAAGGGTCGGCACACGTCCGCCATGAAGCGGACCAAAAGTCAAAAGATTTCGGATAAGCGCGGATAGCGAAGCTATCGGATCAGAGGGAAGACGCCAGAGACGGAGGCTCCGCTGATTCGATTTCAATCCGCTGTTCGCGCGAACGACAACTTCCGCTGTCGGATATCAAGTGGGCCTCCTTTCTCTTTAGATTGGGTGGAACCGATCCAGTCCGCCAACCACAGCGTATACCAGCCGGGGTATCCATGTAAAGTCTTTTCTGCAATTATTTTTGTGAAAGACTATGGCCATGGCACACACCGTGGAAGAGAAGAAGAAGCTGCTGAACCGCGTGCGGAGAATCATGGGTCAGGTCGCGGCCATTGAAAAGACTCTCGGTCAGGAAGGGGAGTGCTCCGAAGTGCTTCACAACATCTCAGCCTGCCGCGGAGCCATGGACGCATTAATGGCCGAGGTGATCGAAGGGCACATCCGGTTCCACATCCTGCCTCCGGATGGAAGCGCAACGGATGAACAGGAGCGCGCCGCCGACGATCTGGTCAGCGCTTTACGAGCCTACCTCAAGTAGCCGGAACCCGCCTACTTACCGACGACCAGAACGGAAAACGAATCCGGCGTCATCTGGCCTCGGCCTGCGCGTCCTCCAGGCGTTGTAGGCGCGGTTGGCGCACCGAACTCCGCTCCGATCAGAAGAATGTGATTTGTCTTGGGTCCAAAGTCAAGGTCTTGGCGCTGGGCATCGTTTCGAGATTCTGTTCCACGACGAAGCTGGTCGGGCTGTTTTCTTTAACCACTGTGAGTGTACCGTCGACCTGGGAGCTAAACGCTTCCATGGTGTTCGGATTGAAAACGGCTCCATCCGTTCCGGCGCCGATCGGCAGTGTGGTAATCACTTCGCCGTTGTTCGCCTTCAGGATGACCATCGTTTTAGGATTGCGGCAGGTCGCGAATAATATCTGGTTCTTTACGTCCATCGCCAACCCGGCGCACGTTCCGCCTTTGCCTGAAACATCATAATGACCCGTCACCGTCATCGTCTTGGCGTCCACGACCGCGATGGTGTCTTTATCTTCAATGTCGATGTACAGGTGGCCTTTGCCGTCAATCACGGCTTGCTCCGGCGCTCCGCCCAGGTCGGCGATCGTGCCGGCAATCGACCCATCCGCGGCATTAATGATCGTGGCGTGGGGAGACCGGTGGCTCAAAACGTAGACTCGATCGTTGAAGGCGTCGTAGAGCATCCCGTCCGGGCCGCCGTCCACATCGATGGTCTTTATCGGCGCAAGCGTCTTGGCATCCCACATGGAAATGGGCTTGCTGCTGCCGAATCCGTGATTCGACTTCGCGGAAACCACGGCTCCGTGCGCGCTGACGTTCGGGATTTCACCCACAGGTTCAAGCGTGTCCAGATTGAACACATTAATGCGTGGACCCGTGCCGCTGCGGGCAACATATAACCGGCGTCCAGCAGCGTCGGCGTAAACATAGTCGAAACCGCCGGCCCCGCCCACCTTGGCGGTCTTCAGTACTTTGTACGGTCCGGAATTCTGGGCGAATGCCATGAACGCGGTCGCTACGGTCAGCACCAGGCAAAGTGGTTTCATAATTGTCGCCAGTATACACCCGAGAATATACTGGAGCGAGCATGACGTTGCGAGTCGCGATTCGTTCCCTTCTGCGATCGCCGGGATTTACCGCAATGGCGGTCCTGACTCTCACGCTCGGAATTGGGGCCGTCAGCGCGATTTTCTCGGTGGTCAATTCGGTGTTGCTCAAACCACTAGCCGGATTTGAAACCGAGCGCCTGGTCAGAGTGTCGGAGAAATTTCCGGGCTTCATAACCGGCTTCGTGCGCACGCGAACCTACCATGAGTGGCAGAAGCGCACCGACATCTTCGACGAACTCGGCGGGTGGCAGTACAGCAATCCGACTCTCACGGGGCTCGGAGAGCCGCAACAGCTCATTGCCGCTCCTGTCACAGTGAGTTGGTTCACTCTCTATCGCACGCTGCCGATGTTAGGGCAGACGTTTCTTCCCGGTGAGGATCAGCCGGGCCACGCGCAGGTCGCGGTGCTCGACTACGGATTCTGGCTGCGTCGTTTCGGAGGTGACCGGTCGGTGGTTGGACGCCAGATTACACTTGACCAGCATCCGTGTATCATCGTCGGTGTCATGCCGAAGGGCTTTATGCCTCTCGGCAAGGGCCATGCGGACCTGTATCTTCCTTGGGTAGTTGACGCAAATGAGCTGACGGCGTTTGAAGTGACTGCTCGGCTTCGCCCGGGTGTTTCGACCGAACGCGCACGGAATGCGCTCGCTGTGATTGAAGCCCAACTCTTGCAAGCCGCGCCCGACGATTACAACGGCTTCACGATAGAGGTCGAGCCTCTACGCGAAACAGTCGTCGGTCAGAGTAGAGACCTCCTGCGATTGCTGCTTGCTGCTGCGGCCCTGGTTCTCTTAGTAGCATGCGTGAATGCCGCGAACCTGTTTCTTGCACGGGCGACGGCGAAACGCCGCGAAACGCAGATCCGCGCTTTTCTAGGAGCGAATACCCGGCAGTTGCTCACACCGGCGCTCACGGAGAGCGCAATAATTGCTTTTGCCGGCGGCAGTTTGGGTCTGATAGCAGCTTGGGCTGGAACGCGAATCCTCTCTGCGAGGCTCGATAATTTCCCGCGTGCGGAAGAAATCGGTGTCGACGCTCGTGTAGCTTTGGTGACTTTCCTGGTTTCTATAGTCACTGTTTTTGCGTGCGGTCTCGCACCGCAGATCTTCAAGAGGCGAGCCACCGGTCGAGTCTTGATCGTTGCCGAGGTCGCCCTGACATTTGTCCTGCTCATTTGTAGCGGACTCCTCATCCGCAGCTTCGCCGCCATGCGTCAAGTCGATCTTGGTTACAACCCGAGCGGAGTGATTCTCGGATTTATTCAACAACCGGAGGATCCACACAACCAGCAAGATTCGGCGCTGGCTCTGTGGCGTCGTGTACGCGAGCGAATCGAGGCGTTACCGGACGTCACCGCCGTCACGACAACTACGGGCACGCCCACGGGTGGAATCAACGCCGGATTCCAAGTGATCCTAGAGGGCGAGGATCCCTCCAAGTTAGCGGCTGATCGGCCGAACGCCAGCCTCGTCGTCGCGACTGGTGAATACTTCAATGTGACCGGCATACCGTTGCGCGCTGGCCGAACCTTCAACGAACGCGATTCGGCGCAGGCGCCGCCGGTCGTGATCGTCAGTCAGTCGATTGCCGACCGCTATTTCGGCGGAAACGCACTGGGTAAGCGGCTTCAGATTCCCTCGTTCAACTTCAACGTCACATCGGTGGGCCCAGTAACCCTCCATGAAATCGTCGGCGTCGCTGGTGATGTCAAGCAAACGTCCGTTCAAGAAAGCGGACGCATGACGTTATATTTGCCGGAAGGGCAGAATGCGATGCGCTACACGCATATCGTTGCTCGAGTCCGAAACGGCGATCCGATGCGACTCGAACGATCCATTCGGCACGCACTGTACGAAGAAGCGCCGACCCTGGCATTGGCGCCTATGCTCTCGCTGGACTCGGCCGGAGCTTATCTGACTCGCGCTCCGCTCCGCGCAATGTGGCTGTTGAGTCTGTTCGCTGCGCTTGCCCTACTTATGGCGAGCGTCGGAGTACATGGAGTGGTCGCATACGCCACCACGCAGCGCGCCCGCGAGATGGGGATTCGCATGGCGCTCGGCGCGCGGCCCGGCCAGTTGTTCACGTTGATCACGCGTCAAGCGATGAAGATGGCAGCGGCAGGCGCAGCGATCGGAGTGGTTGCCGCTTACGCCGCGA
>JBEKBK010000406.1:0-8126 GCA_050015435.1 Bryobacteraceae bacterium
AGACTTTAACCGCTCTGACCATAGTTTACGGCTTGTGGATCGCGATGTCCTATTTCCATGGGCAGTTTTAACAGAATCTGTAGTGGAGCTGACGTGTGCGCCCGCCCGAATATTTCGGCGTATCGCGGAAGTACGACTACGTCTTGAAAAATGTGCCCGGCAGAAAGACCCACGTGAAAACTGCCGGGGGATTGAACATCTGGACTCAGTCGGTCTTTTGCGGGACGCGTTTGATCTCCGTGCACAAAAGGTGTTACGGCGATGCGCGCCAGTGTTTTCAATCCTGGAAGAGTTGAAATCAACGAGCCAGCAGTGGTGGTCCGATTGCTCCCATCCGGAGCGAAGGGAGCATGAACGTCGCAATGAGCAGTCTTAGGGTGACGGTGATGCGCTCGGTGCCCTTCAGAACAAGGAGTTGGTGATGTTGGCTATTAGACATATCTTGTTTCCTCTGGACTTTTCCAATCGCTGTTGTGACGCGGTCCCGTTTGTGGAAGCGATGGCGATCCGGTTCGGCGCCACAGTCACCCTCATGAGCGTGGCAGAGCCCGTCACCTATACGGGTGACCCGGGTGGACGGTTAGTGCTGAACACGGATGAGGTTCTGGGCGAGCTGGCGGCGAAGCTCGATGGCGCGTTGACTAATGAATTCGCTCACCTTCCGGTAGAGAGAGTTGCTGAGCTGGGGGATCCTGCGCGAACCATCACGGATTTCGCACATAAGAACAAAGTCGACCTCATCATGATGCCGACCCGCGGATATGGACCGTTGCGAAATCTGTTGTTAGGATCCGTCACGGCAAAGGTTTTGCATGATGCGGAGTGCCCCGTTTGGACCGCGGCGCACGTGGAAGATTCACCGGCTCGCGATCACGTGAGGACCAACAATATCCTCTGCGCGGTGGACGGGACGCGGAAGAGCATTCCTCTGATGCAGTGGGCGGCGGAATTCGCCAAAGCGAACGGCGCCACGCTGCGTTTGGCGCATGTGGTGCCTGGCATGGAAGGCTGGCCCGCCCGGCAGATGAATCGGCAGTTCGAAGAGGACATCCGGCAAGAGGCGCGGCGACAACTTACGAAGACGCAGGAAGCGGCGGGAGTGGACGCTGCGTCATGCGTTGTTGTGGGGAATGTCGCCCATGCCGTGAGGGAAGAAGCGTGCCGACATGGCACGGACCTGGTCGTCATCGGGCGGGGAATTCTGCACGAGACGCTCGGCCGGTTGCGAACCCACGCTTACGGGATCATCTGTCACGTCCCTTGTCCCGTCTTGAGCGTGTGATGTGTGGAGGGAAGCGGTCAGGATTCAGAACCGAGGCTAGACTTCATTCTGACCCTCTACCACTGATAAGGTTGTGTTTCTTCAATTTGTACCGCAGCGCATCCCGGCCGATGCGCAATATACGCGCTGCCTGAGATTGATTCCCGCCCGCTGTCTCGAGAGCCTGTTGGATTAATGATCGCTCATGGTTCTCGAGCGTTCCCACTTCTGATTCGTGCGTGGGAAGCGTCACGCTTACTTCGCCAGATTTCCCCGGAGACCGGAGGTATGCTGGCAGATCCTGCAAATCGATCGTATCTCCCATGACCATCATGCAGGCATGCCCAATGGCGTTTTCTAGCTCGCGTACATTTCCGGACCAGGGGTGCAGGGAAAGGACGATCTGCGCGCGGTGCGTGAGACGGCGAATCTCTTTCCCGTATTGGGCTGCGAATCGCGCGATGAAATGCCGTTGGAGCAGCGTTAAGTCCTCCTTGCGATCGATGAGGCGCGGCACAGGAATCTCGACCATGGAGAGGCGGTAATACAGGTCCTCGCGAAATCTCCTTTCGGCAATCGCGATACGTAGGTCGTGATTCGTAGCGGCGATGATACGTACGTCCACCTTCCGGGTTGTCAGGGCCCCAACCCGCTGCACCTCCTGATTCTGGAGCACACGAAGCAGCTTCGACTGGGTAGCGATCGGCATGTCTCCCACTTCATCCAGAAACAGAGTGCCCCCGTGAGCGTGCTCGACCAAGCCCGGTTTGTCACCGGTGGCTCCGGTGAAGGATCCCCGCTCGTGACCGAACAATTCACTCTCGAAGAGAGTCTCGACCACGGCCGAGCAATTGAGCACCACAAAGCGTCCCGAGGATACGGGACTCAACTTATGCAGCGCCTGGGCGATCAAATCCTTGCCGGTTCCAGTCTCGCCGGTGATGAGCACTGCCCGGTAATGCGGCGCCACGCGGCGGACCCGGGAGAACGTCTCCCACATGAGTGCGCTACGTCCGATGATTCCTTCGAATTCGGCGCTGGCGAGCATCTCATCTTCAAGCTGCAAAGCCCGATGCCGCTTGCGCGCGGCTTCCACCAGCTTGCCGATGCGTTCGCGTAGGGCCGTGATGGAGATCGGCTTGTTCAAATAGTCCGACGCTCCCTTCTTGATCGCTTCGACGGCGGATTCGGTGGAGTAGTGCGCGGTCATGAGAATGACGTCGATCGAAGGATCGAACTCCATGATTCGTTCCAGCACTTCGAGCCCGCCAACCCTGGGCATAACAAGGTCAGTAAGCACGATCTGAGGGACTCGAGAATGGACCAGATCCAGGCCCTCCTCGGGATCGCAGGCAGTGAGAATTTCAAGCCCGGGTTGCGCCAACGCACTTGAGAGCATTTCCAGACTCCCGGGGTTGTCATCGATAATCAGTAAGGAAACTGCAGGCTTGGCAGCCGTTGTCATGAGTTTTGTCTATCTTACTTCGGGTCTCTTCCGCCTCATGCAGTCACTATCTGCGACTGTGATGTGGCCCTTGGGCGTCCTTTTCTTAAGGGGCGCCAAGATCGACCGCCCGAACTCAACCGAGCTTCTTGCGGGCGAAGGGCCGGGCGTAGGCGGCGGGCGGGTTGTGCGCGCGGGTCATCGACGCCTTACGGTAGCACTCCATCGCTTGGTCTTTGTCGCCTAGCTTCTCGTACGCCTGGCCAAGCAGGCACTGGATGAACGGATCACCCTGATCAGCCTTCTGCAGGTCAGCCAGGGCCTTTTCGTAGTCGCCCAGATAGAAAGCGACGTAGCCTGTGAGGTAGGGGAAGAAGCTCTCCTGCTGTTGCCGTAGTTCTTTCATGCTGTCCAGGGCGGCTTTGGCCCCAGCTACATGCCTTTCGGCCGCGCACCGATCGCTGCGACGCGCGGCGATGCGGGCCTCCGCGTGTTCCCACCGGTACTCCCAGAGTGCCTTGCGGTCTTCGGAGATATCGGGCTCCTTCAGGCCAAGAACGTGACCCTTGTTGTACCACTGCATGGCCGCATCCAGGTCGCCGGAATCGATGCAGACGCGCGCGGCTTCATCGGCCATCTCACCCTCCTGGTAGAAAGCGTTGTGGGGCTGTTCTTTTTCCGTCGTGACCCAGTAGTCGATGACCATCTGCTCGTATTCGGCGGTTTTTTTGCAATTGCCGTCGAAGGCCCAGGACATGGCTATTGCACGCTGGGCGTTAGCCCTAGCCGCCGGCGTCGCAGCCGATTCGACGGCTCTCTGGAGGAGTTGGCGGGCATCGGAGCCCTTGCCTTCCAGATCAAACTGAGTCGCTTCGCGGATGAGTGCGGAGTCGGGACCTCCACGGCCGCCAGGGACTTGCGCGGCGAGGGCCGTGGAAAAGATTAGAAGTTTAGCAAGCCACATGCGAACCCTTCATGCACGACACGGACCAATGAAACTCCATTGACCGCAAGGGAGGTGGCGCGCCTGAACCCGTCCGTCCTGTTCTTTGTCGTCGGTTAGGCGCGCCCCTCATCAACGGCAAGGGTCTCAAAATGTGTACAGTCTAAGCTCGCGGCGATTCAGATGCTCGTCGGCACAGGACGCTTGGTCATCCACAGCCATTGCGGCGTACCTTTAGCGTCGCGTAAAGTCAGTGTGATAAGGGACTTGCCGACCTCCAGCTCACGAGCCAGCACGAGATCCTTGTTTTCGAACTTCACCTTCGACCCGGTTGCTCTGATATCATCTCCGCTCTTGAAGTGCACATCGAACATCTTGATGAATTCCGATGGCCCTAGGTACAGCTCGACGTCTGCAGTTCTGGTTTTAACCGTCAAATAGACGCCTACCAAAGCACCGCTCGAAATCTCATGCACGCCGCCGATCACGCCAACGACCTCGATTTCAGTCTTAGGGTTATAGCTCGGGTCCGAACTTGGAATGGCTGTGTCGTCCCCGAAGGCGCTCGACGCTCCGAATGCAAACAGCAGCGCAAATAACGAACTTCCAATCCTAATCATAGAGATACTCCTACGTTTGGTAGTAGGAGCAATCTTCATGCCACCAACGTAATCTTGTGATCCAGTGTCGTGGTGAGTTTGGTGGCTCATCCATCCAGAATGATCGGGGCGAGGAGCGGCTACAACACACTCGGACGGACGACCTCAAATGTAAACTTGAAACACATGTGGCACCGCGTGCGTGCGTTGAATCTGGCGCTGTGCAAGCTGACGCAGCTCGCGACCCAGATGGATAAGAGCCGCCGCGCGTTGAACGACCTGCGCAGCATCCGGCGGCTGTTGTTGACCGAACGCAGGCACCGCGATTCCGAATGAGGGGTTCAGGCTCTTCCGCCTCTGCAATCAACCTTATCGCGCCGGATCGCGCCGGCAATGCGGTGCAAGTCAAAACCCTGGGTACGGAACGGTGATCACCGAGGCGGCTATTAGAGGAGGCCCAACGCCATCCGGCCGGAGACCAAACGAAGCAAGCTCAAAACCGTGCGGCACTCATTTCCTTTCGTCGCCCGCTGCGGCACCCACTATGCATCGCGCGTCGCCGATAGCGATTTCGAGGCAGCGTTCGACCATCAAACCAGAGGACGCGCTTCTCCAGGAAGAAAATCGCGGATTTAAGTTTCATGGTCAGGAACCCTTTTGAGGATCCGAGACCTTTCATCGGCCGTATCGCAGCCCATTCTGTTCCAAGCGAGCGTGACGCGCCTGGGATGCCAGGCTGGGGTTTGGGCGTCGATGCTCGGGGATCACATGATTTCTGTATTGTGAATATCGAATACTTCATCTGAGCTGCCGTCACCGCCGCCCACGGATGGAATCATTTGGAGCGCCCACCCGTCGGTAGACAAACAAGCTTCGCAGGATTGTCCGCGTCCACCAGTGAATGAGAAGTGTACGATTCTCTGACACCGACCGTTAATAAGACACACCTAGGCATTTCGCGGCAATCCTCGGCTGCTCTCAAAACATCAATGCGCCATTCCGCAAAAGCGGCAGTTGGCGGTCTACGAAGATGTGCGTTTGACTTGCCGGATGAGAGGGCAAAGAAGGCTCGCAGGGCTCATTTATGGCAGTCGACGAATGCCCAAGGCAGCAGAAACGCGAGGGACACTGGGCGAAGAGAACCGGCGGATGCTGGTCGCGATTCGGGGGAGTCGGCGCTCTCGCTTTGTTACGATCCTGCACCGGCCGCGCGGTCGATCAAATGCATGCCCAGAACTAAACTAAGAACCGGCGGGTCGATCGGCGTCGTAGTTCGCCGGGGCAATCCACCGGAATAAGAAGGTTGAAAAGGAGTCAATCATGCCAGATCTGCATCAGTGGACGAGAAGAATCACCGTCTTCCTGGCGGCCGTGGCGCTGATGGCGGCAATCGCCCCTGCTCAATGGAAAGCGAAGGATACCGAGTGGCCCAGCTACGCTGCGGATACGATGGGTTCCCGCTACCGTCCGCTGGATCAGATCAACGCCTCCAATTTCAGCAAGCTCGAAATCGCCTGGCGGTTCAAGACCGATAGCATCGGCAACCGTCCGGAATTCAAGCTGGAAGGCACGCCGCTAATGGTCGGCGGTGTGGTTTATACGACGGCGGGATCGCGCCGCGCCGCCATCGCCCTGGACGCCGAAACGGGCGAACTGCTCTGGGTTCACGGCGAGCATGAAGGCGAGCGTGGCGCCAACGCTCCTCGCCAGCTTTCCGGCCGTGGCCTAGCCTACTGGACCGACGGCAAGGGCGACGAGCGTATTTTCTATACCACGCCCGGATTCCGGCTGATCTGTCTGAACGCCAAGACCGGCGCGCCGGTCGCTTCATTCGGAAAGAACGGTGCCGTTGATCTCAAACTCGACGACGATCAGGAGATTTCAGCCTGGAATGACAAGGGCGAGTGGGTGCCGGATTTGATTCACGGCGAAATCGGTATCCAGTCGGCTCCAGTGGTCGGCGGCAACACCATCGTCATCGGCGCTGCGTTCCGTGAGGGCATGACGCCACGCAGCATGCGCAACAACAAGGGCTACGTGCGCGGCTACGATGTGCGCACCGGCAAGCGCTTGTGGATCTTCCACACGATTCCGAAAAAGGGCGAGCCGGGATACGACAGCTGGGAAAGCGGATCCGCCGAATACACTGGCAACACCGGGGTCTGGACCCAGATTAGCATCGACGAACAGCTTGGCTTGGCGTATCTGCCTGTGGAGTCGTCCACCGGCGACTATTACGGCGGTCATCGCCCCGGAAACAATCTTTACGGCGAGAGCCTAGTGTGCGTCGACCTGAAAAACGGCCAGAAAAAATGGCACTTCCAATTGGTGCATCACCCGCTGTGGGACATGGACATCTCCACTGCGCCGTTGCTGATGGACATTACCGTCGAAGGGCGGTCGATCAAGGCTGTTGCACAGCCGAGCAAACAGGGCTTCCTTTACGTATTCGATCGCGTCACCGGGAAGCCGGTGTGGCCGATCGAAGAGCGTCCGGTAGAAGTCGGCAGCGTGCCGGGTGAGTGGTACTCGAAGACCCAGCCGTTTCCGACCAAACCGCCGAACTACAGCCGGAACGGCGTCACCGAAGACGTGCTCATCGACTTTACGCCAGCTCTGCGCCAGGAAGCGCTCCAGCTTATCAAGAAGTATCACATCGGGCCGGTTTTCACGCCTCCGGTGGTGAGCAAATTGGACGGCCCGCTCGCTTCGTTGACGATGGGGACCGCCAGTGGAGGCACCAACTGGCCAGGCGCTTCGTTCGATCCGGAAACGCACACGGTGTACGCCTATGCTTGCAATGCGTGCGTGACGCCGATCGGCCTGGTGGAGGCGCCGAAGTCGATCTCTGACATGCGCTACATCGCCGGGTTTGCCGGTCGCGAGCCCACGATCGCTCGCGGCCCCGGAGAGAACGCCGGCGCCGATGCCCCCATGCCCAAACGCGAGGCCAGCGGACCCAGCGGTGGTTACCAGGCTCTGAACGTCCAGGGTCTGCCGCTCATCAAGCCGCCTTACGGCACGATTTCCGCAATCAACCTGGACTGCGGCGAGATCGTCTGGCAGATTGCCCACGGCGAGACTCCCGACAATATCCGTAATCACCCGGCGCTGAAGGGCCTGGACGTTCCGCGTACCGGCCAAAGCGGCTATAACGTCGGTACGCTGGTCACGAAAACTCTGGTGATTGCTGGTGAAGGGCAGGTGACCACGACGCCAGCGCATCCTCGCGGCTCGATGCTGCGCGCCTACGACAAGGCGACCGGCAAAGAAGTCGGCGCGGTGTGGATGCCGGCTCCGGAGAGCGGTTCCCCGATGACCTACACGTGGAAAGACAAGCAGTACATCATCATCGCCGTGAGCGGCGGTGCGTATTCGGGCGAATATCTCGCTTTCTCGTTGCCTGAGACTGAGGAGATGCGCCCCACCGGCGGCGGCGGCCGCTAGTCAAGATGAGCTCGCCCTCAGCGGCCTGCCAGAAGTCAGGTATTTTCTTAGAGCGCATGTGGTGTGTCTGACTAGTTCGCGCTGGGTAAGCTATCGGAAAGTGCGAGGCCTGCGCATCGCGGAGCGTCCAGAGCGGTTCGCCTCTCACGGTCAACTCGGGGATCAACACCGAAGGATCGGGCGGCGGAAACGCAGCGCGCCAATGTCGTTGGAGATTCAGCTCGCTATGAAGCTGTATTTCTGATCGCTTCTCGATCACGAAAAGAGGGGCCGGTCGCGCAAAACAAATCGGCCATTTCTCGAGCATGTTCGTTAGATTCTTAGGTCAGAGATTGTAAACAAGAATGCTTCAACATTCTGGCAGCTAACATCACGCCGCAGCAAGCAGGGCAACGATATTCTGGATAGCCTTGTCGGCCTTGTGATACGCGA
>JBEKBK010000407.1:0-8068 GCA_050015435.1 Bryobacteraceae bacterium
CGGATCTCTTCGAATAGTTCCACTTTGTGCCTCCTGTCCATGCCGGAATGTTGTCATTCCGGGTTGTCCAGGGTGGGCCATTTTAGACGATCAAAGTGGGCCAAATAAGACGAGCGAACTCACCAGTGCATGCAGCCCGTCAAAGCTGCGGCGCATGTCACAAGGCGAAGTCGCCAAATACACCCGCACGCTGGCCGGCAGGTGAATCATCGCGCTTCGCGCAATACGCTGAGCACCAGTCGTAGCGTGGCGGCGTCCACACCAGGGTGGATGTGAAGCCGGTCACCGCAGGATAAGACCAACTCGACCGGCTCTCCACCTTGCTGGCGAACGGCTGAAGTCTCTACCAGGGCGAAGCCGATCGGCTGGCCCTTCTCCGCGAGTCGCTTCCGCCACGCATAAAACGACGGACCGCCCACTCTGTTTTCCTGGCAGAAAGCTTCTACCGTCTTCCCACTTTGTTTGTGACGGGCGATCAGTTCGGTCCAGAACTTTCGCCGCTCCGCTTGCCGTGCTTGGTTAGCCATGCTAACCACTATGTGCCGCTACCTTCGCCCAGGCCAGTGGTGTTCACAGGATGCTTACTTTACGGCAACAGCGTGGATGCCATCGCATTCAAGAGCAGGATCGTCCCAGCCGAATACCGCTGAGCACCCAACAGCTCCTGCGCCGCGCCGAAATCGCCGGACCGCACATCGGTGCGCTATGCCAGGCCGTGCATCAAAACCTGGGCGAGGAAGCGGTGCGCCGCATCCTCGGCGTCCTGGACCTGACGAAGAAGTACGTAACGGCTCTCGTGAGCGGCTTCCTCTCATGAACGACCTTGATCTACTGTTTAAAGGCTACGACCTGACCCTCGGGAATGCTGAGAAAGTCATCTCGCGGACAGCAGGAAAGTACATCTGGTGAGCCGGTCAGCCACGACCACTGGGTCACAGAGTTTCCCGGTTCATCGGTTCGCAGTACGCGTTACCGGGGTGCCGCGTTGGCAACGTCCAGGACCTCGAACGTATTAACGAAGGTGTGAACCTTATCGTGATATCGGACCTGAGTCCAGGCCCGATAGCGGCCGGGCTTCGGCATCAACCCTTCAAACATGACGTCCGGGCCACCACGGATTGTCTCAAGATTGGCGTCAGGGGGTAGTTGGTCCACCGGATGGGAGTGGACGTAGTTGACCATATCCTCGCTCATGATGAGCATGTGACCGAAAGCTCCGAGGTATGTCTGAAGGTCCGTCACCGGCTCTTCCGTTCCGCCTTTTGTGAAATGAAAACTCAGATGGCCGTACGATCCTGCGGTGATCGGATTCGGGTCGTACTCAACCGTGGCTGTCAGATCACCGTCCGTTTGGCTTGCCACCGTATCGGGAACAAGATGGGCACTCTGGCTGATCAGGTCTCCCTTAAACCCGGCTGTGATGAGCGGCCGGGCCAGAAACTGGGAAGTTCCCCCGCTAGGCAGAAAGTCTGACAAGACCTCGTAGTAGCCTGGCGTGGGAAGCTTCACCTTGACTGCCCAGGTTCCGTCTTCGCTTTCCACCGGATGGATGTGCTGGAAGTAATTCATGTCCTGGCTAATGACGAAGAGATGATACTGTTTATCGTGGACGACTTCAAACTGCGTTACACGTCCCCCTGTCTCGGGGGTCGAAATATTGAAATACAACGTCAGCTCTTCACCAGCTTGGGGTATCGATGGCACTGTCCGGAAGTCTAGACGGTAGTCCCGCATATCGAACGGATGCGTTCGCACGTAGGTCATGCCGCAGCGCGGACACTTACCCGGCACGTCCGAAGTCTGGTCTGAGTGCATTGGACAGACGTATGCTACTTCCTCGTCGTCATCGGCTTCCCCCACTTCCGGCTTGGCGTTTGCCGCAGCCAACGTCTGCGACGTTGGTCGAGCATTGGTAGAGGAATCTCGCCGGACGTCATAGAGAGTCAAGTCGCCCGAGTAGACCTTGGCCGCAATCCGGTCACCGACTTTGATCTCTTTGAGGACGTCGACTTTGTCCACCCGGTAGCTCATGGACATGGCGGCCATCCAGCCTTCGAGGTTCTCCCCATTAACAGTCAGGGTGCCGGCTGTGAGGTTAACCTCTTCTACGGTGCCGTGAAATACGTACGCCTTCCGGTCAACGCTCTGGGTGGAGGCTGTCGGAATATAAAGACTACAAATTACTAAAACTGGACCCAAATATCGATATCTAGTCAACTTCACTGAGACACTCCAATCATGGTTTTCCATGAAAAACGGACATCGGCAGCGATCGCCAAGATTAATTCACTCCACTCCGCAACCGCACCGTTAGATCGCCTCAGCCGACCTCAAAAGGCTCCGTTGATTTCTACGCTTCCGCTGAAATTGAGCCATCAGTTTAAAACTTCACATAATCTGAAAGCTCTTATCAGTCAACTGCATGATGCGGTGTTCCTGATGGCACGCGCGGCACGTGTTCGCGATCGCGCTCGCACTCGCGGAAATCCTCGCGTCGTCCTTCGCCTTTGCGGCGGCCTCCAGATCGCCCGCCAGTTTAACCGCGGCCTTGGAGAAATTCATCGCGTCTTCAACTTTTCGCTGGGTCCAGAAGGCCTCAACCTTCATGAAATTAGCCTTCAATATTGCCGCATCCGCAGCGACGCCGTCATAGTCCCGGGCCCTCATGTGCGTCCGAAGGCTGGTGGGCTTGTGTGCGTCAGCACTCTGTTCATTAGGGGATACCGCCTCAATACCCAAAGTAATATCGATAATGGCGCCATTCGACTTCATGATATCCTGAAAATCCTTAGGTGGATTCTCGGCCGCCAACAGAACAGCCAGTGAGCCAATCGCTGTTGCCAGTAGCGATGATCCAGATATTCTACTCATAAGCTCCTGCCGATCATACAGACCCTCACTGACAGCCGCCTGCAAGCGATTTCTAGCGCTCGACAATAAACGTTACGTTCTGGTCCGCGTTAAAGAACCCGTCACTGGCACGGCACCGCAAAACGTAAGTTCCCGGCTTGTCGAAGCTGACATGGACGATCCATCTATTGTCGGGTGGAATGGGAGGATTCACCCAGGTGGGCGACCAGGGTGAACCACCGCGCGCGTCCTCCCACTGCTCAAATTGTGGAGGATCAAATCTCACGATAGACGGGCCGCGGAACAGATACCACCCCAGGCGCAAGCCTGTTGCGCCGCGCAGCCCGTTATCGCCGCCGGCCGCTACCCCTGGACTCGGGCCGCGACGCTTAGCCGGCGAAGGGGCGCTTTCGACGCGGGCTCGAGGCAATCCGTCATCGGTGGCGACCGCGCTCAACGTGATTGGTTGATCGACTTTGACCGTTCGAACCTTTTCACCTTCGACCGTCAAGATAGGCGGTTTGTTTCCCGGCGGAGGGATTGAGTTGTTGAATTCTCGCTCCACACCCATGTCGTCATGGATGTAGCCCGACTTCAACGTAGCGTAGGTCCGGTACGTATGGCCATGCGACGTCAACGTCCAAACGACTTCTTTTGAGCCGAAGTCCTTGGGAACCCGAACTGCGAACTCCCAATGGTTTACACGTGGGAAGAAATGGGTCGGCTGACCACCATCCGGGCCATACTCAGCCGGCTCAATCAGGTTGTTCGAGCCGACTGGAATGTCAATCTCTTCCTGCCAGTTTTGATTGAGATACCCAAACCAAAGGTCTATCGTCCCATCGGGATTTGGATGCCATCCTTCGTAGGCCGGAATCACGGGCTGGCCCCGTTGGTACGTGAGGTTCTGCGGCAATTCCGGCTGGTCCTGACCCAAGAGCCGATCGAGAGGTACAGCGATCAAGATGAATACAGCCAGCCCGGCGGTAAGCCTAAATCTTCGATAGGGTGTTTCTAACATGGATCTCTCTTTTCCCGGTATACGCTTCCGGGTTTTACACACAATTTTCATGTCCGTGGCTGACACCGCTCCGCAACACCGGTCAGCCATGGACATTCTTCCTAGCGCTCGGCGACCTTTTTCGGATCCGGCATCGTGGCTGATTTGGGTGCTGGGGACTGCTTATAGCAGTCGGGGCATCCAATAGGCTCCTCATGCGTGGTCGCGAGGAACGCTCGCCGCTTCGCGAGTTCCTGCTGATACTGTTCGTCAGTAAGAACCACGCCAAAGTCGAACACCGTGATCATGTTGTTCACGGAGCTGTTGCCCCAGACCGAGATGTTTCTGGGATCTAGTACGTTCTGATTCTTGGCGTTGTTGTCGAAATACGAAATCGAGTGCAGAATCGTCCCTTTCGGAATCAGAGGTTCATAGTTCTCATCGTAGATATAGTTCCGAACCCAATTATGGTCGTAGCCGGCACAGTTTAAGGTTTCGGTCGTGTGCCTATAGATAGCCTCGATACACATCCGCACCCCAGCCGCGTGCATATGAGGCTCGAAGTTCCACATTTTTATCGGCGCCGTGGTCACATAGTAGGCATCCAAGCGCTGACCGTTCTGGCCAGGCATGATCGCGATTTCTCCCTGCCCGAAAGAGATGGGCGTCAATTGATACTTCGGCTTGTAACCCTTTGGCTGAAGGCGCAGCCCAATATCAAGACGCGTTTTTCGTTCCGATCCAGGAACTCCGGCGGAATGAACATGCACGTTGTCAAACACGAATATTGCGTGAGCCGGTAATAGCTTGGCCGCGTCGTCCGGGAAGACGTCTCCGTTGCGACCAACTTCGTGGATCGGTAGACGATCACCGGAGTCGGCACCTCCGAGGTCCTCTGGATCACCCAGATCTGATTCATCACCGGGCTTGACGATGGCCACGTTAGCGTGGTGAATCGCGTACAAGCTGCCTGGAACGCCTTGGCCGATCTTCCCTGCTCCGGCTGGAGGGGTTTTGGAAGTAAACTCGGAGACCTCCTTAAACTCAACTGACTTCAGATACCGATCTTCGTCCAGGGCAATCGGAGCGCTGCTACCTATCGCCGTTCCACTGTCGGACGCTTCAGCCGGAACAAGGAACGTCGGCGAGGACACAATCAAATCGGGTTTACCGAGCGTCCAGGTCCCGTCCTCAGCAAAAGTGAGCGCCTTCGGCAGATCAGCAGGATTGCCCTCGGGAGCACCGCTGTCGACCCATCTTGCGATCATTGCGATTTGCACGTCGGTCAAGGAAATATCGTCCTTCATGTGCTGTATTCCAATGTTCTTTTCGAGGAACCACGGCGGCATGACGCCCCGACTGTAGGGTGCATATCGCAGGGCCGTCCGTTGCTTAATCGATCGCGCGTAAGGCCGAACTTCCTTGTAGGTGAGCAGGGACATCGGAGCGACCGAGCCTTGGCGATGACAATGCTGGCAGCTCCGCTGGAAAATTGGCGCGATGTCTTTATTGTAAGTCACTGGCTGATCCACCACCGTCTGCGCGCTGAGCGGTTTTTCTGCGCTCAGTGACCACACTATCGCCAACGCGACTAGGACACCCATCTGTGTCCAAACGCAAGCTCTTATCCGACTCATTCCCTGCCTCCATGAATTCACAGACATACTTTGCAACCATCGCACTCGCTAGGACCGACGAGTGACGCTTACAAGTTTGTGCTGGCGGTTTCAATATGTCAAATCGATTTTCCCTATACGCCAATAGAGAAGCACTATGTTTGCCGTCTGACTGGTGGGTCGGTACCAGTCCTCGTAGTACCTCGTGGTTAGTGCTGAGTTACGTCCAGGTCAACGTAAGCCCTCGTGTCAACGCCGGTCGAAACTTGCTCAATTCGCGGTCGCCCCCCGCCCGGTTGCCCCCGCCCATTGATCTCCAGCCGGTGCCGGAGACGGTTTACGGTTTTTTGCCTGCCCCTGCAGCGTAGTATTAGAGAGACCACCCGGACGGCCCGGGCGGCGCGCGCTTGTCTACCTGTTTCCCTCGGGCCTGCTCGGGACTCATGTAGGCGGCTGTTCCCAGAATCACGCCAACTTCGGTCCGCACCGATTGTCAGCGTGGGCGAGTTCTCATTCGACGCTGGAGAAGCATCTTTCTGACCCGCGAAGGCCTTGGCCAATCCAAAATCCAGCAACTTGACCGTGCCGTCCGGCGTGATCTTCACATTCGCGGGTTTCAAATCCCGATGCACGATGCCGCGGTCGTGAGCATACTCCAGCGCCGCCACGATTTGCGACCCAACCTTCCAGGCCTCATCGAATGACAGCGGACCCTTTGGGGATTCACCTTCACCTTCCACCAGTTCCATCACCAGCGCGTGATCTTCTACGCCGTAGATCTGCGCGATATTGGTGTGATTAAGTGACGCTAGCACTTCGGCTTCGCGCTGGAAGCGTGACATGCGATCTGGATCGCGCGCGAAAACCTCGGGTAGAATCTTGATCGCGACTTCGCGCTTCAGCTTGGTGTCCTTGGCGCGATACACTTCGCCCATACCCCCCGCCCCGATCTGGGCGAGGATCTCATACGGGCCGAGACGGGTGCCTGCCGACAGAGCCATGGGATTTTGAACAATCTTACTCCTACACACTGTCTATGGGGTGGCGTGAGGAAGCCAAGTCCCGAGAAACGCCGTTCTCGGAATGTGCAGCGAGTCTTGGCTTGGGTCGGTATTGGCGACTCGTTGATGCTCCTACTACTCGCCACGCCGCCTTCACTCATCCTGACCGCCCTGAATCTTAAGTGACGTGACGGACCGGTGAGCTCACTTAAAAACTGGCCGGTCGATGAGAAATCTGCGTAGCACGCCGAGTTCGGGGAAGCGTCGCAAGACCCCGCCGGTTAGGGCACAGGCGCGCTCAGTGCACAGGGGGGAATATTTTTTGCATGTGGGCAAATAGTTTTGGCTGGGTGGGACGGGTGGGGGCGACTGTCAAGACGAGCCCAATTGGCGGAAACTGTGGAGGTGTTTCATCTCGCCATGGAGGCAGACGAAAAGAGCGAGCCCCTCCTCTTCGGAACCTATTGGCCGGAGGGCGCTCTTATGACCCTAAAAGCTCAGGACCGGGCAAGGCGACTGGCGGATAATCTCATACGATCTCGATCGCAGGCGGCCCAAAGTCCCTCGCATCACCCCTCGGCCAATCACCACCATATCCGCATCCTGCGTTTCCGCCAGTTGCCGTACCACCGGACCAATGTCGCCGGCAACCACGGAAGCCTCGAGATTCGTTCCGACCGCCGCCTGGAGTTTGGCCATGTCCTGAGTGGCCATCTGTATCAGGAAATCTGAAAACTCTTCACCGCCGGCGTCCCCAGGCCCGTGCTCGGCGCCGGGAACGGCGTGAACCAGGCGCACGCTGGCTCCTAACTCGCGCGCCAGTTTGACAGCGCGGCGCAGCACTTCTGCTTGCTCCGCGCCGCGATCCACAGCCACCACCACGTTGCGGCAAGGCCAATGCTGCTCCATCGCGGGGTCCTCTGCGTGCGGCGTCGTCCAGACCGTGCAATCGGAATCGTACAAGACCTTAGAGGTCACCGAGCCCAGCAACAGGCTGCGAAATCTCCCGAAGCCGTGCGTGGGCAGCATGATGAGGTCCACTCCGTGTTGGCGCGCATAATCCGTAATGTAGATTGCCGGATCGCCCTGCTCCACCACGTGCTCCACCTCAGGCGCATCGAAGTAATCCTTGAGCCGGCTCATGAGCAGTTCGCGGATCTGCCCCAGCGCCGTGAGATCGATCATCACCGGGAAGGAAGCATTGATGCCGCCGTCAGGAATGCAAGGCGGGAGTTGTACCACATTGAGCAGGGTGACCTTGGCGCGGAAGTGCCCGGCGAAAGATTTCACATACGGGCAGACGGCCTTCGAGCGCTCGGAAAAGTCGACGGGAAAAAGGATGTGGCGGAAGCCCGGCATTTCGTTTGCTCCTGGTGAAGCTATAGGTTACACGCAACCGCAGGTGGTGTGGCGTTATAGCCCGCCCGAATCTCCAACTCGCACGATCGTTTTCGGACGAGCCGTGATTCAGAGGACCGCCTAGTAGCAGCCGCGTGGGTCACTTCTACGGGATGCCGCCTATGGCTGCGCGATTTGGCGCGGCCACGGGATCCGAGAGAGCACACATTTTGAGAGTCCGACCCTTGCCGTTGATGAGGGGC
>JBEKBK010000408.1:0-7999 GCA_050015435.1 Bryobacteraceae bacterium
CGAGATTTCACCGTGCTCTGTAAACCGGATCGCATTGTGAATCAAATGGTGCAAGACCTGACGCAATCGGCCGATGTCTCCTCGGACCGATGCCGGTAATCCCTCTCCACCCTTGCAGTGGAATTTAAGACCCCTTGCGCTCAGCGGCTGAGCGGAAAAGGTTCCCGGCTTCCTCGATCACCTTCGACGGCGCGAATTCCTCCACCTGCAACTCGAGCTTCCCTGTCTCGATGTCGGAATAGTCCAGCATGTCGTGGATGAACCGATCAAAGGATTCGGCGGATTGAAGGCTCGTCTCAACCAAAGTGCGCTGCCGATCGCTTAGGTTCGTCTTCAGAAGGGCAGCCGTCGCTCCGATTATGGACTTACCCGCGCATCCATCACATGACTGGCATTGATGAGGAAGCAATTCAGGGTTTCTGACCCGTCTCGGGCCGCGGTCAATGCGGCGATCACTTCATCGTGAGTGTTGCGAAGGTCCTGCCGGCGCTGCGTGGCGCTGTCGATCCGGAACTTGCGGAAGACGAAAACCAGACCAAATGCGAGCAGACACGCTGCCGCAATTAGTATTTTCGGTAGTGTCCTAATTTGCCTGCTGGCGTGCGCAGCACTCTCGTTTGCCGTCATTCCCGTTGCGGCAAGCCGTCAACTGATTCAGCGAGTTCGCCAGACAGAAATTCAAAAAATGCACCTTCCCGTCGTCAGGAAAGATCTGGTAGGTAATGTGTCCCCACGCATAAAAACGTTTGCCATTGTCATGCCAGTTCTCCACGAGGCTATTCTTCGGCACCACTTGGCTAATGTCGTTCACATGCATGATTTCCGGAACGTCTTTCCCTATCTCCCCTAAAATTTCACTATCATCGCAATCCGTCGGAAAATCACCGGGCATCGTCGATTCAACCTGCGGCTCGGTCGACCGAACTTGAGCACAGCGCCAGATTTTCACATGAAAAGCCGGAGACGGCCCCGTGTTCGTCAGCACGACGATGGAGCTGGCCCTATCAACACCGGTTTTATCCTTGATGTAACCGAAGGAAGTGCCCTTTACGACGATCCATGCACGGTTGGCTGTTGTGGCTGCTTCAGCTTGTTTCCCAGCGGCAACGGCAAGGGCGTGAGTGTCAGTACCGCCTTCTATCACCTCGTACAGGGTAAAGCCGCTCACAAGAGCGAGGATGATGGTGAAAATCGCTATCCAGACCGTAGCAGTCGCGGTTCGGTCAGCCGCCTTGTCTGCGGAGCTTTTTGGTTCATTGCCGGGTGGTGTGGCCGTCTTGCTGTCCTTTGTATCTGGCAAAGCATCGACCTCGTATTCCGATTTATTGTCGCACGAAAACAACTTGCCTTCTTGCCAGAATGTGTCCGAATGGTCAATGCCCGCTATCGCATGAAGGAAAAAGCAAATTAGGACATTACCGTATTTTCAGATACCGCGCCTTTTCGGCGATTCCGTTGGCCGTCAGAGAGCTGCACGCGCACCAATCGCTGTGCGTTCAGCACTTCGGTAAGCGCCGCTCGATCCTCGCTTCGGAATTCTGCGATAAGCCGGTCCGGTGGCGCCGGCGTTTGGATCAGGCGGGGCTGGATCTCATCCATCCGGCTCATAGTCGAATCCACGTGTAGCAGAATTTCGCGCAACTCCGGAATTCTCGCCGACGAAGGGATGAGGGCCTCCGATTGGGCGCGATATGCCGAGTTATTCGACTGCCAGGAAGCGCTCTGCTCGCCGCATTCTCCAGCTCCAGGATGTCAGACCCAAGCTGATCGAGCTTAAAGAGGACCGCGACCCATTCGGCTGATGCAGCGCTCTGCTGCTCGTCGGCAGAAATGATCAGAAAGACAGGGGTGATCGTCACAAACAGGGCGAGCAGCAAGATGCTGGACGCCCAGAATTTACGCGCGCAGCGGCGTCGTTCCGTGGCCGGTGATCGCACCTACTTCGCTATCGGCAGCAATTGAAATTTCCTCCATCCAAACGATCGTAAGTCTTGAGAAAACGATGTATTTTAAGATTTCCGATTCGTAATAGAACGGGAATGGAAGGCCGTTTGAAGCGGTCCAATTCGGCTTCAGACTCGAATGTACGCGCGCCAACTTCGGCTCTCTTGAGGAATCTCCAGGGTCGCATTGGGGGAAAACCCCAATCCCCGGCCAACGTCGGGCACGGAAAATCCCACTTTCCGGCTGCCTTAGGGAATTACTCTACCCCGGGTTACACCGGACCTGCTCCGCGCAGCAGCAGGAGACCGTTCACGCAGGCCTGAGGAAAGCGGTCGCTGAGCTCGGCGCGCTGGCCGCCACAACCATCTTGTTTGTCGCCACGCTGATCTGGAGCCGCCGCAAGCAGCGGAAGCTCCTCAGTCTCCAGAGCCGAGCCGAGCAGCTCGAAGCGCGCCAGATTGCGGATGCGCTCGAAGCCGCGCACGACAAGGGCATCACACATCGCGATCGCTCGGCATTGTCCTGCGACAGTATCCTCATGGGTTGGGGAATACTTCCGTAATCCGAACACCGACGTGGAATTCGTGGAATTCGGTACCGACTTGGCTGCAATAACGCACTTCCCCGAGCATGACAGAGCCCTTCAAATGGACTTGAACAATCGTTCCTAGCTGCAGGAATTCTGGCACGCACAACCTCAAGCCGTTCCTGGATACATCGAGGATCTGAACGTCCACACGAGTAGACGATAAGGGGCCGACAAGCCGCATGAATGCTCGGTCATCCACAGCAATGCGGTACTCTCGTCGCCGCTCCATCTCTCCTTCGCTACCTTGCCGCCTGCCCAGATCGGACAGCTGCCTTGCGAAGTTTTCCACCTCGATCAGTTTGTTTTTACAGGTCTGACACTCTCCCAAGTGAGATTCAATGCCGAGTGCTTGCTCGGGTGACAGACTTCCAAGTACATAAAGCTCTAGGTTTTCTTCCAGAATGTGCGTGTAAAACATGTTGGCCTCGACCTACATTGCTTGGCAACCCGCTTAACAACAGGGGATTGGGCATCAAGGAGCGCCATCCCAAAGATCAACACCGTCAAAATAGCTTTCATTGTGCGATGATCGGCAGGCTTGGATGCACAATGCATAGTACTTGCTTGGGATGAAACCAGAATTAGGCAAGCTCCAGGGTTACCTAAAGCCGCCTACGCCAAGCTACCTTCGGAACTGATTAAGAGGATAATAAACGTTGCAAACCCGAGGGTTACCTGCGTGATGGTCACAGTGGCCAAGACTATCGCTGGTACGTTCAGCGAAGGAACATTCGAAAACTGGCGGGTTACGAGAACGCAAATTGCCAGAACCGCAAATCCGGCGACCAGCGCGTTGAGGATGTGCAACAGGAAGCCCATTATGCCATGACGGTAGGCTGCGCCCAGTAATACTTGCAGAAGACCACCAGGGGCGCGGCCAAGGCAAGGAAGCGGAGTGAGGGCCGCCCGGTATCTTCGAGAGGTTCGTCAAGTTGCGGCCCGGCAGAGGTGCCCACTGCGATCACGATGACCATCGAAAGCAGGATTTGTGCCAGCACCGCATGGACGAACCCTGCGACGCGGGGCAGCGATTGAAGCGAAGCTTGCAATCCCGACCAGCCGTCTATCACGGAGACCCCGACGACCGCCCATCCGAGCCAGCGCAGCCAAGCGTGCCGTTCCTCCATTTGAAGCCACAGGGCCAGACCGAGCACGAGGGCGCCGGTCCATTGGCATTAACACGCCGAGAGGTTCGGCGGCAGCATTGAGCGACTACACAATAAGTTCCGGATGCGCGCGCCAATTCACTAATCATTTCGGATAATTCATCCGATATTGAACGACGTGGATGCATTGGTTGCGCGACAAGCCATTTTCGATCGCCAGCAGAAACTCTATGGCTATGAATTGCTATTCCGATCGGATGCCGCAAACAACGCATTCGATGGCACCGAAGCCGCCGCCGCGACAATGCAAGTGATCTCCAACACGCTCCTGTCGATCGGGGCAGACCAGCTTCTGGACGGCAAGAAGGCGTTTATCAATTTCGATCATCGCCTCTTGTTGGCAAACATGCATTTGTCTCTGCCGCCCGGCTCCTTGGTCATCGAAATTCTGGAAACCGTCGTACCCACCAAGGATCTGGTGGCTTTGTGCCAAAGCATCCAACAACAGGGCTACTGCCTGGCTCTTGACGATTTCACCGATGAGCCCGATCTGGCGCCGCTGGCTGGCATTGCCAACCTGATCAAAGTGGACATGCGGCTGAGTTCGCGGGAACAGCAGGAACACTTGCTTCGCACCTACAAACCGCGGGGTGTTCTGATGCTGGCGGAAAAAGTCGAAAGTCACACCGAGTTCGAGTGGGCGATGCGAGCCGGCTACGACCTGTTTCAGGGTTATTTCTTTGCGCGACCCGTGGTGGTTTGCGGCCAGCAGATCCCGGCGATCAAAACCACCTGCTTACAGCTTCTGCGCGAAGTGCACCAGGCCGATTTGGATTTCGAGCGTCTGGGGCGTCTCATTCGAGAGGACGTCTCGCTCACCTATAAACTGCTGCGCTATGCGAACTCGGCCATGTTTCAACGCAGCGCCAAAATTCAGTCGATCATGCGCGCGCTGCTGGCCTTGGGGGAGGACTGTCTTCGCCGCTGGGTAGCCTTGGTAACATTGCCCATGCTCGCGACGAATAAGCCCAGCGAACTGGTGAAGCTGTCGCTGGTGCGGGCGCGCTTCTGCGAGCGGCTAGCTGAGCTGGCGCGCACCGGGCGTCCCAATGAAACCTTCCTCATGGGAATGTTCTCGCTACTCGACGCCTTGATTGATCAACCTCTCGATGAAGCTCTTCGCCGCGTGGCCCTAGGAAAGGAAGTCACCGAAGCCCTTCTCGGAATCGCCCCGGACGAGGGCTTCTTGACCTGCCTTTATCAGTTGATCCGCTGCTATGAGCTGGGCAACTGGGACGAGGTGGACCGGTTGTCGCAGAGGTGCGAAATTCCATCTGCTGCGATCCGAGAGGCTTACATCGATTCAACTATCTGGGCGAAACAAATCGTTAACGCGGCCGGCGCGTGACCTATTTCGTCGCCGTGTGACGTCAATCGATCGCCTGCAATCGATCGCCTGATTTTGGCACCCTTTAATCGATCGCCTGATTTTGGCACCCTTTAAAAAAGGAAGGGCCACGCTGCCTTTCAAAATCGGCCCGATGGTGTCCTTCAAATTATCGCGGGACCATTTCCGCAATCGTGTGGCTTCCAATCCGTAGCCGCACGGGCGCGTGCAATGATTGGCTGCGGGAACTAATCCCCACCTGTGACCAACCGGGCGCGCCGGCAGCTGCCGTTGAGGGTCTTCGGGCTGTTCGGAAATCACATGTTTTCCGAACGGTAAATGGTTGTCACGTAAGGGGTTGTGTTTGCGCTGTTCCTGGCGCTAGACCTTGGGAGGGTTTTCCGAACAGGATCGGCAGGCGTCAATAACGGTGGACATTGGCAGATTTAGCGTTTGCGCAACGCTTCGCCAGCTCTTCCCCTCGGCCCGCAGCCTGACTACCTCGTCGCGCCGGAAAACGCGCTGTGGGCGCCCCAGGCGCGTTCCCTTGGCCTTTGCATTGCGGACCCCGGCCCGGACGCGCTCGCGGATGATTTCGCGCTCCATTTCCGCGAACGCTGCGAACAAGTGGAGCAGGAACTTGGACATAGGGCTTTCCGTGCCGGTATCGATGGATTCCGTGGGGCTCAGGAAGCGGATGCCCAGGGCTACCAGTTCCTGGATCGACCGGACGCAGTGGGCCACACTGCGGCCCCAATGATCGAGCTTCCAGACCAGCACGGCGTCGAAGCGATGGAGCCGGGCATCCCGCAGCAGGCAGTCGAGCTGCGGCCGGCTGGCCGAGGCCCCGCTAAAGCCCGTATCTACATACTCCTGAAAGACTTGAAAGCTCTGCCTGACGGTATACTGGCGCAGTTCACGGAGCTCGCAGCTTTGGTCGGTGGTGCTGACCCGGGCGTAGATGGCGACGACCATGGCAGTCCCATGAACGCTCACGTTCGGAGGAGGAGTCAAGCGCGAAAAAAAGACCCTTAGAGTGTTGATTAACCCTTGAAAAACGCATCGAAAGGTACGAGTTGTGCACACATTTGCATGATTCTGCTCGGTTTCGACGACGTTCCCCGAAGCAGGCCGAAACCGGGGCCTTCGGCAAAATCAACGCCATTGATTCGCCCCACCACAGATCTGACGAGCCGCGGCTTTAGTCGAGAGCATCGGCGCAACTGGCGCAGACGGACCCGGCATAGATCAGCTCTTTATGTTCGCCGCACTTGCTGCAAGCCAACCTCGGGTCGCCGCCGAAACCAGGGGGCCAGACACTCTCGGATATCTCAAGCGGGTTGAGCATGTAAGGTGCATTCGGAACCCACTCGTCCGGCCAGTGGTCCGGTAGGGGCAACCCCAAGTTAACAAGAATCCTTCTCAGTTCATCACAGGCAAGTGTGGCTCGCCGCTGTGCCTCATGATCCCAAGTCCCACCCATGGGATATCCTTCGCTGTCAAAGCGCCATTTGTGATTTACCGCTTCCGCCACCGAAAACGCTTGAATCCGCCCCCGTCGCATAGGGCTATGTTCGACCTTTCCAAATGCGCACCACAACTCAATCCAGCGCGCCTGTAATCCAAGTTGTTCGAGGCGCCCATCAATTTCTAGTTTGGCTCCAGCGTCAAGCCGTTGCGCGCGGTCGTCCCAAACCCCATTTAGAGGCCGTCCCCATCTATCAAACCCCCATCGGTTCCATATCTCAGATATCTCTTTTTCGCGCCAGCGACACCACGAACAGAAGCCATCGCTCGCCTCGTCGAGTTTTTTGTGTTCGCCGCACATCTCGCAAATCGCTTCAGACACCGAAGCCGCATTCGCTTCTACAGTCACCGTTGGGGCTGGCGTTACGAGCATCGCCGCATCCTTCCGGCCGCGTGCTATCAGACTGGAGCTTGCCTTCGAAAGGCTGAGTGACAAATCACGACTCTTATTTGTGACCTGGAGTTGAGATTCATCAGTCACGCCGGGTTGCCCCTTGTTTGGTAAGGGCCTCGTATTCCCCCTTGGCCCGCTCAATCTCTTCTCGAACGGCAATTGCAAGTTCGGCGAGCAAGTCGCGGCCCTCTTGCTCTCTTTCCTCGGCCTGCTTCTTGAGTAGCGCGATTTCGCTTTGGTGCAGGGCGGCCGATTCCTGCTCAATAGCAGATATGCGCTCTCTGGCTTGGCTGATTTGCCGGATGAGGCGGATGAGTTCGGCTCCGATCCCTTCGCCTTCCACCGCATCCGCGCCGTCATGGTATTCGTCGAGAATCCGCTCTAGGGCTCCAGCGTCGCCCGCTTCATATGCGCGGTTGGCCTCGGCCATGAATCGAGTCCGCCGCTCCTGATCGCTGGAATCCCTGGAAAGGTCCGGATGGATGCGTCTGGCAACTTCCCGGTAGAGACTTTTGAGTTCGGGCGAAGGCGTGAAGTCGTGAGTTTCAGCTCCCTTTCCGTGGGCGTCTTCGTGAGTCTGGCGCGCCTGTTCGCGGGCCTCATCTGCCCGCTCCTTCGCGGCGGCGGAAGGATCAAACCGGGCTTCCAACTCGGAAATTCGCGCTTTCCATTCATCCAGTTCCGCGTACAGCGAGCCCACCTGCCGAAGGTAGCGCCCCTCAAACGCAGCAAGTTGCGTGCGAAGATCAACCAGTTCCAACTCGCGCTCCGCCAGGGTCGCGCGGATGGCAGCCAACTCTTCGCGCTTGCGGAAGAGTTCCTCTTCCTCCGGTTTCAACTGCCGGATGATCTGGCCTGACATTCGGGATACCCCTCAGGTTACCGCCAAATGCGAACTCGAATAGAAGGGCCCGCTGCAAGGTACGTTGCCTCGAATCGAGGCGATAGTTCCGCACCGGGCGCGCGCGAAGTGATGTTGCTGCGGTGCAAGAAAGCGGGTGATTCTGAGAACGCCCCAGGCCAAAAGACTAGCCAAACATATTTGAAATTTT
>JBEKBK010000409.1:0-7992 GCA_050015435.1 Bryobacteraceae bacterium
TCACCGACTACCAGGAGCCCGGCATCATCGTTGTATTTGAGACCAGCCCAGCGAAGCTGATCCGGGATGCCGCTCTGTTTGGCTGGAATCTGGACGAACTGCAAGCGCAAAACCAGATCAAGATCATCTTTTCCAGTCCCCAGGTGCTGGCGGCGGAACTGCAATCCCCGCGGAGCCTGCTGCTTGAAACCGCCGCCGAAATGGGCGCACGGCGTATGTTCATTGACGGGATCGGGCTGCTGGCTCCCGGAGCTGAACCGGATACGCCGCCGGCATCTTACCGCGGTCTGCTACAGCAATTCCTGGAGGGATTGGATCGCGAGAATCTGACGTGCATGTTGTCGCATGAGATCGGCCGGTTGTCCGAGTCGATCCTCACCTTGGAGGCGGCTGGATTTCTCTGCGACACGGTGATCGAGCTGACTCACGATCGCGTGCGCCGGCACGGGCACCGGAGCGTCGAGATCGTGAAGAGCCGGGGCCAAAACTACGTAGCCGGCAAGCACACGCTACGGATTACCTCCGACCACGGCCTGGAAGTGTTTCGCCGCGCGCAAGCCCCTGTTGTCCAGAATCTGGCGCAGCCGACCTCGACCGCCAAACGTTCCCTCATAGGAGTGAAAGCTCTGGACGATTTGATTGGCGGCGGCCTGTTCGATGGGTCCACCACGATGGTGGTCGGCATTTCAGGAGCGGGGAAAACCGTGCTCGGCACACAAGTTTTGTTGGAAGGAGTAACGAAAGACCGGAAGCGCGGCCTGCTGATTTCGCTCGACGAACATCCCGCGCAAATCGTCCGCAATGCCGAAACCCTTGGCCTCGATCTTCAATCGCAGATCGATTCCGGGATGATCCACATCTTTTATGAAAGTCCGCAGGAGCTCGAAGTCGATTCGCACTTCGCGCGCATCGTCAAGACCATCGAAGAATATGACATACAGCGGCTGGTGATTGATGGCGTAACCAGCTATAGCACTGCCCTTGACAGTCAGCGGGCGTACCGCGATTTCTTTCACGCGCTGGTGGCCTTCAGCAAGTTCCACTTGATGACGACCTTTTTCAATTACGAGAATCCAGAACTGTTCGGTCTCTCGTCCTATATGCCGGAGTTCCCGGTCAGCTCCATCGTGGACAACATCATCGTGCTTTCCCTGGTGGAGCTGGGAAACTCGGTGCATCGCTGCATTGCGGTGGTCAAAGCACGCGGGTGCAAGCACGAATTTGAAACCCGCGAGTTTACGATCGGTCAAGGGGGCATCGCGCTGTTGCCACTGGGCCACGCCGAGGCGTTGGCTGCGATGCCCATAGAGACCTACTCAAGTGTTCTGAGTCGCGCGCCCACGCGCGAAAGTCCTCGCATGGGAGTGGGACGCCGGCCAAACCCACCGCGAAGCCTGCAACAAAGCGTATGATCCGTGGAAGCCCAAGGTGAGTTACTCAATCCCGAAAGTTGGGCGCAAGTTCTGGAATTGTACGCTCACGCCATGGGAATTGCTGTGGCCCTTACCGACCACGCCGGAGACCTCATCGGAATCTGTCACAATCCTCAGCCGATCTGGCGTCTGGCTCGCAAGGCGAAATCGGAATGGGGCGCGGGATGTCTATTTTGCCTGAATTCGGGCAGAGGCCCAAGCGGATCCTGCACTGCGGCTGCCGATGCTCTGCAAACGGGTTCCATGGTGTTGACCCATGACTATGCAGGGTTTGCCCACGTCGCCCTCCCACTCGCGCTGGGCGACCGGCATTTTGGAATGCTCCTCGCGGGCCAGGTCTTTGATCACTACCCTGAACCCCTCGCGCTCGAGCGGGCGGCCAAGGACCTCGGTCTATCGGCGCAGGGGTTCTGGAATATAGCGCGCCTTCAGGTCCCGGTCAGCGGTTCCAACCTGAGGGTGTATGGGAGTTTGCTGCTGACGCTCGGCCGAGCGGTTCTCGATCAAAGCTATGGCCGGGTTCTAAAGAGGAGGTTGGCCGCGAGCGATGCTAAGCTTCAGTCGGCCAACCAGGAACTGGAACAGGCGAATTCGAACCTGCGGGACAAAGTCGCCGCACTCGACAAGTCTAACGGCGAAAAGGACGTCCTGTTGCAGGAAGTCCATCATCGTGTCAATAACAATTTGCAGGTGATCGCGAGCCTGCTGCGGTTACAAGCAGAGTTCGCTGAGAACCATCAGGTCGCCGACGCGTTGCGCACCAGCCAGATGCGCATCGAGTCCATGGCGTTGATTCATGCGCAGCTTTATGGCGCGGACGACTTGCGGCAAGTGGACTTCGCTGAGTACACAGCGCGGTTGGCGAACAATTTCCTCGTGTCCTACGGCGTGGACCGGGCGCGCATCGGGCTGTCAGTGGAACTGGGCGGCCTTAAGCTACCCGTTGACCAGGCTATTCCTGCCGGTTTGATCTTGGGGGAGCTGATTTCGAATGCGCTCAAGTACGCTTTTCCGGAACCGCGCCGCGGGTCGATTCGCATCGAAGGCGGACGTAGCGGGGATCGCATTGAACTGGTCATGCGCGACGACGGAGTGGGTATTGCCCAACTGGCGGACGCGCAGCGGCGCAAACCGCGGGGATTGAAGATCATCGCCACTTTGTGCCGTCAATTGCGGGGAACTTTGGAGCAGACGCAGGGCGCCGGGGAACCAGGTCCGGGTGTGGTCTTTCGCATCTCTTTCCCGAACCAGGTTCCCGATGGCGATCCAAGCTCTTCTTGAGGAATACGCCCACAAGCGAGCTTGGTGGGGTGCTTCTTACCGGCTAAGATTGGACGAATGCGAGTCCACCGGCGGGGGGGCGCCGGCTTCCTTGAACTTCGACGTTTCCGCGTGCCGCATGTGTTCGATTTCCTGGAGTAGGGCTCGGACCGCCAGGTAGAATCTCAGGGCGAGATCCTTCTTTTTACCGCTTTCATAGGATCGGCTAGCCGCCAGCAGATCCGCCTGTACCGTTTCCAGCCGCGGATCGTCAGGCATGTCGTGCGCCAGCTCTTCAATCAAAGCGCCGATGAGTTTGTTCATGGTGCTTGCTCCGTTTTCTGCTGCCATATTTTGTTGGTTGCTCCCGTCTGAATATGTAATGAATGTGTCGTGCATGACGACGTGCGGGGGCACGATCGATTCACGCATCCCTAACTTTAGCGAAGGAAATGCGCCGTCCGTAACACCCGAAGATTCTTTGTACTGAAAATGAGCGTAATGGTACGGAGCTGGTATACTCCCTCGAGGAGCCCATGCAAACGGAGCCGCGATTAACGCTGGAAACTACGATTCAAACGGACGCCATTCAAGGGGATGCCGCCATCGTGCGATGTACCGGCAAACTGACAGCGGGCGTCACCGACATCCTCTCCAGCGAAATCAAAAGGCTGATCCCGGACTACAAATGGGTCGTGCTGGATCTGACCAACCTCACTCAAATGGACAGCATGGGGCTCGGCACGGTGGTCCGGTTGTACGTGTCCGCGCGCTCCGCTGGAACAAGCCTGCAACTTATCAACTTGAGCAAGCGAGTTCGCGAACTGCTGGGGATCACAAACCTGTTACACGTGTTTGAGGTGTTCGGCGAAGAGCGGATGCGGTTTCCGTGACGCTCGTTCATCGAACCGGCGCGGTTACGATTTCGGCGCCGATGCGAGACGCGATCTCACGCGCGGCGCGCTTGGGTGACGGGATGTCGATGGCGGAAAACGTGAGAGAGGTGTGGGCGGTCGAGATCGTGTAAGCGTCGACCCGGCACCGAAGCTTGAAAAACGTTCCGAGCGTCATCCAGCGTTTCTCGTACCGGACGCCGGTGACCTCCGGCCAACTCAGGCTGGTTTCAGCGGTCCCGGGGATCCGCAGTCTCAAGCCGAGCTGATCGATGGCAATAAAGCTTTTCCGGAAATCACGAATCCAGCTCATCAGGCCGAGCGCCCCCGCCAAAGTCGGAAACACCAAGATCCCGACCCCGGCCACAAAGCCCGCCTTCCCCCAGTTCCAGGACCGGAGCGGAAGCGATGCGGCAACGAAGGTGACTAGAAGCACGCCCAGAAAGGTCCAGAGAAGGAACGCCGCCAGGTACCACGGCGCCATTCGTAGGCCTTCGCGGCGAAATACTACCATCGTGGGCGATTATACCTTGGCTGGGCGGAGGTATGCGAAAATGTGGATGAATCTTCCCGCCCGCAAAGGGCCGGGCGCGGCGCTCGATCTTAGGAATCGTAGTTCAGTTTCGGGCCGCGGCCCAGGCTCCGTCTTGCGGGCTGCTATTGAAGAGTGCTGGCGTAGCTCAGTTGGTAGAGCATCTGATTTGTAATCACAAATGAGCTAACCGGCAATGCGTTGAGAAACCGACTTATCCGCTTTTCCTCCAACGGACTGTGGTCAATTTGTTGTACTCCTAATTAAGCCGTTTTACGCCCATTCTTTCCGTGCAGTCGCTAAAGATTCCGCTAAAGTGGACGCGGAAACATTTTCAGCAAGTACCGTTTTTCGTTTATACTGTCAGTGGCCGCCTAGCTCCTGCAGGGCGACAAAGCGGAAAAACCTCACCGCCGGCGGCTTTCCCTTTGGGGAATCTTCGAGGAATCGCTGGAGGTGGCGATGTCTCCGAAAGAGCTACGAGAACAGTACGAACGAAGTTACGCCGAAGCATCAGAACGCGGCGACGGTCGGGGTGCACTTGCTGCGCTGATCGCAGGCGGTTTGACCAAAACAGTCGAACGCGCCATGGAGCAAGCTAAGCCTGAGCTCGAAAGGCGGGCAGAGCGGCGCGGCGCATGGCTCGACAGGGTTTGTGCCGAGCGGGGTATTGGCTCCGATTACGAGTTGTCTCTTCAAAAGGGTGCGCCGAGACGCAATACGATCGACCGTTATCGCTCCGGTAAGACAAGCCAGCAAGACAGGCAGGTTCGCCTGAAACTTGCGAAAGCGTTAAATGTCGATTTCTCAGAGGTTCCCGAGTAAATCTGAAATTCTCTGACGGTTCCTGAAAGTATCTGAGCGTGACTTCCCGTCGGCTCGCCTGCATAGTACAGGCATGGCAGCGATACACGGTCACAATCGAGCGGCGTCAATCGTACAGCAGCGCCGCCGGTATGCCAGCGATATTGAGATCGCCAACACATACGGCGTCAGCGTCCTGACCCTCAGAAAGTGGCGGCTATTCGGCCGCGGGCCCACTTTCTATAAACTCGGACGCGCCGTCCGCTACGACATCGATGAGGTTGAGCAATTCGTACGTGCGACGGCGCGCGGCATCGGCCAGGTGGAGGCCTAAGCTTGACTGCCCGAAAGAAAAGCACCCGGCAACGCTCGGAAGACTTTCGAGAGCAGAATCGCCAAGCCGCCTTGCTCATCCTTCGGCGTGATCCAGACGCTGATACTCTGGCCGTCAGATGGGCCAAGCGCGTCCTTGAGGATGATCAGGCAGCGCTGATGCCGACCTCGTTACGGGGGCGCCTATGACGGCCGCGCAAATCGCAAGGGCGTTGCCCAAGGGCCGGAAGAGTGGCGGCGGTTACGTCGCATGCTGCCCGGCGCACGATGACCATGAGCCGAGTCTCAGCCTCAAGGACGGTGACGACGGCAAGGTCCTCGTTCACTGTTTCGCGAATTGCCCGCAGGATACCGTCATCGCGAAGCTCATTAGCCTCGGGATCTGGCCCAGCCGCGAACAGCACCCGGCCGCGATCGAAGCCACCTACCGCTATACAGACGAAGACGGCGCGCTATTGTACGAGATCGTTCGCAGACCCGGAAAGAAATTCCAGCAGCGATACCCCGACGGCGCCGGCGATTGGGTGTGGAAAAAACATCCGCATCAGGTTCTTTATCGCTTGCCGGAAGTGCTCGAAGCTCCGATTGTATTCGTGGTCGAAGGAGAAAAAGATGTCGAAACCCTCCGAGACTCTGGATTTGTGGCGACTACCAACGCCGGCGGGGCGAATGTCCCGTGGCTGCCACAATTCACGGAAGCGCTCCGCGGGCGTGAAGTAATTCTCATCCCCGACAACGATATATCCGGACGGCTACGCGTTCTCCGAATTGCGCGCGCCCTCAACGGCCACGTCGCGAAGCTTGTCATTCTGACGCTCGAGGATCCGCGCGTGAAAGACGTTTCCGACTGGTTCGAAGCGGGGCATTCTGAAGTCGAACTTATCACCATGCTCGACGGTGAGGAGGTCTCCCGCTGAAGATCGAGAACCCCGACATCGAAGAACTCGGGAAAATGTGGCACGCCGAGCCGGAACACATCGATGAAGCCCGCAGTACACTTCCGCCGTTGGTCACGGCAACGGAACTATATCGGGGGCGCATCGTGACGCTTCGTCCGTTGTTCCAGGACTTGCTATGGGATGGCTTGACGATGCTGATTGCACGTCCGAAGGCCGGCAAGTCATGGCTTACACTTCAGGCTGCCATCCACGTAGCCGGCGGCCGGAAAATCAACGGGATCACCGCAGTCGACCAGGGGCCGGTGCTCTACGGCGCCTTTGAGGAGCCAGCGGCGCGCACCATGGCGCGTCTGCGCAGACTGGCGCCCGCGGGTGAATGGACCTCGAGACTGCACTTCATTTACGAGCTCTTGCCGCTTATGGGTGGGGGTTCTGAGCAACTCGCAGCACTGATCGAGCAAGAGCGCCCGAGGCTGCTTGTGCTCGATACGCTAACCGCACTTATCAAAGGCGGAGGCAAGAAAGAAAATGACGTCTTCCGTAGTCAATACGCGGAGGTCTCACGGCTCCGCAAACTTGCGGAAGATTTCAATGTCCCTATTTTGCTCGTGCATCACGTGCGCAAAGGACTGTCCGACAGTGGAATCGAAGCTATAGCCGGGACTGGCGGCATCGCCGCTGCGATCGACACACTCTGGTACCTCAAACGGAAACCGGAAGGCGAAGCGACGCTAGACGTGGTTGGTCGAGAGACCGAGGACAAGACCTTCGCCCTCCGATTCGAGCAAGAACCGTTCGGATGGCACGTCCTGGGTGACGACGCCGCGCAACTTTTGAATGGCGAACGCCGCGAAGTGGTGGCGCTGCTTAACGACGAAGGCGCACTCACACCCGCGGAGATCGCCGTTAATCTCGGGAAATCGCGCCCAGCGGTGAGGATGCTGCTGAAGCGCATGAAAGATGACGGTCAGGTGAAAAAACAGGGCATGAAGTACGTCCCCTCTCTCTCTCAAAGTTACAGCGTTACAGAGAGAGAAAAAGAGTGTGAATAGAGGCATATGCACACCGTAACGCCAGAGGAGATAGCGCAAGAAGACACGCTTGTGACACCTGTAACGGCCGTAACGGCAAATCCCGAGGGATCACCGAGTAACGCCGCCGCGAGTCACATAGTGTCACCCTCGCGCACGCGAGGACGTGTCCAGGATCGCTGGATGAAAATCATTGCAGCTATGCTGACCACGCGGACGGATGCAGAAGCCGCGGCGCTCGCCGGGATCAATGTCCGGACGATATATCGATTGAAGAAAGATCCAGCTTTTCAGTCTGACCTTCAGGACGCGAAGGATGCGCAGTTCGATAAGGCCGTCGATTCTCTCCGCGGGAATGCGCTCCTATTCACCGACACATTGAAGCGCATCGCAGACGATCCAAAGCAACCAGGCAATGCGCGTGTTCGTGCCTCCGAGGTCGGCATGACCGTTTTGTTGAAGGCTACAGAACTCCAGGATATTGTGCGTCGGATCGCGAAGCTCGAACAGCAGGCCGACCAAGGGGAGCAATAGATGTATCACAGTGGCTACGTTTCGATACATGAATCCCATGCTAGTAAATGTTCTGTTTGCAGCGCTCAGATCGATATATCGCCTGATGCTTTTTGATACGGAGTGCGAGGAGAATTGTGAAACCCAAAATACAACATAGGAAAAGACCCCCGGTGAATGCAAGACGCCTCCAGCTCCTGCGTGAGCTGTATGAAGTCGACCGTGGCGAACTTTTACTCACGGTGATCGAAACGATTATGTTCTACAGCAATTGCCGCAGAGATGCAAGAGTGG
>JBEKBK010000410.1:0-7964 GCA_050015435.1 Bryobacteraceae bacterium
CTCCACTTCGAGACTCACGTTATCACCCGGCATCACCATTTCCATGCCTTCCGGCAATTGCGCGACTCCTGTCACGTCCGTTGTCCGGAAGTAGAACTGCGGCCGGTATCCCTTGAAGAACGGCGTGTGCCGCCCGCCCTCGTCTTTCGACAAAACGTATACTTCACCCTTGAACTTCTTGTACGGCTTGATCGAGCCCGGCTTCGCGATCACCTGCCCGCGCTCCACGTCGTCCTTTTCAATGCCGCGCAGCAGCAATCCAACGTTGTCTCCGGCGCGCCCTTCGTCCAATAACTTCTTGAACATTTCGACGCCCGTCACCACCGTCTTGCGCGTGTCCGTGAATCCGACGATTTCCATTTCCTCGCCGACCTTGCAGATCCCCTTCTCGATTCTCCCGGTAACCACCGTCCCGCGGCCTTGAATCGAGAAAATATCTTCCACCGGCATCAGGAACGGCTTGTCGATAATGCGCTCCGGCATCGGGATGTACTTGTCGACCGCTTCCATCAGCTCGTCAACCGTCTTTTCCCACTTCTCTTCGCCGTTCAATGCGCCCAGCGCGCTAACTTTGATTACCGGCAGATCGTTGCCCGGGAATCCGTAACTCGTGAGAAGCTCGCGCACTTCCAATTCGACCAGTTCGAGCAGTTCCGGATCGTCTACCATGTCGACTTTGTTCAAGGCGACCACGATGTAGGGAACGCCCACCTGGCGGGCCAGCAGGATGTGCTCGCGGGTCTGCGGCATGGGACCATCGGTCGCCGCCACCACCAGGATCGCGCCATCCATCTGGGCCGCGCCGGTGATCATGTTCTTGATGTAGTCGGCGTGACCGGGGCAATCCACGTGCGCGTAATGCCGGTTGGCGGTTTCGTACTCGACGTGCGCCACCGCGATGGTGATTCCGCGCGCTTTCTCTTCCGGCGCGTTATCGATCGAATCGAAGCTCCGGAATTTGTTTTTGGGATTGTGCTTGGATAGCGTCTTGGTGATCGCCGCCGTCAAAGTGGTCTTGCCGTGATCGATGTGCCCGATCGTCCCCACGTTTACGTGCGGCTTACTGCGATCAAATTTCTCTTTCGCCATGTTGTGTCCGTCTCCTGAAAAATTAAGTCGCTACCTTACCCTGAGCCTTGCTGGTGATTTCCTCAGAAACATTCTTGGGAACCTCTTCGTACTGCCCGAAATGCATCGTGAACGCGCCCCGGCCCTGCGTGCGCGACCGCAACTCGGTCGCGTAGCCGAACATCGCCGAAAGCGGGACCATCGCCTTGATGATTTGCGTGGAACCCAGGATCTCAGTGCCTTCCAAACGCCCGCGGCGGGAAATCAGGTCGCCGTTCACCGGGCCCATGTATTCATCCGGCACCACCACTTCAACCCGCATCACGGGCTCGAGCAGAACCGGTTTGGCCTTGCGCGCCGCTTCCTTGATACAGATCGAGCTGCAGATCTTGAACGCCATTTCGGACGAATCGACGTCGTGATAGGCGCCGTCGAACACCGTTACTTTGACATCCGACATCGGATACCCGGCCAGAATGCCGTGCTCGAGCGCCTCGACCACGCCCTTCTCGATGGCCGGAATAAATTCCTTGGGGATGTTGCCGCCGCGGATATCATTCTCGAATTCGAATTCGCCACCGGGAGGCAAAGGTTCGATGCGCAACTTCACGCGCGCGTATTGTCCGCTGCCGCCGGTCTGTTTCTTGTGGGTGTAATCGTACTCGGCGGTCTTCCTGATCGTCTCGCGATAGGCCACCTGCGGCTTGCCGACGTTGGCGCCGACATTAAATTCGCGCTGCATGCGGTCGACGATGATTTCGAGATGCAGCTCGCCCATGCCGGCGATAATGGTTTGCCCGGTCTCCGGATCGGTCGAAACTTTGAGCGTCGGGTCTTCCTGCGCGAGCTTCGCAATCGCCATGCCCAGCTTTTCCTGATCGGCCTTGGTCTTCGGCTCGATCGCCAGTTGGATCACCGGCGCCGGGAAGTCGATCGACTCGAGCAACACCGGATGTTTCTCGTCGCAAATCGTGTCGCCGGTCACAACGTTCTTCAGTCCTACTGCCGCGCAGATGTCTCCGGCGAGAATTTCCTGGATCTCCTCGCGCTTGTTGGCGTGCATTTTGACCAGACGCCCGATGCGCTCCTTACGGCCCTTGGAGACGTTATAAATCGACTCGCCGGCCGCCAGTTTCCCCGAATAAACTCGGATAAACGCCAACTGGCCGACAAACGGGTCGGTCATGATCTTGAACACCAGCGCGGCGAACGGCTCGGAATCGTCCGGATTCCGAACCAGGTGCTTTTCTTTGTCGTCGACATCGACTCCCTGAATCGGAGGAACATCGAGCGGCGACGGCAGATAATCGACGACCGCATCCAGCAGATTCTGGACACCCTTGTTCTTAAACGCCGTGCCGCAAACGACGGGAAAGATTTTTTGCGCGATGGTGGCCTTGCGGATACCCGCCTTCAACTCGGCCTGGGTGACCGCCTGACCTTCGACGAATTTCGTGAACAGATGGTCGTCGCTCTCCGAAACCGCTTCGATCAATTTCTCGCGATACTCCTTGGCCTGATCCACCAGGTCGGCCGGAATCTCGATTTCTTCGAAATTCGCGCCCAGCGTTTCGTCGAGCCAAATGCGGGCTTTCATCGTCACCAGGTCGATAATGCCCTTGAAATGGTCTTCCGCGCCAATCGGAATCTGAATCGCGACGGGCCGGCACTTCAGCCGGTCGACAATCGTTCCCACCGAGCGGTAGAAATCGGCCCCAACGCGGTCCATCTTATTGATAAAACAGATGCGCGGCACATGATACTTGTCGCCTTGCCGCCACACGGTTTCGGATTGGGGCTGCACGCCCGCGACTGCGTCAAAAACGGCGACCGCGCCGTCCAGAACGCGCAGACTACGCTCGACCTCGGCCGTGAAGTCTACGTGGCCCGGGGTATCAATGATGTTAATGGTGCAGTCTTGCCATTCGCACGTGGTGGCTGCGGAGGTGATGGTGATTCCCCGCTCCTGCTCCTGTTCCATCCAATCCATTACAGCGGTACCTTCGTGGACCTCGCCAATCTTATAGGTCCGGCCGGTGTAATAGAGAATTCGCTCGGTGGTGGTGGTCTTACCGGCATCAATGTGGGCCATGATGCCGATGTTACGCATCTTCTCGAGTGGTACAGTGCGAGGCATAAAAGAAACTCTAGTTACCAGCGATAGTGGGCGAATGCCTTGTTGGCCTCCGCCATGCGATGTACGTCGTCCTTTTTCTTAATCGCGCCACCCCTCAGGTTGGCTGCGTCATTCAATTCATTCGCCAGCTTTTCCGGCATGCTCTTTTCCGGCCGCGAACGCGCGTTGATCAGGATCCAGCGGATGGCCAGACTGGTGCGCCGGTTATTCGGCACCTCGACCGGCACCTGATAGTTCGCGCCACCGACGCGCCGGGTCTTGACTTCGAGCAGCGGTTTGCAATTTTCCACGGCCTTCTTGAAGAGCTTCAAAGGATCGTCGCCGGAACGGTCCTTGATCTTGTCCATGGCTTCGTAGAAGATCTTCTGCGAGACCGCTTTCTTGCCGTCCCACATCATCGAGTTCACGAACTTCTCCGCGAGCGTCGAATTGTATACCGGGTCCGGTATGATTTCGCGGGTTTCAGGTCTGCGTCTGCGTGGCATATTATTTCGCCGGTCCCTTCGGCCGCTTGGCGCCGTACTTCGAGCGCGATTGCAAGCGTCCGCTGACACCCGCCGTATCGAGCGTTCCGCGCACAACGTGGTAACGCACGCCGGGCAAATCCTTCACGCGTCCGCCGCGGATCAGAACGATCGAGTGCTCCTGGAGATTGTGTCCCACGCCCGGTATATAAGTGGTTACCTCAATCCCGTTGGTAAGCCGCACGCGCGCCACTTTTCGCAGCGCCGAGTTGGGCTTCTTCGGCGTGGTGGTGTACACACGCGTGCAAACCCCGCGCCGCTGAGGGCATGCCTGCAGCGCCGGACTCGCAGTCTTATAGCGCGTAGGACGCCTGCCTTTGCGCACCAATTGATTAAACGTCGGCACGAACTTGTTTTCTCCAATGATTTAGCTCTCGTCGGCACAAATCGACGAAAACTTTACCGCGGTTGAACACACCCGGAAATCAGCGCAAAATACGGTTACAACGCCAATTCCCAAACACGCGAGGGTAGTAGACTTCGGACTAGCCCATGCCTGGACAGCGTAGAATCCGCCAGGTCAGCGGGGCCGGCCCCCGGCCGGACCTTCCAAACGAGAAGGCGGTAGCACGGGAGCAGAAGGTCAAAACTCGCTAACTCGTTTGAGGATAGCGAACCCGGCCCCGCTTGTCAACCGGACCCTCCGGCCGGGAGTTCCATCCCTCGGCTCACCATTCCCCGGTGAGCCATGCGGGGGCCAGGATTGCTACCAGCGCGAGGTGGGGCCAATCGCGAAGACGCAATGAGCCGTCGGCCAGCCTCAGTCCCCTGATGTCAGCCGATCAGAATCAGGAATCTAGAGCGGCGCTGCGGCGCGTACCGGTCTCGAAGGCGAGAATTCGGGCGGCCTGCCCCCGACTAAGAAGCTGGCCTCGATCCACCGCCCAAGCGATGTGTCGAGACTCAACTCGCATGGCGAACTCCGTTCGCTTCACCTCCAAGTTCGAGGACACGCAGATGCAGTTGCTCCGCTGAGACCGGCCCCTTGACCGGCTCGCCGATGCATACCGTGACGGGTTGCCGAAGACGCAGGCGCGACGCGAACGGCCGCCCGTCCTTCATGCTCAAGGCGTGCCCCCACAGGCCATGGATGTAAACGGGGATCACCGGATTGGTTTCGAATCCTCGCGCGATCAGCTCGACTCCGCGTTCAAACGGCTTCACATCCCCCGTGCGCGTCAACTCGCCCTCCGGGAAAATACCGACCAGTTCGCCTTTTTCAAGCTCACGGCGCGCGTCCCGGAGCGCTCGCAGCGATTTCTGCGGGGAACCGGTCGGCACCGGGATCGCGCGAAACAAACGGCAGAATGGATTTAACCACTTGTTGTCGAACAACGGCTGCCACATCAGGAAGCGAATGAAGCGCGGCGTGGCGGAGCCAATGAGAATCGCGTCCGCATAGGACACGTGATTCGAAACGATCAACCCGGCTCCGGTCTTGGGAAGGCGAGAGCCCCCCACGATTCTAACCTTAAAGAAGATGTGCAGGACACACCAGACGAAGAGACGGGCCAATGGGGTCGCCAACAACCAGAATAGGCCAGCCAAGGCGACAGCAATGGCAGCCAATCCTACTACGATCAGCGGATGAATGTGCATCGTTTCATTCTTAAGTATGAATGAATGCGGTCCGCTCTTATTTCGCCGTTAAACGGCGGTCTTGACTGATGCCGTCTCAAGGGCCCGAGCCAGCTTGGCTCCGGCGGCAATCAGCGCCTTCAAATTTTCGTTGGTAAATGCGTCACGATCCTGACGGTACAAGGACAGCACTCCCGTAATTCCGCCGCCGCTGGGCTCGATCGGCGCCGCAAGCGCGGACTGCAGCGCGGTGAACTTGGCGGGGTCGTCCAGATACCCAGGTTCGACCGCGGGATTCCCATTGATAATCGTTTTCCGGTTCTCGGCGACCCAACCGGAGAGCCCCATACCCACTGGGATCCGCAGGGAAGCAAACAAACCGGAAGCCTTACCGTCCAAATACTCCGGCACAAGGTGTTCGTCCCGCACCGCGTAAAACACCATGGCGTCATAAGCGGTTAGCTCCGTCAGTACCCTCTGCGTCACTGCGAATACCTGGGCGCGGTCCACGGATTTTTCGAGTTCCTGAGTCAGTTCCTCGATCAATTTTGCCTGCCGCTCGCTTCCGGCAATCGAGTTATGAAAATTCACCAGGTCGCGATTGGAGCCGTTCCCGGAGGCGACCGTTTCGAATCCGGCCGCCGGAGCCGCGCCGCGCTCGATCTTCAGATCGATTGACAGCTTCGGCTTTTCGACCCCACCGCAGCCCTGTTTGGCCATTTGTTCCAACTCCACGTAGCGGCGAGCCAATACCTCCACGACTCGCGCATCAAAAGCCTTGTTGGCGTCGGCTTGGACTACTTTGATCGCTTCATCGAGCGGCAAAGCCCGCCGATACTGGCGGTCGGACGCGAGCGCATCCAGGCAGTCCACCGCCGACAGAATCCGCGCGCCGATGGGAATCTGCTCGCCCGAGAGGCCGTCGGGATACCCGCTTCCATCCCACTTCTCATGGTGCGCCCGGACGATGGGAGCCACTGCGTAAGGGAAACGGATCTGCTCGCAGATCTCCGCTCCCACGACCGTATGGATTTTCATCTTCTCGAATTCGTCCGGGGTCAATTTGCCTGGTTTCGAGATGATGTACTCGGGAACCGCAAGCTTGCCGATGTCATGCAGCAACGCGGAAGCCCGCAGCGCCTCCATTTCGTCGTTGGTCAGGCCCAGTTCTTTGCCAACTTCAACGGCATAAATTTCGACGCGCTCCAGGTGATCGGCCGTGGTCTGGTCCTTCGCTTCAATCGCCAGGGCCAGAACCTCGATCGTCCTCCGATGGAGCTTCGCGACTTCTTCGGCATGGACCCGCTGTTGCTCGGCGCGCTTGGTCTCCTCCTCCAAGCGGGTCACATACAGATGATGGGAGCGGTAAATCACATACACGACCGGCAGCAGCAGAAGGGACGCCTGCCATCCGAACCATCGGCTCACCGCGCTCATCATTAGCGCGACCGCGGCCCCTACCAGATAGTTCGGGAAGGACCAGAAGTATGAATCGCGCCAGACGGCCCACACTGGTTTCCCCTCGGTAAGACCGATGGCGGTCGCGATGGAGAATGTATTGATGACGAAGTACGTCGCCGCTGCGAGTAACAGCAGCGTGGGAGCTTCGAGCGAGTGCGACTTCAAGGATGACGCGTGATAGACTTCGTAGGACGCGGCCGCCGAGCAGGCTACGCTCGCGACGCTCACCAGGATCTGTACCAGCCTCGGCCTCTGCTTCGCCGAGAAGAGGCACTGCACCAGCATCCCGAGGCATCCCAGAAGAAGCGTTTCGGAGCGGCTCAACTCCGTGATGCCGATGAGGACGAACAGGAAGTTCATCGACATCGTTCCCGTGACGCCCGGCAGGCTCACCTTCATTCGCGATGCCAGCAACGCGATGCCGCAGTAGAAGAGATAACGCGGCCAATCCGTGGTGTGCCAATCCCACAGACCATGGAGCAGGACTACGGCGCCAGCCGCGGAAATCAGGCCGATATAGAGGTTTGCTCGAGCGGCGGGTTCTGGGCGCGCGGCCGGCAAGTGCATTGGAACCTATTCTGTTATCGGTCATAAGCCGCCGTGACTTCAGCCTTATGACTGTGGACGTGGTGTCGCGGCCTAGACAATTTGGCGTCCGCTAGGACCACTTTCCTACGTAATTTCTGGACGCAGTTTCCTACACTTACGTGGTCCAATCGTTTGCGTGCGAATGGCACCGAGGTTGCATTGAAGGGAACCACGATGCAAAGCTTCTTTCGGAATCACGCTAAAACCTTCGCGCGAGGCGCCGCCGGTTGGTTCGTTCTCCTGACGGCGCTCTCTGCCTTTGCTGATGACTCCAAGATCGCACCGGACCTTCAGCCGCTCCTCTCCAATCCTTCAAACCAAATCAACGTGATTGTCCAGTACAACACGCCGGCGCCGACCGCGGCGGCCAACGGTGGGCTCCCCGGCGGACTCCTAGGTGTGGTCGGAGGTGTGGTCAACCTGCTTGGCGGCGTGCTCAAGACCGTATTCACGCTCATCCCGGCGGTCTCGGCGACGGTTAATCCGTCTCAGTTGGTGGGACTTTCGAACCAGTCGAACGTAAGCTACATCTCGCTCGACCGGTCGCTCGAAGCGTCCCTGGACTACAGCGCGGCCGCCGTCAACGCGTCCTCCGCGTGGAACTCGGG
>JBEKBK010000411.1:0-8777 GCA_050015435.1 Bryobacteraceae bacterium
GGAAGTGACGGCGGAGAAGGGCGGCGGCAAATTCGTGATGGCGCACGTGAAGGACGATCCAGTCTGCGACGCCCGGATGAAGGAGTTCAAGGCCACGATCCGCTGCATTCCTCTCGTCGACGAATACGACGGTCCTGGCAAGTGCATTGTTACCGGCGAGCCTGTGGACCGGCGGGTCGTCATTGCGAAAGCTTACTAGTGGCGTGTCGCAGTCAATCCGTTAGCACGAGGACTGTGGAACCGCCAGTCCTGGCGGCGAGCCGGTCGCCCGACCGGCTTCTGCTCGCGCGAAGCCCACAGTGCGAAGGCAGCCGGAGACATGGGTAACAGTTTAGACCGGCGACATAGGTGACACTTTTCGTGATCGCCTTAGAAGAGGATAGCTCGTCGCCGAGCCTGTGGGAATGTGGAAATCGTGCAGCGACTTCCAAGGGCGGTGGAACTGGTGACGATACCCGTCCACCCAGCCCACCACCACAGGACCAAAACACAATTGCAAGTAGCGCTCATTGAACAGGCGCAGCCCCAACACCTCGTGCGCAACGATCTTGCTGATGAAAATGTCTTGGTTTTTCCACTTCACTTCGCCGCTGTGGGAGACTCGTCCGAGCACAACGTCATTGCCGTACTCCAGCTCCGGCACGCGGCGCGGCATGTCTCACGACGAAGCCTGATAGCAACTGGCCGGCGTGCGGTTCTTTAAAGCCTCGCGCGGGCGCTCCTGATTATAAGTGTGCTGAAAACGAGCAAAGACCTCCTGCTGTCGCCGCGCCGTTTCTGCCGGAGGTCTGAGGGTGTCCTGCTTCAGCGTCAGGTGCATACTTCATGCCGGCCGTTATCTTGCGGCGAAGCCGGACGGCTTCGCTCCGGCGTGATGCCCAGCTTCACCCACCTCATCGACAACCGGCTCAGCCCGGCCGAAGCGCAGCTGGCACAGGGCGCGCCGTTGTCGGTATGAATCACCTGCGGTAGTCCATAGGCGAACACGCAGCGATGCGCCGGGCCGGTCAGAGATTACACCGGCAAAGCACATGGAAGGCAACGAAAATCGGAGGTTCTACGTGTGCCATGGACAGCTCAGAATCAAGCTGCCGGCGGCCACCCCGGCGATCGCACCAATCGCCTGAATAGCATTGAATATGGCATTGCGCCACGGCATTGCAAATATGCCAACATAAGAGATCTTGGCCGGTTCTATTGGGTTGGTTTCAGACCCTTGCCAACCACATGATTGTTCTCATTACAGATGTATTCCATCAAGTGATCCTCCGGCTTGAGCGTGAAAACCCGGTTTGTGGTCCACGGTTTCGTGAACACTTTCGGATCATCGACCGTCAATTCATACGCCATGCTCTCGGCACCGGTACGGTGGAAGCGTTCGACCACATGCAAATTCTCCGTATGAGGATGGCCGATCGTGTCGAGCAACAAGTCTTGACCGTTGAACCCAATCGTATCGACCACCAGTGTGTCTCCCGCCCATTTCGCGACCGAGTTTCCCATCCATGTGGGATCCAGATCCTTCGGATGATCACGCCCATCGGTCGGGATCACCCGAAAGAAATGCATATATTCCCAGAGCAGCACTACTTGGCCCGGAGACTGGACGATCTGAATGGGAAAGGGAGCGTTCATGGCCCTCACGAGTCCAGGAGGAAGACATTGTGCGGTGGGGTCGTCCAATGGATCGTAGCTCTTGAATTTCGCTGCTCCCCAGGCCGTGAACGGAATCTCCACGCCTCCGCGGGCGAGATTAGGGGTGTACGGGCCCGACCAAACGCCGGATAGGTCCGGTTCGGCGGCTTTCGACTTGGACTGACCGGAAACGGGCGCAAGGGAAAGAATCAGGAGCACGATGAAATGACTCTTCATGCTGAACCTATGAATTTCCACCATGCAGTTGAGTGCCGTCGGCCATCACCAGTTTCTGAAGACGAATGCTCTTCGTGTGGTCTTTGGCTGGAAAGCCGGTCGCGGAGATTGCGTCACCCTCCTTGAGAGTCGTCCGCTTCCAGCCGCTTCGGGTGAGTACGCTGGGTGAATCCGTCTCAATGCTCCACTTCTCCACGTTGCCTTTCTCGTCCTTCACATCCAGGTAAACGTAGGCATGAGGATTCGTGTATTCGACTTTGGTGACCACCCCCTTCAGAGTGATCTGCGTGCTCACATCGTAATAACCCACCACCGAGTGATGGGCGAGCATGGGCACGGCGGCCAAAAGCAATCCGAAAACGCCCATCCGTTCAATTCGCGGCCAATTTCTACGTGGCTGGCTCATCTCTGCACCCCCAAACAATCGTACGCAAGCTTACGCTGCACGTCAAAGGGCATCACTTCCGCATCACTTGACCATACCGGCTATCTTCCAGAACCCGGCCGCCGCGATTAAGGACAACAGCGCGATGACTGCATAAGTGTTTGCCAGGAGCACGCGTTCCCGCGTGCCGAACGCCTGATTTGCCGTGATGGCCTCTCCCATGGCGATCCAGAAGTTCTGATACGACACCCAAAACGGCGCCGATGCTAACAGCAGCGGGGCCATCAGAATCAGCGGCGGAATGCCGGCGGCAGTGGTTACGTCCGAGACCGGCAGGAACAGCACGGGAATGGCGATGAAGCTGGTCGGATCCAGAAAGCGGAGGACGAACATGGCCAGCGCCATCAACATCATGACAATCAGGAGGCTGAATGCGACCTTTTGCGCAACCGGCACGAAGAAGCCGGCCAGCCAATCGGTGACCTTATATTCCTGAATTACGTTTCCCAAGCTGAACGCGCCACCCAGGAACAAAAGCAGCGTCCAGGAAACGCCGGTGGCCACATCTTCGTCCCGCAGGATTCCCGCGACCGCAAAGACGGTCATGGCCAGCATGCCGATAAGAAAACTGGGTAAGTGATGGTAACGGTCCGTTGCCCAGAACGCGATCGAAATAAGGACCACGATTCCGGTTATGAGTTCGGGCCGCTCGAAGTGTCCGAGCGCCTTCAAACGGTCCCTGGCGAAAGCCGGCGTGGCGTTCAACGGCCCCTCGGGCCGCAGCACCATCTGATTTCCTACCAAGAGCAAAGCGCACAGCAGAAGCGTGGGAAAGGTCAGCACCTGCGCATATCCAAGCCATGTCAACGAAATGTGTTTGGCTTGGAACGCGGCCTCCACCACGGGCCCGTACAGCGATCCGTAGAGGAACGCGCAGCCGGGGATTACCGCCATTTCGACCGTGGTAATCATGATCAGCGCGGTCCCCCGGCTGCGGTTGGGAAGGCCGAGAGACTTCGCCAACTCCCAGGCGATGGGCGACATGATGGCGGTACGAACCGTCATGGACGGGATACCCAACGCCAGCACGAAGCCAATGACGAAAAACGCTGCGAGAATCCCGGAGTAGGTGCCTGGAAACAGCGACAGAATATAAAAGGAAATCCGCTCCGCCAAACCGGTCTTTCGCATGGCAAAACCGTAGAAGAGGATGGTGAGCAAGACCCAGAACGGCGGACTTGCGAATCCGCTCAAGGCCCGTGCCGGGCGAATACCCGCCACAATCATCAAACCCATCATCAAGACCGAGGCGACACCGTTGTTGATGATTTGAGACGCCCACAGTACCACGGTGAACCCGGTAATCGCGAGCACGGACTGGGCTGGACGAGAGAGTCCGTCGGGCGTGGGCAAGAGTGCGATCGCCGCACCAAGGGCGACGGCGGCAGTCAGCCAGATCAATTTTGAAGAGCTCGATCCTCTAAACATTGATCGAACGGGGATTATACAGGATTCGAACGGCACTCCACCTCTTCGGCCGCGATCTGGAATCCGGTGTTCGCGGAGGGCATGCCCGCATAAATGGCGGCCGGCAATAGGACTTCCTTCAGATCGACCAGTTCGAGTCCGCCCGCAAGTCGAAATCCGATGCCGGGACTGGACGCGTGATGCCGCTGAACGAAACTGCCATCGTCGCGTTGGTGGCGCACGATGCCTGGTACAGCGGCCGTTGCGGGGAGTACCGTCCGGAGTGGTTTGTATCGCCTTCGGCGCTCGTCTTCCCAAAGACCCTACGCGCGCAATCACTTGGTTCAAGACGGCGTGGACACAGGTCCGCAAGAACGCCTTAGTGAAGGGCCGGCGGCACGATAACCGACATCCTTGGTAACGGAGCTGGCTGAATCGGGCGCATCAATTATGCAAGCTTTTTTGTAACTTCGAGACAACGCTCTATCTCGTCCGCATTATTGAACAACGCCGGCGCCACGCGTACCTGTCCGCCGCGCAGAGTCACATCGATGTTCGCAGCTCGGAACGCGGCGCGGAAGTCGTCGGCTGGCCTGCTGAAATTGAAGGTCACGATGGAAGACCGATTTTCCGGCGGAGTGAACATTTTATAGCCCTGTTTCACGAGCCCTTTATAGAGCAGTTGCGCCAGCCCGACAGTGTGTTCCTCGATACGCGCGACGCCGACCTTTTCCAGATAGGAAAGGCTTGCATGCAGTTGCGCGACCGCCCCGAACGACCGGCTTGTCCCCTCAAACTTTCTAGCGGTTTGCAAGAGTTGGTAATGATGATCGGGCTCTGCGCGCGCGACCGAAAATTCTCCAATACGGTCGGATTGAACGCGGTCGACCACATCGCGGCTGATGAAAAACGGCGCGACGCCAAACTCCGACATCAACCATTTGTACGAACCGGAGCACATCGCATCCACGCCAGCGGCACGGACATCGAGGTTAATCATGCCGGCCGCCTGCACGGCGTCGGCATAGAATAGTGCTCCGTTTGCGTGCGCCAGATCGGCAATGGGCCGCATATCGTGCCGGAATCCGTTCTGGTTCGATACCCAGGCAACCGATACGATTCGGGTGCGCTTGTCGATATGCGGCTCGAAATCGCTGGCGGTCACCGCACCTTCCCGATTTTTCACGATGCGTAGTTCAATGCCACGCGACGCCTCCAGAGCGCGATAGAGCACGAACTCCGTGGAGTAGTGTAAGTCGTCGACAACTACGTTATCCCCCGCCTTCAGGCCGACGCCGTTGGCAATGACGTTTTCACCATCACCGGTGGAGAAGAGAAGGCCGATCTCATCTGGCGTGGCATTCGCCAAACGTGCGAACTGCGCTCGAACCGCGTCGGCGGTAGCGCTCAGAACTCCAAGCTGCATGGACCCGGTGCTTTTCTCTTCGATATATGCTCGGCTTGCAGCGACCACCGACCGGTGGACGGGCGCGATGAAGGCGGAGTTGAGATAGATGCGGTCGGCAACGACGGGGAAGTCTTCCCGCACGCCGAGCGGATCGCGTCTGGGGTCGGGTGGTGCGCCCATTACACGCGCTGGAGGGATCGCGGCGGCGGTAGCGGCCGCAACCATGAAAGAACGCCGATCAATCGACATAATCTTTAGACGCTCCAGAATTAGTGTACGGCAGCCAACATCCGTCGTCACGTCTACCGGCCCAACCAAAGCCAGAATCGTCAATCGTTTGCGTGGTGACCCGATCGCTCTGCCCGATCCGCAGGGCTGATGCTCGGAATCATGGACGATTCCTATTGGCGTGGGAACAGCCTTCGAATTGGCGTAAGCTGTGAACGTGATATCCCCGACGACTACCTGCCCGCGTATGCAATGCGCTAGAACACTATATTGCGTACCTGAAGGCCACTCAGCGGGACGAGCGCCTATACCAAGAGGTGCTAGATTCCTGAAGCGGAAGGGGCCCGGGAAAGAAGCCAGATCGGCCGGCTAAGAAGAAGCGAGGCTGACACCGTTTGTCTCGTGAGCCTGCGTTCGACTTCGGACTGATGTCCGGCATTAACGACCGCACGGGTCACGCTCACACCCCCTGAAAGCGTGGGGCGTTGACGACTATCCATAACCGGTCGCCTATCCGCTTCAGAGTGCGCCACGTTTGCTTACAATAAGCGGGAGGAGTTACATCATGAGCAAAGGTGAAGTTCGCCGCCACTTTCTGAAGAGCATCGTCACAGGGTCAGGCGCATTGGCATTCGTCGGCTCGGCCAAGCGTGCCGCTGGCGAAGACAAGTTCCTTACCTCGGCGAAGCTGGGGGATTTCAAACTCTTCTACGAGGTGCACGGCGAGGGCCCCCCAGTCGTGTTTGCGCATGGCGCCGGCGGAACGCACATGAGCTGGTGGCAGCAGGTGCCGGTGCTGTCTCAGAAATTCAAATGCATTACGATCGATCACCGCACTTATGGCTATTCCCGCGATGTGGCGGGAGGTCCGGGCCCTCGGGCTTTCGTGACGGATCTGACCGAACTTCTCGATATCCTCGGAATTCAGAAAGTGGCTCTCGTCGGGCAGTCGATGGGCGGCACTACGGTTCTGGGCTTTGCTTCGGCGCATCCGGAGCGTGTGAGTGCGCTGATCATGTCGGACACCATAGGAGGGTATTCGGACCCCGAGATCGCGGAGCTTCGGCGCAAGCTGCAGCCGGGTCCGCCCCCCGCGGGCGTTTCCGCGCGAGAGGCCATGCTCGCGCGCGCCTTCGCGCCCGATTTTCCGAAACGCGAGCCGGTACGGACGTTTCTCTATCGCGAGATCAGCTCGCTCACACTGCCGGCCGATCCGGCGCCGGCGGCGGCCAACGGTTCCGCGGCGAGCACGAGTATTGCTCCGTTGCTCGACAAAAAGATCCCCGTTCTGTTCATCGTGGGCGCTGAGGATCAGCTCATCCAACCGTCCATCATCGAGGCCATGCATAGGAAGATGCCTGGGTCGCAACTGGTGAAGGTTCCCGGTGCGGGACATTCCGTGTACTTCGAAAAGCCGGACGAATACAATAGGATCCTGGGGGATTTCCTGTCGAAACACACGGCAGTGTAAGCTTCGCAACGCGACTCCGTAGGAGTCAATTTGATCCGAAAACTTCCGGGCTTACGGCCACCCCTCACAGCGGTGCCGATTCGCTTCAGCCAAGAGGAACACGATCTCCAACACAAGGTAGTTCCAGGAGAGACGGGTGAATGCTACGCTGACTGACCTGGACGCGCATCATCTCGGCCGCCAATTTTGAAGGAACCGGCCGGAATTTCTGCCACAAGATTTGCAGCGTCGTCACAGGCAGGGAGATAATGGTCAAATTGGGATGGGTTCAATGGGGACAATTCGCAGACTAATAGCGGGATCCGCCGTGGGGGCGATAATGGCAATGGGGGTCGCGCCGCTGGCCGGGCAGGCTTATCGCGCGCCGCGCGGGCCCGACGGCCACCCCGACCTGAATGGAATCTGGCAGGCGCTGAATGAAGCCAATTATGATCTTGAGGGTCACATGGCGCGTCCCGCATTGGCGCTTCGTCCCGGGCCCTATGGTCCGGTGCCGGCCGCTCCGGTTTTGGCGCTAGGCGCTGTCGGCGCGGTGCCGCCCGGCATTGGCGTGGTGGAAGGCGGCGAAATCCCGTACAAACCCGACGCTCTCGCGAAAAAGAAAGAGAACCAACAAGATTGGTTGAACCGGGATCCGGAGATCAAATGCTATCTTCCGGGTGTGCCGCGCGCCACCTACATGCCCTACCCGTTCCAGATTCTGCAAAGCGCCCGTGCGCTCACGTTCCTCTACGAGTACGCCGGCGCCGTTCGGAACATTTATCTGAAGAGCCCCGGGCCTGCCCCGGCCGACTCATGGATGGGCCAGTCTATCGGACACTGGGAGGGCGAGACTCTGGTGGTCGATGTGACTGACCTGAACGATCAGACCTGGTTCGACCGCGCCGGAAATTTCCATAGCGACAAGCTGCACGTGGTGGAGCGCTACACGCGCAGCAGCCCGGATGTGATTTCGTACGAAGCAACGATCGAAGATCCGAACGTCTTCACGCGCGCGTGGAAGATAAGCATGCCGCTCTACCGGCGCCAGGAGAAGAACGCGCAGCTTCTGGACTTCAAGTGCGTGGAGTTTGTCGAAGAACTTCTGTATGGCCCGTACCGAAAGCATCCGCTTAGCAAATAAACGAGGAGGTTATAGATATGCGGAATCGATTCATTCCGAAGGTGAGCGCGGTGGGAATAGCGCTCACGCTGATCTCTCTGACAGGTCTTCCCATGGCGGGCCAAGCAACGAGGACTGCGGCAAACTCTGCGCTGCCCCGCACGCCAGACGGACACCCGGACTTGCAGGGCACCTATGACCTGGCCACTATGACGCCCTTCGAGCGGCTGCCCGGGGATCCGGCGTTTTTTACAAAGGAACAGGCCGAAGCTCACGAGAAAGCTGAAGCCGAGCGTAGAGCCAAAGACACCAAGAAATTGGACGTGAATCGCGGTGCGCCGCCCGTGGGTGGCGACACCAGCAAACCCAAATCGTTTTTTGAAGCTCTGGAGAAGGCTGGCGGCGGTGCCGTCGGCGGCTATGATCGCCTGTGGCTGAACGAGGGCACGACGTACACCGTGGTCGATGGACAGATTCGAACATCCATCGTTGTCGATCCGGCAGACGGCCACGTGCCTCCCTATAACGCAGCCGCCCGGAAGCGGCTCGCGGCAGCCCGTGCGACGCCGCGTTCAGACGCTGGGGAGAACCAGGATCCCACATCCGAACCGCCCGGCTCTTTCGATAACCCGGAGCAGCGGCCGCTCGGCGAGCAATGTCTGCTCGGATTCGGTTCCACCTCCGGTCCGCCGGCGCTGCCGGATTATTTCTATAACGATCTACATCAGATTGTGCAAACTCCCGACTCGATCATGATTCTCTCGGAGATGGTACACGACGCTCGCGTGGTGCGCATGAATGCACAGCACCTTCCCAAAAACATCCGCCGCTGGATGGGCGATTC
>JBEKBK010000412.1:0-7938 GCA_050015435.1 Bryobacteraceae bacterium
GGGATCGGTCAAAGGATTGCGAAGAGCCGCAGTTTTGCCATTCACCTCGGTGGGCACCGTGCCCGGCTCATAACGCAATCCCAAATTTAAAGTCAGCCGGCTAGTAACCTTGAAATCGTCCTGCGCGTAGAACCCCATCGTTGTGTAATGGAAATCGCGATCGTGAGATTCAACGCCGGAGACACCGTTTATTGTTACTTTTGTGCCAACAGGGGTCGCCTCAGTGTAGTCCGTTGTCGTCGCAGCAAGGAAGCTCGCCACGTTGGCGAAAGTGACCGAACCGCGCAAGCTTGTGTTGTTCAAAAAGGGATCGTCATACCGGGTCATCAGCGCACCGAACTTCAGTGAATGCCTCCCCTTGGTGTAAAAGAGATCGTCGCTGTAGTTTTCTAAGTACTGATTGAAGTGGGCCGGAGACGAACCTTCCGCAGTCATAGTGGTTACACCCCCAATGCTGACACCGCCCATTTCCTGTCCGGGCACAAAGGCATAGTTAGGGCCACTGAGACCAGTAGGCGACGCGGTACTGAGCAATGTCTCCATGTATGAGAATCGTAATGTGTTCAGCAGAGTCGGAGAGAAAATGTGGGTTTCCCCCCCCGTGATGTATTGATTTCGCGAGAACTCTATAATCTTGAATCCAGGGTACGCCTCCGGCGCTGTCTGATTGTCGTTGTCCATCGTAAAGCGGCCAAACAGGGTGTCCTTAGTCGAGAAGTTCTGGTCGACACGGACCTGCCCGTAGCTCTCTGAATTCGGCTCATTGAAACCATAGGCGTACTCGTTGTTCGGTAAATTCGGGAGTGGGAACAGCGCCAGAATCGATGCGATAGTGGGCGATACGGTTGTCGAGGCGACGCTGCCCAATTGAGGACATGCCACATTCGTGATGACCGCGCCCCCCGCCCCGTGGCATCCGGGGGCCATCACGTTGTCGACCTCCGTGAGACCCGTGCGTGACTTAAGGCCTTCATAGACGCCGAAGATAAAAGTTTTGTCCTTCTTGATCGGACCGCCCAATGATCCTCCAAAATTGTTGCGCTCAAATGCAGGAATTACATGCGGATCGAAAAAATTGCGAGCGTCCAGGTCGCTATTCCGCAAGTAATCAAACGCCGAGCCATGAACTTGGTTGCTGCCACCCTTACTTACCATCACAACCTGGGCTCCCATCGTCCCTCCATACTCGGCGCCGATGCCGCTGGTGATGATACGGAATTCTTGAGTTCCCTCGACGCCGAGGTTCGTGCCGCTGATCGAGGAATTATTCGCACCGTAAAAATTCTGGGTGGGCCCCCCGTCTAGAAGCCAGTTATTGGACCGCACCGAGGCTCCATTGGCATTGATCATCACGCCGGTAAAGCCGGCGGTAAAGGAATAACTGGTGTTTGAGACAACGCCGATCTCTTGGAGACTCAGTTGCACTAAATTCCGGCCGTTCAGAGGCAAGTCGGCCACTCTCTGCTCATCGACGAGGCCGCCTAAAGTAGCCGAATCTGTGTTCACTGTTTGGACAGTGCCAGCCACTGTCACCTCCTGGTTAACCGCACCGACTTTCAGCGTGACGTTGATCGTAGCTTCCTGCGAGACCGTTAGCGTGATACCCGGCAAAGCGGTCGCCCCAAAACCCTCCTTTGTGACGCGGGCTTCGTAGTTTCCGACATTTAAAGCTGGCAACCGATACGACCCGGCGCTGTCTGTTTCAGTTGAGCGGATCTGCCCAGTTTGGATGTTCGTGAACGTAACGGTAGCTCCCGGTACGGCCGCACCGCTATCGTCCGTTACGACGCCCAGGGCGGTCGCGTTCTGGGCCATCAGCGGCGCGCACATGACGCCAACAAGCAATGCGAAACTAACAGAGTTCCATATCCTCACAATGAGTCTCCCCTGACGGTGCTTTGTTACGTGTACGAGTAACGTAACCTCGAAGAGAGTCTACTCTCGGAAGTGAATGATGTCAATAACAATTATTAATAGGAGATTCCTATTTACCAATAGGGTCACGCTATTCTTATGGTTGCTGCGGATCGAGTCAACAGTGGCGTGCTCATCCAGAATCGCATAGGGGCGATCACCAGTCGAAAGTAACGCAATAGCGGTTGTCTATTAAGCGATAGGATAGTTCTATGCTCATTTGGAAGCAGTGGGAGAGCGATGCACAGCTCCGAAGGGTCCAAGTGACAAGACGGCCTACGCACTGCGTCTTCAGTTTTCCCCTCTTTGGAGTTCAATCCTTTCGACCGAAGACTATCCCACTCGGTTTGCGGTCCCTACTATCGTAGGCCTCCGTTAATGGCGGCGCCGACTAGCAGCGTGCTCGGGAATGGATCACCGCGCAACCGGATTTGACGTTGCGCGAGTTGCAGAGGAAAATGCGCGAGGAACTGGCGCTGACGGCCAGCATCGGGCGCTTGTGGAAGTTGCTGGGCGAGATGGAACTGCGGCTTAAAAAAAGTCGCTCTACGCCGCCGAGCAAGACAACGCTGCCGGTCAGATCGCCCGCAACGTTTGGAAGGAACAAGCCGGGAAGATCGATCCGGAAAAACTGATCTTCCTGGATGAAAGTGGCGTCAGCACTGACATGACACGGCGCTATGGACGCGCCCTGCGGGGCCAGCGAGTGCGGGAAGGCACGCCCGGTGGCCGCTGGCGCACGCTCACTCTGCTAGGCGCGATTCGCCGCTCCGGGTGGGTTGCCGCGATGACGGTCGAAGCGGCCACCGACGGCGATGTTTTTCGAGCTTATCTGGAACACGCCCTTTGTCCGCAACTGAAACCGGGCGACGTGGTGGTGATGGACAATCTGGCGGCTCACAAGGTGGAGGGCGTGCGCGAACAAATCCAGGCTACCGGTGCACAGTTGCTGTACTTGCCACCCTATTCGCCGGACTTCAATCCGATCGAGCAATGCTGGGCTCAGATCAAGCAACGACTGCGAGCCGCCAAGGCCCGCTCGGTGCTCACGCTGGAACACCACCTCGGTGAAGCTCTCGCTTCGGTTACTCCGCAGAATCTTCAGGCCTGCTTTACACACTGCGGTTATGGTCTACGCTAAATATGAAAATGCTCCCGGCGATTTTGTTAGCGCGAATTCTACGGGTTGGATCGGTGTAGGTCCAGCGGAGCGGCTTTGCTGACTTCAAGTAAGCGCGAATGTATTTGCGCAGCTTGTTGCCCAGATCGGCGACCGACGTGAAAATGCCTCGAGCGATCACGTCGCGCTGGATTGTCGCGAACCACAACTCGACCTGATTGAGCCATGACGAATAGTTTGGCGTGAAGTGAAATCGCACCTGAGGGCGCTCAGGCAGGGAACGCTCGACCTCCTTTGTTTTGTGCGCCGATAGATTGTTGAGGACCACAAGAATCTCCTTGGCCGATTCGGCGCGCTCCACCAGCCCGTCAGGAACGCGATGAACTGCTGCGCAGTATGCCGCCCATCCATGCACTTCGCCAGTCTTCACATCCAGAGCTGCGTAAAGTGACTGTGTGCCGCGACGATAGTATTCAAAGCCCCGCCGTTCAGCCCGTCCAGGCGGCATTGGCAGCACCGGATCGAGCCGGTCCGAAGCTTGAATCGCCGTCTTCTCGTCGACGCAAAACACGGTTGCATGCTGCGGCGGATTCAGGCAGAGCCCAATGAAGTCAGCAGTTTTTTCCTCGAACTGGGGATCGTTGGAGGCCATGTAGGTGTCCAATCAATGCGGCTTGATCCGCGCTTGTGCCCACATCCGCTGCACCGTCGACTTGCTCAGCCCCAGCGCGTTCGCCATTTTCCGGCACGACCAGTGCGTAAAACCATCGGAGGGTTTCTGCTGTGTGTGGCGAGCTATCCGGGCTAGCGCCTTCGCATCGGCGACACGCGGCTGACTGCCTTTGTGACGGGATCGAGTCCAGCCATCCCCGCTTCCTCAAATCTCTGCATCCAACGAGAGATCGTAGGCGCGGCGGTTTGCAGTGTCGTTTCGATCTGGTTGTAGGTTTGTCCGTCCGCCAGCGCCAGAATCAAGCGCGTCCGGAAAGCATCACCGGCTGGTAAAGTGCGTGACGTTGCCCAAGTGCGCAATCCGCTGCGCTGTTCGTCGGTCAAGGTCAGCACAAACTGTTTCCGTCTCATGATTATCAGACGGTTCAGCACCGATAACGTGATGACCGAGACATCTTACTAGTAGTGAGGTATGAGGCTTTCCCAGGACACTGGGCATGCTCTTCAGATACTTATGGGGGCAGGGGCGGTTAACGGCCCCTTGTTCGTACATTTTCTTTGCAAAGAATGATTGTGGATACATCATTAGGGCGGTAGATGAGAGAAAGCGTTAGAGTTGCTGACGAGGAATGGTACCGACGCATTACTTGACATCCACAATGCGACGATGAATATAAACGTGCGACTACATGGAGTAACTTGCAGATCCTTTCGTGTCGCGGATATCAACTGATTGTCGTTGTTTTAGCCGACCGGCTGTGCCAATCACACTACCCCTTTCGTTGACCATTAAGTCTGTGGCGAACCAATGATTGAGCTATATGAGAAACGACTTCCTGCGTCGCCAGCGGCACGATAGTGCCCTTAGGTACGTTAAGGTCACTCGTCGGGAGTGAGGTTTTGAGATGGCCGACTGCGTTCAACTGCAATAAGTGCAAAGTGAGTGAGCGTCGTCCGCGACTGGTTTTGTCTTATTTATGCCTATAAGTCCGCTTGAAACCGTTTGCGTTTTTGAAAGACTCGAAGGAATTAAGATATCGAAAAGCAGACCGAAATCGAGGATGGATCGCGATTATCGAGGCAACCGCGAGGAAAGTGCGGCAGCTTTGCTGAGCGCTTAAAGCCTCAAATTCCTCAAAGTCGTCACTCGGATCGTCTCCGTTGTCGCTATGACGAGGAAGCACAACCACGCCGATGGCGCTACAGCCGCTTTACCGCCTCCAGTGCCAACTCGTGCAGGCCGGTACCGCCACGCTCAACGTACGCGATGATCTGATCCCGCATGCGCCTTTCCCAAAACCTTTCCAGGTGATCAGTTACACCCGCCACCGCTTCGTCGTGCGGATAGCCGGCAAAGAATAGGGCGATTTGGTTTATCCGATGAACCATGCGGTCGGACTCCATGACGATCTGTAATCCTTTAATCGGCGGCCGGCGGCCTCGTAAGGATCTGGGTAGTCAGACGCCGGGTCTCGAGATACTGCATTTGCCACTCCGACATTCTCTTAGCCAGACTTACCTGCACAGCGGTGACCTTGTACTCCGGACAACCGGTGGCCCAATCCTCAAACTCGGTGGTAACGACGTTGGCGCCTGTGAAACCGTGGTGGAACGTAGTGTAGACCACACCGGGCTGCACCCGTTCGGAAATACATGCTCGCAAAGTGGTTTCGCCGGCGCGGCTGGCGAGCGATACACGATCGTCTTCGCGAATTCCGCGATTCTCCGCGTCGAAAGGATGGATCTCGAGGACATCTTCGGCATGCCAGACGTTGTTCTCGGTGCGTGCGGTCTGCGCACCAACGTTATATTGGGTCAGGATGCGGCCGGTCGTCAGGATCAAGGGGAAGCGGCCCGTAGTGCGTTCGTCGGTGGGTATGAACTCAGTGATCATGAACCGGCCCTTGCCGCGCACGAATCCTCCGATATGCATTACGGGCGTGCCTTCCGGAGCCTTTTCGTTGCACGGCCACTGGATGCTGCCAAGTTCGTCGATCTTTTGGAAGTTAACACCTGCGAAGGTCGGGGTCAGCCGCGCGATCTCGTCCATCACTTCCGATGGATGCTGGTAAGGCATGGGGTAACCGAGAGCGGCCGAAAGCGCCATCGTGATTTGCCAATCCTCCATCCCACTCTTCGAAGGAATTGCCTTACGCACCCGGCTGATCCGGCGCTCCGCGTTGGTGAAGGTCCCGTCTTTTTCAAGGAACGACGAACCGGGGAGGAAGACATGCGCGTAGCTTGCGGTCTCATTCAGGAAGAGATCCTGGACCACGACGCACTCCATCGCGGCCATCCCAGCCGTCACATGTTTTGTATTCGGATCGGATTGAACGATGTCTTCGCCCTGAATGTATATGCCCTTGAACGTCCCCTCGCAGGCGGCATCAAGCATATTCGAGATACGCAGTCCAGGCTCGCCTTGCAACGGCACGTGCCAGGCTTCTTCGAAGAGCCTGCGCACAATGTCGTCCGAAACATGCCGGTATCCAGAAAATTCGTGCGGGAACGACCCCATGTCGCAGGAACCTTGCACGTTGTTCTGCCCGCGCAGCGGATTCACGCCTACGCCGCGCTTCCCGATATTACCCGTGGCCATGGCGAGATTGGCCATCCCCATCACCATGGTCGATCCTTGGCTATGCTCGGTGACGCCCAACCCATAATAGATCGCCGCGTTGCCGCCAGTCGCGTAGAGCCGAGCCGCCGCGCGGAGGTCGCTGGCCGGAACACCGGTAATAGCTTGCACCGCCTCGGGCGAATTGCGGTCTTCGGCGATGAATTTGCACCATAGTTCGAAAGCTGCCGCGTCGCAGCGTTCCGCGACAAACGTCTTATCTACCAGACCTCCGGTCACCACAACGTGCGCCATGGAATTGATGACCGCAACGTTGGTTCCAGGTAGCAGCGACAGATGATAATCCGCGCGCACATGCGGAGTCTTGACTAAGTCAATCCGGCGGGGGTCCACCACGATCAGGCGCGCCCCGTTCCGTAAACGCCGCTTCATTTGCGACGCGAAAACCGGATGCGCGTCGGTGGGATTGGCTCCGATCACCACGATCACGTCTGCATCTTCCACCGAGTCAAAATCCTGCGTGCCTGCGGACGTCCCGAACGTCGACTTTAGCCCGTAGCCCGTGGGAGAGTGGCAAACGCGCGCGCACGTATCGACGTTGTTGTTGCCGAACGCGGCGCGAATCATCTTCTGCACCAAATACGTCTCTTCATTGGTGCAACGGGAAGACGTAATGCCGCCAATCGAATCACGGCCATACTTGGCCTGAATTCGCTTGAATTCGCTCGCCGCGTAATGGATCGCTTCTTCCCAGGTGCTTTCGCGCCACGGATGGGTGATTTCGGCGCGAATCATCGGTTTTAAGATCCGATCCCGGTGCGTGGCGTAGCCCCATGCGAACCGGCCCTTGACGCACGAGTGCCCGTGATTTGCCTTCCCGTCTTTATAGGGCATCATCCGAACTACTTCCCCGCCCTGCATCTCGGCCTTGAACGAACACCCAACGCCACAGTAAGCGCAGGTGGTCACCACGCTATGCTCGGGCTGTCCCTTTGCAATAACCGATTTGTCCATCAATGTCGCTGTAGGGCAGGCCTGCACACACGCACCGCAGGAAACGCACTCGGACTCCAGAAAATTCGAAGGACCAGGCGCGACCTTGGATGCAAAGCCGCGACCGTGGATGGTGAGCGCAAAGGTCCCCTGCACTTCTTCACACGCGCGTACGCAGCGCGAGCACACGATACACTTGGATGGCTCGAAGGTGAAGTAAGGGTTCGACTCATCCTTCCCCGGCGTCAGATGGTTGTGCCCCTCATAGCCATAGCGAACCTCGCGCAGCCCGACGACCCCGGCCATGTCCTGCAACTCGCAATCACCGTTCGCGGCGCATGTCAGGCAATCTAGGGGGTGGTCTGAGATGTACAACTCCATCACACCGCGCCTCAGCTTCGCCAGTTTGGGTGATTGCGTACGCACCCTCATGCTGGGCTCGACGAGCGTGGTGCATGAGGCCGGCGTTCCGCGGCGCCCTTCGATCTCGACCAGGCATAGCCGGCAGGAGCCGAACGGCTCCATGTTGTCCGTCGCGCACAGCTTCGGTACCGGAGTTCCGACCTCGATGGCGGCGCGCATCACAGAGGTTCCGCGTGGCACCGTCACCGGTTTGCCGTCGATTTCCAGCGCAACCAGCGATTCGACTTCCCGAAGCGGG
>JBEKBK010000413.1:0-7931 GCA_050015435.1 Bryobacteraceae bacterium
AATAGATGCTCACTTACGAGTGCGGATGGAAGGATGGCGACAGATCGGCGGTTGGCTTGCGAGCGAAAGAGAATATGCGAAGAGAACCTGGCAGGACGCCTGCCATTTCCTTCATCGTTGATTATATGGATCACGCCCACCCGTCCAGGCTGCCCTACGGCTCGCTGCGCTCGGCCTGGACGGGGCCCGGTCGTGATCCCAGGAGATTTTCTAATACGAGCAAATGGCAGGCTCTGTCACTGGCGCCGTTGGTTGCGCCTCCCGTTGGTCGGAACCAACATCCTGCCCATCACCAGCAAAATGAAATTTAACTCTTGACATCGACCGGCCTTCTCATGGAAGGACCTATTTCTTTCCTGATCGGATAAACTTAAATTCCGACACCCAAATGGCGCTTCAGCCAGGCGATAAATTCGGACCGTACGAGCTCCTCGCGCCCGCCGGAACGGGCGGCATGGGCGAGGTTTGGAAAGCCCGCGACACACGCCTCGACCGCATCGTCGCGATGAAATTTTCCCAGGAGAAATTCAGCGAGCGGTTTGAGCGGGAAGCGAAGGCGATCTCGTCGCTCAACCACGCCAATATCTGCACGCTTCATGATGTCGGTCCCAATTACCTCGTGATGGAGTATATTGAGGGCACACCTCTCAAGGGCCCTCTGCCGCTCGATCAGGCGCTGAAGTATGCGGTGCAGATTTGCGCCGCGCTGGACCACGCGCACAAGAAGAGCATCACACATCGCGATCTGAAGCCCGCCAATATTCTCGTCACCAAAGCCGGCATCAAGCTGCTGGACTTCGGCCTCGCAAAAATTGCGCAATCCGCCATTCCGACAAGCGAGGCAACTCGCACTATGGCTCTCACCGGCAAGAACGAGATCGTTGGCACCCTGTACTACATGTCGCCGGAGCAGTTGCAGGCGCAAGCCACGGGCCAGGAGATTGACTCGCGCAGCGATATCTTCTCGTTTGGTTTGGTGTTGTATGAAATGATCACCGGCAAGCGCGCTTTTGGGGGCTCGTCTCCTGCCAGTGTGATCGCGGCGATTATGGAACGTCCTGCGCCATCGATCGCGGATGTCGCTCCTCCGGCGCTGGATCGCGTGTTGAAGACTTGCCTTGCGAAGGACCCTGACGACCGCTGGCAAACGGCCCGTGACCTGAAGCGGGAATTGGAGTGGATCACGAGCGCCCCCGACTCCGCAAGCGCGGTGCTTGGGGACGGAGGTCGCGGCGACCGCCGCCACAGCGCGCCCTGGAAATGGATTGCATTAGGTGTCACGATCGCCGCGCTAGGCGTGCTCATCGGAGGCACGGCCATGCGGCTTGCGGCGCCCGCCGTCACGCCTTCGCCCGTCGCGCGCATCGCGGTGGCGATGAAGGAGGGGACCGGCGCCGGGCGCACCGGGGGCGATCGTGACATTGCGATCTCGCGAGACGGCACGCGCATCGCGTATGTGGGTGCGAATGGCGCACTCTTTCTCCGCTCCCTCGCGCAACTCGACGCGTTGCCGATAGCGGGGTTGGGCGGAGCCCGCGGCCCGTTTTTCTCCCCGGATGGCCAATGGATTGGCTTTACCGACGGCCGCTTGCTGAGGAAAGTGGCGGTTTCAGGCGGCACGCCTATCACGATCTGCCCGGTCGGTTCGAATGGGCGTGGCGCCACATGGTTGGACGACGACACCATCGTGTTCGCCACAAACGACCCCGCGACGGGGCTGTGGCGCGTGCCGGCCGGGGGCGGGAAACCCGTAGCGCTCACGACGCCGGATCACAGGACTGAAAGTGGTCATCTGTGGCCCGATGCGGTGCCTGGAACGCACACGGTCCTGTTCACGATCTCGTCAGCGCCCCGGCCGCTCGAGAATCCGCGGACGGCACTGCTCGATCTCGACACGGGAAAAGAGGTCGTGCTGCTACAGGGCGGCAGCGATGCGCATTATCTGTCCACTGGACATATCCTGTACGTCGCGCCCGGCGCGCCGGGCATCGCCGCGACCGTCCGCGCCGTAGGATTCGACCTGGCACGTCGAACGATGAAAGGGCAGGCAGTCGACGTCGCCAGCGTTGTCAGTTCGGGCCCTCTGGCGGGCAACTTTGACGTATCCAGGAGTGGCACGCTGGTCTACGAGCCGGCGCTCTCGGGTGGCCGGACGCTCACGTGGGTCGACCGGCAAGGTCACGAGGAACCCATTAGCGCACCAGCGCGCGCGTATTTGTATCCACGTCTGTCGCCGGACGCGAGACGCCTGGCGCTGGACATCCGGGACGAGGAGAGCGACATCTGGATCTGGGAGTTCGCGCGGCAAACGCTCACCCGTCTGACAACCGATCCGTCTCCGGATCGCTTCCCGGTCTGGACGGCGGACGGCCACGACATCCTGTTTACGTCAGAGCGCGACGGCCCCCCCAACATTTATCGCCAATCCGCCGATGGCACCAGCCCCGCCGAGCGTTTGACTAATGGTCCAAACACGCAGGCTCCCATGTCGGTGACGCCCGACGGCCGCTCCCTTGTTGTGCGAGAGAGCGCCCCACTGGCGGCCCTGATGCTGCTACCGCTTTTTGGAACGCGGCAGATGAAGCCATTGGTGAAAACACCGTTCATTGCGCAGAACGGCGAGGTATCGCCGAACGGGCGGTGGCTCGCTTATGAGGCGAACGATTCGGGAACGTTTCAAATCTACGTAAGGCCGTTTCCGGACGTCGAGGCGGGCCGCTGGCAGGTGTCCAACGGTGGCGGAACACAGCCACTGTGGTCGCGTGACGGGCAGGAGCTGTTTTTCCTGGCACCTATGGGCGCAGTTATGGCCATTCGTCTAGAACGGGGAGCCGATTGGTCGGCGGCGCCACCGGCCCGCCTCCTCTATCGACGGCCCAACACCGGCGAGGGACCTGGTGCGATTGGCGGGGCTGCGCGGACGTACGACGTGGCTCCGGATGGACGCTTTCTGTCCATAGGGTCCTCGTTGCAACCCATGGCAGGCGCTGGCATTGGTCTCGTAGTGGTAACGAATTGGTTCGAGGAATTGAAGACTCGCGTACCGGTGAAATGACTGTGCCGCTGACTTCTAATTCGCGGGACCCGTTTCGAGGTCCTTTGCGCCGATTGGCGCGGTGCATGGGAAGGCAACCTGGCCAGGCTGGAGTTTCCGATCACAATTTGGCCCCGCCTAAGCCAAGTAGCAGCGCCCTCGACTATCCGCCAAACCCCAAAATTTGAAAAAAGTACTGTCCAGTTAGGCCGTCATTCAGGAGCTGGGCCCATTTTCTGACCCACGGCGGTAGACTTATCCATACTGATGGCGCTCCAGCCAGGCGACAGAATTGGTCACTTCGAGGTCCTATCCTTGCTCGGCCAAGGCGGCATGGGCGAGGTGTACAAAGCCCGTGACACCCGGCTTGATCGCATCGTCGCGATCAAACAACTGAAGGGCCAGCACTCGGCGCGTTTCCAGCAGGAAGCTCACGCCATTGCGGCGCTGAATCATCCGAATATCTGCACGCTTTATGACGTCGGTCCGGATTACCTGGTGATGGAGTATATCGAAGGAGCGCCGCTCCGAGGGCCATTGCCGCTCGCGGACGCGCTGCGGTTCTCGACGCAGATCGCAGCAGCGTTAGCGGTCGCGCACAGCAAGGGAATCCTGCATCGTGATCTGAAGCCGGGGAATGTCCTGGTCACGGCGTCTGGAGTGAAGCTGCTCGATTTCGGACTCGCCAAGCTGATGACGGATTCCGATCCGGACGTCACGAAGACGACCGACGGCGCAGTCCTGGGGACTGCTGCCTACATGTCGCCGGAACAAGCTCAAGGGAAATCACTCGATCAGCGCTCGGATATTTTCAGCTTTGGTACGGTGCTATACGAGATGCTGTCGGGCTCACGGGCGTTCGTCGGGGACTCCATGCTCGATACGCTGAACTCAGTGGTGCGGGATGATCCCGCCCCGCTGCAATCTCCAGCTTCGGACGTCGTGAAGCGCTGCCTGGCGAAGCAACCGGCGCAGCGCTTTCAGAGCATCGCGGAGGTGAGAGCAGCGCTGGAATCGATTTCCACTAAGCCTGCGGAGCAGCAAGCCCAGCCGCCGTCGATTGCGGTGCTGCCGTTCGCCAACATGAGCGCGGACAAGGAGAATGAGTACTTCAGCGACGGGCTAGCCGAAGAGATCCTGAACCTGCTCGCCAAAATTCCGGGTTTGAAGGTGATCGCCCGCACCTCGTCTTTTGCGTTCCGAGGTAAGGAGGAGGACATCACGAAAATTGCCGAAGCGCTTCGAGTACGCACGATCCTTGAAGGCAGCGTGCGCCGAGCCGGCAACCGCATCCGCGTCACCGCTCAGTTGATAAACGCCGCCGATGGCGCTCATCTCTGGTCGGAGCGCTACGATCGCGACTTGACGGACATCTTTGCCATTCAAGATGAAATCGGCCAGGCGATTTCAGAAGCGCTCAAAGTACGGCTAGCTCCCCGCGCGCAGGCCGTGAATATCGAAGCTTACCAGAATTACCTGAAAGGCCAGTATCACCGCTTGCGCATCACGCCGGAGGGCCTGGCGAAGGCGAAGGTATGCTTTGAGCAGGCCTTGGCCCTTGACCCGAATTATGCTCCGGCGTATGCCGGACTCGCGACGTATTACTACTCGCTAACGGCGCTCGGAATAAAGTCAGCTACCGACACGGCCCCTTTGGCGAAATCGGCCGCGGGAAAGGCACTGGACATCGACCCTGCCAACAGCGAGGCCCACAGCGTGTTGGCGATGATAGCGGCAGGCTGCGATTACGACTGGAAATCGGCCGAACAGCAATTCCGCAAGGCGATGGCGGCTGAACCCCTCCTGCCCGTGGTGCGATTCCGCTACGCAGTGTATTATCTGCTCCCGTTGGAACGAGTCCCTGAGGCGATGGAACAAAGCCGGTTGGCAATGGAAACCGATCCACTTTCCATGCAATCTCACTACGGCATGGCTTTGTCCATGTCCCTGGCAAAACAGTACCGGGAAACCATTGAATACGCGCGCAGAGCGCTGGAAATGGATTCGACCTATTTCCCAATTTGGTTTTCTATGGGGCTCGCTCAACTTCGCGCAGGCTTCGCACAGGAAGCGATTACAAGCTTGAAACGAGTTGTGGAGCTGGCGCCTTGGTGGAGCTCGGGTACGTGGTCCTTGGCAGCGGCATACCATCAAGCTGGCGATCGCGAGCATTGCCAGGAATTAGTGCGGAAGCTCTCCGACGCGCCTGGTCCCGCCGTCGGGGCTGCGGGATACTACGCCGCCATTGGCGAAGTGGATGCGATGTTTGAAGCGCTCGATGTGGCCCACTGCCAGCGCGATTCCCTGTTTCTCCATATTCACCACGCGCCGTTGTTTGACCCCTACCGCTCCGATCCGCGCTTCCAGGCCCTGCTCCAGCGAATGAACCTGGCGTAGAAAGTGGCGAACGCGCTTGGCGTTCCACGAATTTGGAAAAGTTAGGGGACGGATAGCCCGTCATCCAGGCGCGAACCGCTAAACACTACTCGGCCAGTCGCGACCTATTTCTCTGACCGCCATCCAGACGGAACTTGAGATACTAAGCGAATGCCGACTGTCCTCGCCGCATTTTTCGCTGCGTTCCTTGTGCAGGCGCTTGCCGCTCAGTTGCCACCGAAGATTGATTTCAAGCGCGACGTCCAGCCCATCTTCCGAGCCAGTTGCTATTCCTGCCACGGCCCCACACAGCAGATGAACGGCTTCCGCCTGGATCGCCGCAAGGACGCGCTGCGCGGCGGCAGTATCGCTGTCATCAACCGCGGCTCCGCTGAAGGCAGCCGCTTGTACCAGCGTCTTACGGGCGACTCCTTTGGCACCCGCATGCCCCCCACTGGCGCGCTGCCCGCCATCCAGATCGCCACCATTAAAGCTTGGCTCGATCAGGGTGCCGACTGGCCCGAGGACGCCGCTGGTGAAGCGCCCCTGCCACCACCAGACCCCGAGGCTACTCGCCTCATGGATGCCATCCGTGCAGGCAACCGCAGTTCATGGTCTGCTCTGCTCGCCTCCGGCCCCTCAGCCCTGAGCCGCAAAGGCCCAGGCGGCAGCACGCCCCTCATGTATGCCGCCCTCTACGGCACGGCCGGTGACATCCGCCTCTTCCTCAGTAAAGGCGCGAACCCCAAGCTCCGCAATGATGCGGGCGCCACTGCGCTCATGTGGGCGCTCGACGATCCGAAGAAAACCGAACTCCTCCTCAATGCCGGTGCCGACCCGAACGCCAAATCCGATGACCAGCGCACCCCGCTCCTCATCGCCACTCTCCGTAACGGTTCTGCCCCGGTCGTTAAACTTCTTCTCGCCCACCGTGCCGATCCCTCCGCCAGCGCGCTCGGCGGTACCGTTACACCCCTTTCCCAGGCTGCCTATGTTGGTGATGCTGCCGTCGTGCACCTTCTGATGGATGCGGGGGCCGACGTAAGGAAAGCCAGCCCGGCCGCTTTCGGCAGCGCCATCCTCTCCGGCTGCGCAAAGTGCGCCTCGCTTCTAAAGCAATCCCTCACGCCGAAGGAATTGACTGAAGTGGCCCTGTTCGTAGCTCCACCGGGCGGCGATGCTCGCGGCGTTGGCCCGCTGCTCGATCTGGGTGCAGATAGTAATGGGAAGGACCCTTCTGGCAACGCTCTCCTCGCCATGGCGGCTGCCTCCGACACCGGTCCCGTCGATCTGGTCCGCACACTACTGGATAAAGGTGCGGACCCGAACGCGGCCGATTTTAGCGGACGTCCTGCGGTAGAGCTGGCCCGTCTCCGTGGCGCGGTGCCGGTCGTCGATTTGCTACTCAAAGCCGGCGCAAAGCCTGCGGTGTCCTCCGGCCCAAGCGTGCCCGCCCCTTCTCCGGCCGATTCGCCACGCACCGCCGTCACCCGCAGTTTGCCGCTTCTCCAGCGCGCCGATGCAGCGTTCCTTCACAAGTCCGGCTGTGTCTCCTGTCACCACAATGTGCTCGCCAGCATGGCCGTCACCGCCGCGCGCGCCAAAGGTTTTCAAGTGGATGAACAGGAAGCCGATACCCACCTGAAAACGATTTCGACTTACATCGAAACCTGGCGCGACCGCGCCCTCCAGGGAATGGGCATCCCCGGTGATACCGATACGATCAGCTATATTCTGGTCGGTCTTGGCACACGCAATTACCCACCTAACGCCGCGACTGACGCGCTTGCGCATTTCATCAAGAACACACAATTGCCCGACGGTCGCTGGTACATCCAGGCCCACCGGCCGCCCATCGAATCGAGCGATATCACCGTCACCGCGACGGCGCTACGGGCGCTGAAGCTGTACGCGCCTGCTGCAGGGCGCGCGGCGTACCAGAAATCGATTCAGTCGGGCGTTTCATGGCTGGCTGGCGCACAGCCGCGCATGACCGAGGAATACGCATTCAAACTCTTCGGCCTTATCTGGGCCGGAGCCAGTCAGGATAAAATTCATGCGGCCACCACCGCCCTGCTCGCCACACAACGGGAAGACGGCGGCTGGGCGCAGTTGCCTACGCTGCAAAGCGACGCCTACGCCACCGGTCAGGCCCTCTTCGCGCTTAGCGAGAGCAAAGACATTCCGGCTACTGACTTAGCATATTGGAAAGGCGTGAAGTTCCTCCTCGACACTCAGCGAGCTGATGGCTCGTGGTACGTCAAGAGCCGGGCGATCCCTATCCAACCCTACTTCGAAAGCGACTTCCCCTACGGCAACGATCAGTGGATCTCCGCCGCCGCCACCGGCTGGGCTACTGTCGCGTTGACGGCCGCTGTGAAGTAGCAGGGCGGAGGCAGTGGTAAGAACCAGTTCCGATAACTCGAATTCGTTCGATTCGCCAAGTTCGGCCGGGTTGCCGCAGCATGGCCTGCGGGCACGGCGCCAAACTCGTACAATTGAGCGACATGACGCCGTTTGA
>JBEKBK010000414.1:0-7905 GCA_050015435.1 Bryobacteraceae bacterium
GTTTGCGAAGCGCTATCTTCGCTACTCCAACCTGTTTTACCGCAGGATTCTCAGAGTCCCCAAACGGTTGACCGCTTTCACCTTGTAGTCAACCCATCAAGATCCTGTGCATAGGGCCGGTTTCAGGATCCGGTGGCCCTCATTACGAATATATTCGGCTACCGGAGCGGTTACGGTCGGTGGGGCTTGTCATATTTCCTTTCGAAATACTCACAGCTGGGCCTAATCGGCTGGATGAATGACCTGTATCAGAGCCTCGGAACGTACGCGCTGCTAGCGGCGCTCACAGTTCTATCTGTCTGGATGAACTTGCGATCCAACCGTCCACGTTTGTACTCTCAAATCGGCATCCTGTTCTGCATCTTTCTGGGATTCACCAACGGGTTCGCGGTGCAATATCTGGCTTGGCTTGTACCGTGGGTGGTTGAATTGGGACTACTCCCCACGTCAGTTTTTCTCGGAGCCAGCGGGGTGGTCTTATTTTTGTTATATAACCTGGAGAGCAACGGCCTGTGGTATTACGCGCCGTTCGAGATCATTTTCGAGGATAAGCTGGCAGTAGCGGATACACTGTGCTGGCTGTCGGTGTTATTCGCAGTCTGGATAGCCTGGGGCCGGCTCAGAGGATCTGCGCCGTCAGGCTGGCGGCCGGCATTCCATCGTTTGCCTCTAACCGCAAAGATGCTTGCGGGTTTGCTCGTATTCGGCTTCCTAGGCATTGCGATCGCCCGTCAGTCATCTGCGCAATCCGCGGCTCCGGCGCAAACGGTGACTGATAAAGAACGTCCGGTTGTGGTGGAGGTCCAGTCCGACCTTTTGTTATCCACTCAGCTTTACAGCGCCGGACGAAACAGAGAGGCAGTCTCAGCCTCGAAGGACGCACTGGCTCTCATGTCGGCCCATTCCACGGAGCCGGGTTTCGCCTCGTTCCAGGCCATCGCCTACTACATGATCGCGGCTGCGCAGGTACGTCTCGGCGAGCACGATCAAGCCATCTATTTCGCGCAGCAGGCGTTGCGAATGCAGCCTGGTTTTGAGGAAGCCAAAGCCCTCTTACAGGCGTTGTTGGAACGAACGCGTCCGGCGGCTTTGCGGCACGAAGGAAATTAGTGTGGCCTCGAACACGTCAAGCCGAATTCAGCTTCATGACCGGGCGCCCTTGGACGCAACGCCCCTTCGCTACGAGTTCAAGTCGAGCCCCTATAGCAGTCACACACTGCTTTTGACTGAGTTCCCAGTTCGAGGAGGCGGATTACGGGTGCTTGACCTGGGATGCGCCAGCGGATACCTTGCCACGGCCTTGGCCGAACGTGGTTTCGATGTCACCGGCGTCGATGATGTGCCCTCCACGCTGGCCCCTTCCAATATTCGCTTTGTTCGGGCGGATTTGGAGCAGGGCCTGCCGCCGTTGGACGGACAATTCGACTTTATCCTCTGCGCGGATGTGCTCGAACACCTCCGTGATCCTTCGAAGATTCTTAAGGAATGCAGGAGCCGTCTCAGACCAGACGGCGTATTGATCGGATCCCTACCGAATAGTGGACATCTGTATTTTCGTCTTAGCGTCCTCGCCGGCCGTTTTCCGCAGGATAGTCGTGGTTTATTTGACTGCACTCACCTGCATTTCTTCACTTGGCAGGGTTGGAGCCATTTGCTGGCCGAGGGCGGATTTCGTATTGAGGGAGTCAAACACTCGGCTGTGCCTGTCGGGCTGGCGCTGCCACGCTGGAAAGACGCTCTCGCTGTCCGAGTGTTGGAGCGATTATCGTTCGAGCTCGCTAGGATCCGGAAGACACTTTTCGCTTACCAATTCATTATTCGCGCGCGAGCGGCGTAGCGCGGTCATGCTCACGTTCTCGCTGCGGCAGGCCATTTACATACGCGTATTAGCCTTGGCTTCCGAGCCTTCCGGGGTTACGCTTCGATATCGCCGCTTCAAACTATCGAACTGCCGGTAGTGCACTAAACCAGCGCGATGCAGCCAGTACCGGGCCAGCAACGATAAAATCGATAGACCGTAAATTGAACTTTGCACGAACGATGCGGAGGATGCCTCGGCAAAATAACGCGTGGGAACAGAGACCTCCGCAATGCGGGCTTTCAGGTCGACGGCCTGCGCCATGATCTCCTGGTCGAAAATGAACTTGTCGGAGTTCATCTGCAAGTTCACGGACTCCAGCACTTCGCGCCGAAACGCGCGATAACCCGTGTGATATTCCGAAAGTTGCAGACCGAACGTGAGGTTTTCAAGCATCGTGAGAGCGCGATTCGAATAGTATTTCCACCATGGCATCCCCTGGCGCATCGGATGAAGACCCATGAGACGAGAGCCCAGGACAACGTCGGCTTCGCCGCCCTGTATCGGCCTGATGATCTCCGGCAGCAACGTAGGGTCATACTGATAATCGGGGTGCAACATCACGACGATGTCGGCGCCGGCGCGCAAAGCTTCCCGATAGCAAGTCTTTTGATTCGCTCCGTATCCGTAGTTACGGTCATGGACGAATAACTCCAATCCAAGTTCCCGCGCGATCTTTACAGTCTCGTCCGAGCTGGCATCATCCACCAGGATGACTAGGTCGACCATTTCGTGTGGCAAAGCCGAATAGGTCATGTGCAGCGTCCTGGCGGCGTTATACGCTGGCATCACCACGACAACTTTGGTTTGGTCTAAATGCATCGCTTGCTCCTCAGTCCGAGTTACCCGCTGTCGGGCGATGTGTATATGTTGCCGCGACTACGCTATTTAGGTGAACCGTACAGAAGGGCCAGTTGTACCAGATGACGGCTCGCGCGCAGTACTGGGCCGAGAGGTGCCTGCCACATCGAATCGGCGGGTTGTACTATACGTCCTAACTGACTAGTTCAAGCGGACTATTGTGAGTGATCAATTGCGCCCGTAATAATGCCGAGAGACATGCTCAACGACACTCTCCCTAAGGCCCGCCGCAAGCCATCGAACGCTCCGCGGAAACAAGGCGCGAACCCCAATGAACGACTGGCGCCTGCGGGGAAGTCGCGTACTGACCTCTGGATTTGTTTAGCTCTCTTCGTTGCGACATTCTTCGCATACGCTCAAGTGGAACACTTTGCCTTTGTCAATTACGACGACAATAGCGATGTCTCCGACAACGTCCACGTGCGCCCCGGCGTCACGACAGACAGTGTCGCGTGGGCGTTGACGTCAGGGCAGGACGCGAACTGGATTCCGTTAACCCGGCTTTCCCACATTCTGGATGCCCAATTGTCGGGCTTGCAAAGCGGGTTCCATCACCTCACGAATGTTCTGTTTCATGCGCTGGCGGTGCTGCTACTATTCGCATTTCTGAATCGTGCGACCCGCGCACGCTGGCCCAGTGCATTTGCCGCTTTGCTCTTCGCATGGCACCCGCTACACGTTGAATCCGTCGCCTGGATCGCCGAGCGAAAAGACGTTCTGAGTGCGTTTTTTTGGTTTCTGGCGCTGTGGGCATATGTCCGTTATGCAGAGCGTCCGGCCGCAAGCCGCTACGCGATCGTGCTCGTGGCATTCTGCCTTGGGCTTATGGCCAAACCGATGGTGGTCACACTGCCGTTCGTCTTGTTCCTGTTGGATGTTTGGCCGCTGCGACGACTCTCGCTCATGCCTTTGAAAGTGAGCGATCGCGAGCCCCGAATCACCCCCATCCCTTGGTCCCAGGCTCTTTTGGAAAAGGTTCCATTTTTTCTGCTTTCGGCCGCGGCCGCCGTGGTCACATATTTTGTTCAAAAGCACGGCGGCGCAGTCAAGGCGCTCACCACCTTTCCCATCGGATTGCGCACTGAGAACGTGCTCGTCTCGTACGTCACCTACCTGATCAAGACTTTCTGGCCCACCGGGCTGGCTGTATTTTACCCCTATCCAGCGAGTCTTCCCGTATGGGAGGTCGCGTTATCCGCGCTTGCGATTTTGGGCATTTCGGCGCTCGTTCTTCGCTGGTTCCGAGATTATCCCTACCTGACGGTGGGATGGCTTTGGTACCTCGGCACGTTAGTCCCCGTAATCGGACTCGTACAAGTGGGAGATCAGGCGCGCGCAGACCGGTACATGTACATTCCTATGGCTGGCCTGGCGATGATGTTAGCCTGGGGCGCGTCGGATGCGCTCGCCCGGTGGCCCCAATCGAAGCGGAAGATAGTTGCATTGGCGGCTACGGCGTGCCTGGCAATACTGGCGCTGACCATGGTTCAACTTCAGTACTGGCAGAACAGCCAGACTCTTTTCGAGCATGCCCTCAACGTGACTGAAGGAAACTATTTGGCGCACACTTCGCTGGGCGTCTATCTGCTCGATTACCCGGAGCGATTGCAGGACGCGATTGGCCATTTTGAGGCCGCGGTGCGAATCAAACCCGACTATGACAAGGCGCAGAACAACCTGGGACTCGCCTTGTCGAAGATCCCCGATCGAATGCCGGAAGCGATTCCCCACTTAGAGCGGGCGCTCCAAATCTCGCCCGACTACGCGGAAGCGCACAATAACCTGGCGGCGGCCCTGCTCCGAACGCCGGGCGGCTTGCCGAAGGCGATTAAACATCTCGAGGCTGCGGTGCGGTCGAATCCTGGCTCCGCGGAAATGAACTACAATCTCGGGGTCGCTTTGTCCTATGTCCCTGAACGACTGCCGGAGTCGATCGCCCACCTGGAAACTGCGCTGCGGATCAGTCCGGACTTTGACACCCAATACTATCTGGGACTCGTCCTCTCACGGAACCCGGGAACATTGCCGGAGGCCATCCAGCATTTCGAAGGGGCTCTGCAGTTCAAACCGGGATCCGCGGAAGCGCACTACAATCTGGGGCTAGCCCTATCGCAAGTCCGTGGGGGATCGCCTCAGGCGGCCAGCCATTTTGAAGCGGCACTTCGGATCAGACCGGATTTCCAGGAAGCGCGGCAGATGCTCGGGCGATTGCGAGCACCCGAGGGGCAGCTCTCACGGTAAAGGGCTCCTTAGCGAGGATACAGGCCGCCTTGAGCTTAAATTTAATCGTTTTCGCAGAACTCCTTCGATATCCTGAAACGTTTCGTGTATAATGGCCATGGAGCATAGCTCTTAATAGCCACTAATCCTCAAGCCACAAGCTTTCGTCATAAGCTTGAAATGACCAGAGAAATGAATCTGGCAGTCAGTCTGACGCCTCGGGAAGAGCTGATTCCCGGTGCATTCGCGCTATGTGACGTAGTGCGCCACAATGAGAGCCTCGTATCAGGATCCGGGCCGATCGATGTCACGACGCCACCTGACCAATGGGCCTATGCCATCGCCTTTCCATACCGCCGGCCTAGCGCTTCCGGTGCGCATGGAGAGGTTCTGCTGGTCCGTGTGGAAGCGGAAGTGCACGCGGGGCGAATCGGCGTCGGCTGTGTCTCCTCTGATTTTCAGAACTATGTTGGTACGCAAGTGGATTGCACCCCAGGAGACGGCTCTGCGGTCCTGAAGCTGCCGTTGCGGCATTTCAGTAGCGCCAATGGCGGCTGGCTGGTGGTGCGCAATACCGCCGAAGGAAACCGGCCTTCACGCGCGACGGTGCGGTCCATCCGGACGTTCCGAACGGCCGCGAGCCGTATCCCCGATCTGGTTGAGTCCGAACCGCGCCCCATTCCTGCCGTTGGACCGGCGCAAGCAACCCGCAGTCGAAGCCGCCGTCGCAAGAGCGGTAGGTTTCGCATTGCTCTGACACATACCAGCCGGACCTGGGACTGGTCCAGGTGCACGCGCAGGGATATGATCCGGCGCTATTCGGACCCGAAGCGTCTGCTGAATCTGCCGCCATTTGAAGAGCTACCTCCGCCTCCCACTCATCTTTACAGCGGCGGTCTCAGCCTTTTGGATTTGGCGGTCGACGCGGACGAGGTGAACTTGATGGCCGTGCGGTCGGTCGAGAGCGCCTTCAAAGTCCAGCACGCTACCGTTGTGGGCGCACGCTTGGTGTTGTGTTTCGAGAATTTCCTGGTGGTGCTTCCGACAAACGATGCGCCGCTCGAGAGCCTGGACTTGAGGCCGGGCAGCCCCTGGCGGATCGATGACAACTGGTTCAGCGGGCTTCACACAGTCTTCCCGGTGAGTGACGACATTTGTTTGGTTTCGAGTTCCGGCTCAGACGCCGTCATGTGGGTGGATCTACGAACCCGGAAAGTGATCAGGCGCTGGCGGTTGCCGGCCGACATCTACGGTGTGAACTACGAACTGACTCCGGCGATGTCCGTATCCCGGCACTACATTCACAATGAGATCCAACTGGGCCATCTCAACTGCGCGTACCCGGAAGGGAACGGGGGCTGTTACATTTCGACGCTGGCTCAAGGAGATATTGGCCACGTGGACGAAGACGGACGGTATTCGCTTCTGGCCCGCGGGTACGTGGGCTGTCACGGCGTACGCGTCGCGCACAACGGCCGTGACATCTATTTTTCGGATAGCTGCAGCGGACGCCTGATGCGGCTTGAACCGGACGGTAGCGTTGGCAAATGGTGGAGCGTCAACAGCCGCTGGCTGCACGATGTGGAGCAGGCCGATTCCGATCTTTACGTGTTTTGCCTGGGGGATCGGAATGAGGTCGCGCTGGTGGACGTATCGAACGGAGAGGAACGAGGGCGATTTGCTTTCGACCATTGCGGCCTTAACGTTCAGTTCGTTTCGGTGGCCCGGAACGACCAAGAAGGTTAAATTATCTGGAGGCCGTGCCGATAAGATCCTCGTGATCGACTTCAGCGTACCTCTCGCGGGAATGACTCAGGCTACAAATCAAGTCAACCAAACCGCTTCGAGGTTGGCAAAGTCCGGTTTCTCAGGAACAGGCGACACGGTGGACCTCAGCACGGAAATGGTGTCCCTGATACAAGCACGGCAAGACTTCGCGGCAAATGCGGACACCCTGCAAACCGAAGGCCAGCTCACAAAGAGCCTGTTGAATGCCGTAGGTTAGGCCTGCACGCATCGGCGAGATCATTCGTCAGTCCGGACGATGGTCCAAGTAATTCCGATCGTGAGCCTGATCGCCTTAACGACCACCGGCGTTCTAGGCCAATCTTTATCATCATTCGAGGTGGCGTCGGTCAGGATGAATCGGACCGCAGGAGGCCGTGCTTCGGTCGAATTCTCGCCGGGCGGGTGAGAGATTTACCGCGACCAACACGTCTCTTGGGCAACTTATAGTGACGGCATATGGCATTACGCCGCAGCAGGTTTCCCCACTCGACCCCGCCATTTATGAAAAGTACGACGTTCAGGCAAGAGCCGACCACCCAGTAACCCGGAGAGACATGTTACCAATGCTTCAGGCCCTGCTGGCGGACCGATTCAGGTTAGGCATTCGCCGCGAGATGAGAGAGCAGTCTGTCTATGCGCTCGTCATTGATAAGCGCGGGGATAAGCGCGGGCCGAAGCTCCAGATGAGCAAGGAGGACCTTCCGTGGACCCTCTCTCGCGCGAGGGGGAACGAGCAAAGCAGCGGGCGGATGATTTTTGAAAATGAGTCCATGCCCGATTTCGCGTTCGCCCTGTCAACATTGGTCGTCGTCGGACGCGTCGTGGTAGACAAAACCGAACTCACCGGCAGCTACGACTTCAAGCTGAACTTTGCGCCGCCCGACCGGCTTTCGGACCCTTCGACAGCTCAAGATGCCCCTTCGATCTTTACGGCCGTCCAGGAGCAGCTCGGGCTTAGATTAGAAGCCCAAAAGGCGCCCGTCGAGTTTCTGGTGATCGAGCACGTGGAGAGAGCCTCCGACAATTAGAGCATTGTCATATCTAACGTAGACCATAACCGCAGTGGGTAAAGCAGGCCTGAAGATTCTGCGGAGTAACTGAAGCGAGAGCTTCAGCGAGGTGGTGTTCCAGGGTGAGTACCGAACGGGCCTTGGCGGCTCGCAGTCGTTGTTTTATCT
>JBEKBK010000415.1:0-7896 GCA_050015435.1 Bryobacteraceae bacterium
GCTCGCGAAGTTCGCCCTTCGCGGCTCTTCTGTTTTATCGCAGGTTTTTCGGGGTCCCCAAATGGGGTTCTCAGTCAGGCGGGGCGATGCGGTTCAACCGCTGTGCATAAGTCAACTGCAACTGTCATCATCTCTGCACGGGAGGTCATTCACTCTCACCGGAGTATGCCCTTATTGCCATGCCAAGTCCGCCTTCAGCACGGTCGTTGCACCGCACATTGAAACTTTGCTAGATCACACTATTCGCATGATTGGCATTGCCCAATGTATAGCGTGCAACTCCTATATCTTGGCCATGGTTCGTTCCTTTGGTCGAGATGCACTCTATGAAAAGCATTATCCTCTCGGAACGCCGAACGATAACGTCTCGGAGCACATTCCAGAAAGCATCGCTGAGGATTTCAGGGAAGCATTAAGGTGCCGATTCGTAAATGCTCTCTGCGCGACGGTGGTGATGTGTCGGCGTGCGCTTCAAGTAAGTTGTAACAGGGAAAAGGCGGAAGGGAAGAGCCTAAAGCAACAAATAGATAATCTTGCTGCAAAGCAACTCATCACCGAACCACTCAAGCAGATGGCTCATCGTATCCGGCTTCTGGGGAATGAGGGGGCGCACGGTGATTATTCAGATATTGATGCAAGTATCACGGCACAAGACGCTGATGACGCGATTACATTTATGCATCACTACCTCCAGCATGTTTACATTTTAACGAAACTACTCGAAGAGAAGAAATAGCTGCTGTTGGGCATCGGACTACCCGAACCACGCGCGGGCGTCTGCCTCCGAAGTCATGGACACATTTGTCCCGTGACCATGAAAAGGGCGGCTCCCGCCGATTATTTCAAAGTCCAGGATTTCAGACGCCTCCATGTGATCCCAAACCGTCAAATGTGCCCGCGCGGAATAGAAACACTCGGCATCAGTCCGAGGTCCCGTTCGTGGGCTAACGTTAATCACTGCGCCACCACTGAAGAAGAAGTCAGGTGAATACCATGAGCCTCTAAAATCCGAGTCACGGCCATCTCTGTTTGTTCAGTTAAATCCATTTGCGAAATACCGCGCATGACTTTTCTGCCGAAGTAGTTATTGAATTCTGCATCCCCAGTTGCCTTGAACGACGCGTCTTCCACATCGTCAAACAGACGATACGAATACACGAGACTTCGATCCATGAATTCCCTACCGTAGTATTGGCGTATATCCCACATAGCGGCCACCCACGGAGTATTGCGCTCATTTCCTAAATAATCAAGATAACTATAGGTCAAATAGTTGCAAATGGTCGCACGCGCGACTTCCCTTCCTACCATATCCGGTCTACCACTTAAAACATCAAGTAGCTTGAAAAAGATCTGCCCACAATAGCCGTTCGTAATCATAACTGCGTCAAGTGCGCTATCAGGACCTAATATTATTACCCATGAGTACTCGGCTGGATTGCCAGCAGCGACAGCCACGCCGCGCCTAGCCCCCTGTGGGGTTCCTGGCACTACTGGTAATTCACCTAATCCGACACTCGGCAAAGTACCTGGAAGATCGAACCCGAGGTCGCGCAGGTATTGATTAAATCCAGTCATTTGCGATCTGATGTAAAGGCGCTCGTACCAACCTAACGTCTGCGGTAATCTAAAGACCACAGGCAGTAGGGGCGGAGAGGTGAGCCACCACCCATAAAGTAAGATCGTGCCGACCAGAGGTAATGCATACAAAGTAATCAAAACAGACTTTCGCTTTGCCGACAGTTCGTGGATCCAAAGCACAAGCATCAAGGACGCGAATCCCATACAGAGCCAAACTCCACTTGTGCTGAGTTTCTGAGAGAACGCCGTACCAAAGGCTAGAAGCGCAAGGAGTCCTCCGAGTTTGGGATGGTCGCTGAAGAAGTGAACGGCCCCATGTGGGTGCAGAGCGTCGCGGCCTTCAGACATGACGGTATTTTACCATGTCCGATCCGAATAGACCCGTAATATCAGCAAGATGCCGCTACGTGCCCACGAAAAAGACGCAAAACACCAGTTTTCAATGGACAAATGGCTTGAAGAGATGGAATCCGTCGAAGCGGAGGTGTGTAAGCGTTCGTTGTTTTTAATTGTGCCGATGCGCGTGGAGCATTGCGGAGCCGGATACGCCCTGCTGCCCCGGCTACCGGCACAAAATCACCTGTGATTTGCTTCAAGCGATCTATGAAGGCAGGCACGGGGAACCGCTGGATACTGTACACGCCCCTCGGCTCGGGACATTACTGCTTGTGTCTGTGTTGTATTTGTAATGGATCTGGTTGCCGAGCCCATCTTCACGAGTGCTCAAGATCTTAAGCAGTAGTTAGCGGTCAGTGTGTCGGGGAAAAGTCAAAACGAGTGATTTGGACCCTGGTTCCAGTAGCAGTACGGTTTCTGTAGTCGATCCCTGCCGCTGTCGGTGGCTGGACCGCTGCAAAACTTGTAGTTCGAGTGAAGGGACAGCGCCGCCTTCAGATTGTCCCACTTTGGAGGCGTCTCCGAGTCGCGTGAGGCGGTGGCGTGCCGTGCGGTTCTTGCGCTAGAGACCCGTCCCGTCCCGTGCGAGACGCTTCGTTACCCGGCTGGACATGCGTTCCGTCTCGGGGCGTGATCGGAACGAGATTTGTTGGACCAGACTTTTAGACAGCGCACAGCGTCGGGTTAAAACGCAGTTCTCGGTCGTCCGATCAAAATGTGACCAAATCACCTTGTCTTCATGTGCCCAGAAATGAAAGTCCTAAACGACACCAGCGACCACGGCCTGGGCAACGGATTCCCCCACTTCCTGGCTGTCCGGATGGGTTTGCCGGTCGGTCGGACGGGGCGGCGCTGCGGATTTTGTAGGGCGCGGAAAATTATCGTTTTCTCCAGTAGTCAAATGTCTTCGTCGCTGCCTGGACGTTCCGCAATTCCACTTCGGTCGGCCATGCACAGAGAATCGAGAACGGCAGCATCATTGTGGCGTATATCGGCCAGCGTGAATTCAATCGCCAGAGTGATGAAGTCCTCGACACCCCGGACGATTCGAAAACCCTCTAACGCATTGGAAATCTCCGCTACAACCTCTTCAGGCAGCGCGACGGTGAAATGTATCAACTCAGCGACCGGATATTCGGTGAACAAATCATTTCTAGTGTTTTCAAAGGCACCGCCGCTTGTCATCATGCTATTTCCTCTGCTCTGCTGCCCGAGTTGTTCGCCGATTCCGGACGATGATTCCGATGAGAGTTTCCGCCAGCAGTTCTTCGGCGATTTCGGGCTCCGTGATTTGATCGGCGGCTTCCGATGCGGTGATTCTGCAAAGGTCGATGGTCTCGTCGTCCAGCCACGAGCAGCACCGCCGAATGAGGTCTTCCTCCTCTGGGGTCATGTCGTGTTGGCTGGTCATGATCGCTCTTCCTTCGGCGCTGTGGTTGCGTCGCGTTCCTGCTCTGGCTCCAAGGTTCTCTCAAGTAAGAGCGCCGCCAGAAACGTGTTAATCAAAAGTTGGCGGGCGATCCGGCGCTCAGGCCATGTGGTTGTTTTATCGTTCGCGGCGACCGCGTTTACATCCATCGAACCGATAACCAGATGTTGGATCAGGTCCGCCAATGGCCGCGTGTGCCCGGAGAGGATCGCTTTCCTTTCTTCTTCGGGCAAAAGATTTGTGTTTTGGGCAAGTTGGACAAGGGTGTTTCTCATTTGTATGTCTCCTACGTAGCCAGGGCTTTTCTGATCGCGCGGTGTTCCAGCAGGGGCAGTTCGTGGGCTTCAGTGTGCTCCAGGCCGCGAACAACGCAACGGCGAAGGTAGGCGGAACGGCTCAGGTTCAAACTGTGCGAGGCGTTGTCCAGCCGGTCGATGGTGTTGGCGTCGTAGAACCGCAGAACAATTGACTGGGTGATGGTTTTTTTCATTGGGACTCCATTGGTGAGGTTCACGACATCGTGTGATCTCATCTGATGTATTTATCACCCGTTGGAGTTCACGACCCGAACCCCGACGAATCCCGCCACACCAGCAGTTGGGCGGATATCCTGCGGACGATCAGGCAATCTGCGGCATGGCGACCGGCTCGGACTGAACCGGGGCCGACCTTCTGCCTGTCTAGAATAGCCACGGGACGCAATAGGACACTCCAGGACGCATCGAGGACTGTACAACGGTGTCCTGACAAATCGCGCGGCAACACGGGTAAGATTCTTGCTTGCACAAGGGGTGTGTCGTAGGGGCGTGAGCCCCGGAGACACAACCCAGGAAACAGATATAACATTCTGTTCCTGGTTTGGGGGGATTCCAAAGGGGGGTTCGCCGCCATGTGGTTTTCTAGGGCGGCGAACTCAAACTGCTTCGCCGCCGTCCTTTGGCGAACCTCGGCGAACGGCGAACTCAAGAATGGAGATATACGACACCCTATAGTGTTCTTTAGGGTTGAGTACTTACCCTCTGTTTGTTTTCGTTAAAGTTTTCGATGTATAGATAGTTGTTAAAGGAGGGAAGGAATCTTGAGGAATCAGTTATTCGACATCGAACTTCGCACCCCCAATCAGGTCGCCGAACTGCTGGGGGTCAAATCACAGACCGTATTGTATTGGATTCGCGTCGGTCGGTTGCCGCACTACAAAGTTGGCGGGCGGTACTTCATTGCTGACACCGCAATTGCGAGTGTCGCGAAGACTGAAGAGATGGAAAGAGTGTAAGAGGAAAACAACAAGAGCCGATCAGACAGTTTCTAAAGTGTGATGATCGGCTCGGGAAAGGAAAGTGTTATCGAATAGTATTTATAGTAGCATAAGTGAGTCATTTGTCAATATTCCAGATGAACTGAAGACCCTGCCTAACTGGGTAATGTACAGGATAGAACCCGTTCCTAATCGACCCAAACCCACGAAGGTTCCGTATCAAACGAATGGTAACAAAGCCAAGGCGGACGACCCTTCTACCTGGACGATGTACCCATCCTGTGTTTGCGCCTTTGAATCAGGGAAGTTCGATGGGATCGGGTTTCAATTTACAGCGCCGTACACCGGAATAGACCTAGACGAGTGCCGCGACCCGGAGAGCGGTGAAATTCAAGGATGGGCGCAGGAGATAGTCGCTCACCTGGATTCCTATACCGAAGTGTCGCCATCCGGAACCGGCATCCATATTATTGTGAAGGGCTCGTTGCCACCCGGTCGCCGCAGGAGCGGACAAATCGAGATGTACGATTCTGGCCGCTACTTCACGATGACGGGCAGGCATCTGGAAGGAACCCCGAATCTTAGCGCGGAGCGCACCGAAGAATTAGCGGGGATTCATGCCTCGTTGTTTCCTCCGGAACCCATTCGTCCAAAAGCCGCACCGAGTTCAGCGTCACGGAAGGTCACCGATCATGACATCATCCGTCGTGCCTCTTCAGCTTCCAATGGTCCACAATTCGACGCTCTGTGGAAGGGTGACTTTTCCGGGTACGATTCGCAGTCGGAGGCGGATCAAGCATTGTGCTGTCATCTGGCTTTTTGGACAGACAATGACGAATCCAGGATCGACGCCTTGTTTCGTCAGTCTGGGCTCTACCGTGAGAAGTGGGAACGGGCCGACTATCGCAGGCGGACGATAGAACATGCCGTTGCTGGTACCCAGACGACGTACAAGGGCTCGGCAGGGAGCCAGCAGATACCAAGCACGGGTCCGGACGATGATTCCGCCAAAGCCAGCGCAAAGCAGACGCTTGAACTCTTGAAAACGCAGACACTTCAATCGTTCCCCTGTGTCGAGCCCGTGTTCTTGATAGACGGACTGATCGTCAAAAACGAACTCCACCTGATCACCGGAATGCCGGGGCACGGGAAGAGCACGCTGGTTTTCAAATGGTGCGTGGAGATGGCACGGGCGGGCAATGATGTACTGTACCTCGACAGGGATAACCCCCTTCATGGGGCGCGTCTAAGAGTCGAAAGATTCGGTGGGGCGAATGCCATGCCGCCCTCCCTGCTTTACTGGGGCCGGTGGAACAAAAACGCCGTGGGTGAGTACATGGAGCCGCCCGGTTTCGATTCGGAACTATTGCGCGACATACTGAAGCAATTGAAAAACCCGGTTGTCGTGTATGATACCCTGGCAACCTTCTCCACGTGTGACGAAAACGACAACGCAAAAATGAGCGCGGTGTTCAAATACCTGAGTGGCCTGACGATTCTGGGAGCAACGGTGATCGTCATTCACCACACCGACAAGTACGGAAAGAATAACTCACGGGGCGCAGGCGCAATGGAAGGCGCGGTAGACAATCTCATCAAAATCAACGCCAACATCGAAGCGTGCAAGATCAACTTTATGGAAGTCATCCCGATAAAGTCCCGATTAGCGAACGGCACGACCATTGTCTACAAGATGGAAGACGGTGTTCCGGTACGGGCGACCGCGACCGGCGATGAAAGATTGCTTGGTCTGGTGAAACAGAACCCTGGTCTTTCCAAAAGCAAATTTGAACAGTTAGCCGTGAAAGAACACGGGGTCAGGCGTTCGACAGTTCGCAACTTTATGGATAAGGCAAACATGGGCGGACTGTTGGTGTACGACAAAACTGGGTTGCATTTGAAAGAGCCGAAACACCAAGATACTACCGAGGCAGATAGCGATGCCGCGACGGATTCGGCGGCATCAGTTGAGTCGCGCGGCAATCGCGGAGAAGGTAGGAATCACGGTGGACGCGGTTAAAGGGGCGATACGCCGGATGGACGGGTTCGTGGCGCGAATCGGACGCGGGCTGTATGCGTTAGCGGAGAAGTAGTATGGCGAAACTAAAGCTCCAAGAAAAGCCACCGATTCCGTCGCGAACCGGACTATCCGAAGGTCACTCCGAAAACGGGTGTCCGCGCGGATGCTCCATAGTGTGCCACTTGTAGCGGTCAGATGCTATTGCGAACGGGCGAGTACGGAAAAGTCCGGGGCGGTGGGCAGTTTCCGAAATGCCGGGGCAAGGTTACATTGTAATCTTGCTCCGAACCGCTCACCCGCTGCGCAAACGCCATGCGGACGGGCATGTTTAGGCGCGGTATCGCATACTAACGCATGACTTCACTTTCTTGAGCAAGACTTACTCCCAAAGCCGCCGCGCGGCCCCCGCAGCGGCTTTAGGCGCGGTCTATTTGTGCACCGCCCGAATCCTAATCTTTTGGACAGAAGAGTTCCTCAACGTTGATTTTCTCAGAAGCGGACATGAGCGCCTTGGCTACTGTGAGGACTTTAGGGTCGGCGGCGAAGGCGAGCTTATCGAAGCGGCTTTGATCGCCGTCTTCCCACGCCTTGATCAGTCGCTTTTGCAGCGCAACTGCTTTTTTCGCCAGTGCGGTTGTTTCCGTTTGTGTCATAACGTTCCTCTTCAAATGTGATGATTTCTTCATATTGTGTTTTCTCCCTGTGTTTCACAATCTTACTGCCTTCAAAGATCGGCACAAAGTCATTCCGGTGCGCCCGCGCATACGCTATCACGTCGGACAACGGAATACTGTATAGCCCGTGTCGTGGGCTGTTCACCTGGAATTCTTTTGCGTGATTTCTCTCCCGCTAAACGCTTCGTACACTTTCCCGGATTCCAAATCGAAATGAAACTTGCGGATGCCTTTGCCGATGATTCGGTTGACGATGTTTTCGTAGTGTTTTTGTGTCATTGTCCTTCCTCTCAATCCCTCTGAACCCATCCCCCGACCAACCAGCCGCACGTAAACGCCGCCAGGGCGATTGCGAGTAAGCCGACGATGAGAGAAAGGGTCATTTCCGCGTAATCACCAAATCCATCCGTTGCTTGTGCGTGTGCTGGCTCTGGACAGGCAACTCCTGAATGTTGCACCAGCCCTCATATAACAGCCGCGCCACCGGACAATCACCGTAGGACATAACCCATTTGTTCGGGATACGAAATACAGCCCGCAT
>JBEKBK010000416.1:0-7831 GCA_050015435.1 Bryobacteraceae bacterium
CAGCAAATCCGAGATCGCCCGCCGACTGCAAATCGGGCGCACCTCGGTTCGCCGAATTCTGGGGTGAACCTATTCCCGTAGAAAAGCGACCGCCCGTACGCAGCCTTGCCGAAAACTCACGATGCTATCCATGCTTCGCGAGGCGATCCCCCGCGACGCCGGCAAGCCTCGATTGTATCCTCCAGACTGCTGCGGGCGGGATTGTCCTTCCCGGCATCGGGGAGCGTGAAGACCAGCTGTTGCCTCGTTCCTCCTGGTCGGTTCTGTTTCCATCCCCGGGCCTGTCGCTCCACGTGGCTCAGGAATGCCTCGGCCCGACCAACCTCGGGCGGGTGTTGCGACGCTCCCGGCACGAGCATGATAAGCCGTCGCAGAAACGCAATAGCATCTCCAAGCATTTCTGCGTTTGCATCGGTGGGGGTCAGATCAACCGCTGCGGCAACCTCGTAGTTAGATCGATAGCCCGGCTCGGAAAGGTTGGCCGACGCCAGGATGATTCGGAGGTGACGGCTCCAGGCGAGCAGGCTGAGTTTCGCGTGTTGCTTGCCGGCCCGGAGGCGCACCGGTAAAACATCCCACCGTAATGAGTGCTCCACGCCTGCTTGTGTATGGTCGACCAGCACGCCCGCATAGACACCCCCGAGCCGACTCTCGCGTTCGATCAGGAATGCCAGGTCTTCGCGATTTGGCTCCGACTCAATTTCCAGAAATCGGGCCAGGCACTGTTCGTCGAAGAGCCCGGGTGTGAAAGTATAGGTCGTTGCAAGGCACCCAACAGGCTCGCCCGCACCCTGAGGCGGACGCCATAACTCGAGCATCGCTCCGTTGCTGGATGAATTCCGGCGCTTGCTCATGACAGGTCGACGTAGAAGCGACGGATTGGCTCACCCCTGTAGTTATGCACGTACCGATCAGGCATGATGTCGCGCCGCTGTTCGCGATATTGATGCCGGACGTATATGCGATCCTGACCGATGCGGTCGAACCAGGGCCGTTTTCCATCGGCCGATTTGGACCGCTGGACGCTTTCGTGGTGAGAGCAGAGGGCGCGTGCGCAGATACCGGCATCCATCGGCTCAGCGAAGAGGCTGAATCTCTGGTCAAAGATGTTTTGAAGCGAGACACTGGCGATGTTCACTTCCCCGAGGGCACGGTGCGCAGCTTCAAAACGCTCGTGCAGACCGTCCACGCTTTTTCTGAAGTCCACATCGCGGGCTATCAACGACACATCGAACCCGTGCGCATCCAACCGTGCCGCCTCACTCTTAAGAAGGTCGAATGCATCTTGGAGGCTGCGAGCGAACGCCTCATAGGTCCGGATGGCATCAAGAAGGGGCTGGTAGCCTATATCCTTTTCCTGAAGCCGATCGTGCAAAACCTCCTCCCGAAAACCGTCATCGGACTCGGCTTGAAGTTGCCAGATTGCGGGCAAGGCTCCCAGCCGACGCCCGTCGGTGGCCAGGAGAAGATTGCGCAGATAGCGTTTCTCGCGCGCCTTGGCCGTGGATGGGGCGAATGCTACCGCCAGTTCGGACCACGCGTCGTCTGCCCAGCCGGGCCTTGTATGCGGGGACTTCTCACCGAGGCTGCGGCGGACTGCCGTCGACCAGCGGGACAACAACGGCTTGGCATCCTGGATCCCTGTAAGTCCTAGACCGCGCGCCCAGGCGTCCACCAGGCCATCCGCATTCGGTCCAGGTCCCAGATGAACGTCCACCAGTCCCAGGTGGATAGCGAGCCGTTTGTAAACACCGTGAAATCCGAAGATCCGCGGGGTCTTTAGATAGCTCCGTGCGTCGAGATAGCCGTACTGGTCGAGAGCACGCCGCGCCACGAGGGTTCCCGGCACACCCCAGATCGATGAATCGTCCCGCATTTTTCGCATCAACGCCTCGACAACCAGCCACTCCCAGACGAGGTAGGGTGAGGCGTCCCTCTGACTTGGATTGTCTTCCAGACCCTCAGTTACCGAGGCGCCAACCGCCATCGCAGTGAAAAACCGAATCCGCTGCATTCGCTCTCGCACTGCGGGCACCAGTTGCACCGCCAACTGATCCGCAATCTGATACAGCCCCAACGGATCGAGAGTGCCCTCACTCGTGCCGGGCGGATCGTAGCTCGTCATGAACGGCAGCGAAGTGGCCATGTTAAATCGAAATCCTCTCCAGCATATTCCGCGTGACCTTCATGATGTGATCTTTCTCATTTGCCGGCCTGCGCGGCCTTCAAATCTTCATAATCGAAAGCCGAAGCCATGCGATCGCTCTCAGCTGAGGTAAGGCCGAGCTTCTTCGCCACCAGACGCCATTGGGCAACCGCGTCCCCAACCTCCGCTGCGATGTGATGGGCCTCGTTCTCATTCAATTCGAAATAGCTGGCGACCTGGAGCGCCAGTTTCAGCGAAGCGGTGCCGTCTTCAAGATCGATAGCGGTGGTCAGAATTCGGGGCTTGATATCGACTGGCACGGGATTGAGGTCGTACGCCGGGGACAGCCGCCAGCCGGCCGGGCCGGCCCACAGAAAACCGTGATTGCGAAGATGGTCGTCCGTATTTGAAATCAGGATGCTGAACACAATCCGCCGCCACAAGGCGTGCATGTCCTCTTTCGGTTCTGCGCCATGCTGGCGAAGGATATCGACGAATTCCAGATAGCTGCGCGTTTCACGGTCTTTGGCGTCGAGCATGCTCATCGCGGACAGGAACGGCAATCGCGTCGCCCCATCCCGATCAAATCGGCGGAGCAAGAGTACGGGCTTGTCGGCAACAGTTTCGAGTCGCCATGCGGGCACCGTGATACCGGCCTTCTCCGCGAGTGTCAGCGCCACGGCCTCCCACAAAACGGTATTCACCTCGTCTCCCTTGTTCGGAAACTTGGCAATCAGCAGGTGGCCGTCGCGGTCCCGGACCGAGGCCTTCGGGCGGGCGCCGCCGAGCGATGAGCCGGGTGCCAATAACAGGCGCAGGTCCTCGTCGCTGTCCGTATCGCTCACGACGTGTTCGGCTGCAGACAGCAGTCGTGGCAGCTCTATCAGCGGCGGGATCTTTGTCGTCGCCTGCTCGGCCAGAAACGGCCCCCCTTCCCGCTCGGCAAAACGCAGTGCTCCCTGACGCGCCTCGTCGTCCACCATCAGCAGGTAGTCGATTTCTTTCACCGTGCGGGGCGTCTGTGCCTCGCGTTCGGCGCGCCGACGCTCGGCTCGTCGCATCAAGACACGCCCCCATCGATCAGGGGCGGAATCGCCGATGGCGCCGAAAAGCGGCTTGTCGGACGGTGTGTGAAAAGGACCAGGCCCTAGCTTCAGGGCCGGTTCGAGAGAGAAACGCTCAGGATGAGCGAGCCAGGTCTTGTCGTATTCAAAGGTGGCGTTCTCCCTTTCCTTGCGCATGCGCGCCCACAAGCGGCCGACGAGATGGGGCGTGCCTCGCAAGTCCACGTATACGAGAGTTTCCTTGTCCATCACTCCGCCCCCGTGCTTCCCGGCTTGCCGGGCTTCTGCCGGCGCGACAGCCGGATGCGTTCCGGCAGGTGCTCTTCCTCAAGCTCAAGCCCGACCGAATCATGCCTGGGATCGGCTATGTCCGCCAGTCGATCAACCATCCCCAAAGCAAAGAGAACCGTCGCGTACGCGCCAAGCGAAACGCGCGGTTCCCCCTTCTCGATCCTGTTCAAAGTCATCCTGCCGATGGAGGCCCGCTCGGCGAGGATCGCGACTTGCACCCGCCGCCGCCGCCGGGCGTCACGAATGTCGTGGCCGAGCTTCCGGAGGGCGCGGGAGACCGGAATTGGTATCGCTGGCGCAGGTTGGGCTTGCTTCATACTTAACGTCCTCTATGAGATATATTATGGCTTTTATGGTACCGTATAGTGTACTTTAATTCAATTACAGGGTCGACCGTGCGGCGGTGTAGCCAAAGCGCGGGTTTTCACGCTTTTAGAGAGTCCTCGCAGACGGGATGTACCGGTGCGCTGTGCACTTACGCCGGTCAGTCAGCTACACTCTCTTTGAATAGAAGAGCCGCGCCTCTTTCTAATGTCCACACATCCATTTATCGACAGGTGGCACAACTCGGCCGCTGCGGAGCGTGCGAATTACGCTCTCTTCCTTTCCGAACTCTGCGACTACCTGGAAGTCCCGCGACCCAAACCCGCCGTGGCGGACGCCGCTCAGAACCACTACGTCTTTGAGTATCCCGTTACGTTCCGCCACCCGACAGGCCTCTCCAGCACGGGCTTCGTCGATCTCTACAAGAAAGACTGCTTCGTGCTCGAAGCAAAACAGGGCAGCCAAGCTCCCGAACCCTCGCTCCTTTTTGAGATGCCGCACCGCCGCGGAACTGCCATCCGCGGGACCGCCGGCTGGGATCAGGCCATGCTCCGCGCCCGCAACCAGGCCGAGCAATACGCTAAGGCACTCCCCGCTGCCGACGGCTGGCCGCCCTTCCTGATCGTCGTGGATGTCGGATATTCCATCGAGCTTTTCGCTGACTTCTCCGGCACGGGCAAAGCTTACGTCCCGTTCCCTGATTCCCTCACTCATCGCATTCTGCTTGAGCAGCTGGAAATCCCGCTCGTCCGTGACCGCCTCCGCGCCATTTGGACCGACCCTTTTACGCTTGACCCCAGCCGTATCTCCGCCCGCGTCACGCGCGATGTTGCCTGGCATCTTGCCAACCTCGCCCGCTCGCTAGAACAAGATCACCCCGCCGAAGCAGTCACGCCTTTTCTGATGCGCTGCATCTTCACCTTCTTCGCCGAAGACATCCACCTTCTTCCGCGCGAGAGCTTTTCCAAGCTGCTCGAAAGCCTTCGACAGGATCTTTCCAATTTCAAGCCGATGGTCGAATCGCTCTGGCGAACCATGGATAGTGGCGGCTTCTCCCCCATTCTTCGCGAGCACGTGCTTCGCTTCAATGGCGGCCTCTTCGAATCGACCGAGGCCCTCCCGCTGAACCGGGCTCAGTTCGATATTCTCTGCCTTGCGGCCGGTGCCGAATGGAAGGACGTGGAACCGGCCATCTTCGGCACGCTGCTGGAGCGGGCCCTCGATCCCCGAGAGCGCCATTCCCTTGGTGCTCACTACACCCCACGCGCCTACGTTGAACGACTCGTCATCCCGACCATCGTCGAGCCTCTCCGCCAGGACTGGGCCGACGTGCAGGCTGCCGCGCTCACGCTGGAGCGCGCCGGAAAAACCGCTGACGCCATCTCAGTCCTTGCTGATTTCCGCAAGCGTCTGTGTTCAATCGAGGTTCTCGATCCGGCGTGCGGCTCCGGCAATTTCTTGTATGTAACCTTGGAACACCTCAAGCGTCTCGAAGCCGAGGTTAACGATGCGCTCGAAAGCCTCGGGGAAAGCCAGCAGGCACTGCACGAAACGGGCTTCACCGTTGACCCGCACCAGTTGAAGGGAATCGAACTCAATCCCCGCGCTGCGGCCATCACCGATCTCGTCCTGTGGATCGGTTATCTCCAGTGGTATTTCCGTACATGGGGCGCATCTACGATTCCACCCGAACCCGTCATCAAGCGCTTCCACAACATCGAGCACCGTGATGCACTCCTGGCGTATGACAGGGTAGAACCGGCCGTCGACGAACACGGGAACGCGCGTACCACGTGGGACGGCGCCACCACGAAGATTCACCCGGTCACCAAAGAAGAAATTCCCGACGAATCGGCTCGCCGGGCAGTCCTGACCTATGTTGGCACCCGGCGCGCCGACTGGCCTTCCGCCGACTTCATCGTCGGAAATCCGCCCTTCCTCGGCAATTGGAGAATGCGGGGAGAACTCGGAGACGGCTACGCCGAGACGCTCCGATCGGTTTATAGCGAAGTGCCGGAAACCGCCGATTATGTCATGTATTGGTGGCACCGCGCCGCCGAACGGGTCCGCGCCGGTCAGACCCGGCGCTTCGGCTTCATTACTACGAATAGTCTTCGCCAGACCTTCCAGCGCCGGGTCATAACGCCGCATCTCAATGACGAATCAAACCCTGCCTCCCTCGTCTTTGCGATCCCCGACCACCCGTGGGTGGACTCGTATGATGGAGCCGCAGTCCGCATCGCGATGACCGTGGTGGAAGCTGGTTCACATGAAGGCCGCCTCCTGCGCGTCGAATCCGAGGAACCGGGCGAAGGCGAAGGCGCTTCTAAAGTCGAGTTCAGTGAGCGCTACGGCCTGATTCATTCCGATTTGACGATCGGACCGAACACGACCATGGCCTTTCCGCTCAAAGCGAATCACGGACTGAGTTGCCCGGGAGTGAAACTGCACGGCGCAGGTTTCATCGTCACGCCTGAGAAAGCCCGCGACCTGGGCCTTGGCAAGATTCCCGACCTTGCTCTCCACATTCGCCAATACCGCAACGGCCGCGATATCACAGCCCACCCTCGCGGCGTCATGGTCATTGACCTGTTCGGGTTATCGGTGGACGAAGTACGCGACCGTTTTCCCGCTGTCTACCAGCACGTCGTAGACCACGTGAAGCCGGAGCGGGATCAGAACAATCGTCCCACTTACCGGGAGAATTGGTGGATTCTCGGCGAACCACGCGCAAATTTCCGTCCCGCTCTAAAGGATCTCAGGCGCTACATTGCGACTATGGAAACCTCGAAACATCGATTTTTTGTGTTTCTCGATGCGTCTATCCTTCCGGACAACATGCTCGTGAATGTCGCCGCCAGCGACGCATTCGTTATCGGCGTTCTCTCTAGCCGAATTCATGTCACGTGGGCGCTCGCGTCCGGCGGTACACTCGAAGACCGCCCCCGCTATAACAAGACCCGGTGTTTCGAGCCTTTTCCATTTCCCGATGCCTCCGAGCAGCAACGGGAGCGCATCCGTTTCCTCGGAGAACAACTCGATGCCCACCGCAAACGCCGCCAGGAAGCCTACCCCAACCTAACACTGACCGAAATGTACAATGTCCTCGAAGAACTCCGCGCCGGGGAGCCGCTCAGCGTCGCGAGTCAGGTGATTCATGATCATGGTCTGATCTCGGTCCTCAGGGATATCCACGACGATATCGACCGTGCTGTCGCGGAAGCCTACGGCTGGCCCTCGGACCTTTCAACCGAAGACGTGCTTTTCCGCCTGGTTGAGCTCAACGCAGCCCGCGCCGTGGAAGAGCGCGCCGGTCTGATTCGCTGGCTGCGTCCCGAATTCCAGAAGACCGGCGCCGCGCAAGCGGGCCTCGGGGTAGAGATGGAGGAAGAGGAACTCAAGCCCGCGCGCCCCGCACGTTTGCCATGGCCGCCTTCTCTTCCCGAACGCGTCCGCGCCGTGCGCGATTACCTGACGCAAACGCCCGCCCAGGTGGCTCCTGACACCGTCGCCCGCGGTTTCATCCGCGCGCGCGTTTCCGACGTGATCGCAATACTGGAGACTCTCACGGCTCTCGGGCAAGCAAAGAGGGACCAGGGCAATTATTGGGCGTGACTCTGGGCGCCCCGTCGGGGTCGGACTACTTAGGCTTGGGCTTTAGGTTGAGACTAATCCCGTTACAAAGGCAGCGCAGAGTCTCGGGATTTAGCCGCGGCGTAACGTGAACCCAGGAGTCACAGGTTTGGCAACGAAAGCATTCTAGAAGATCCTTGAAGGCCGTGACAACCGGTTCAAAGTCCTTCTTTCCGAAGTTCGCCCACGCGTTGTAGTGGACAGCCTTGTTGACCGCCCACTGCTCGACATTCTGTGCGGCGGCTGACTTCGACAGCGACTCCTTCCGCTTCGCAGCCCCTTCCTTCTCGGCAGTGTTACCCCATGAGTGCGCCGCTGCAACCGCCTTGCCAAGCAAAGAATCCATCCGCGTTAGAACACTCGGGAGGAGTTC
>JBEKBK010000417.1:0-7795 GCA_050015435.1 Bryobacteraceae bacterium
GTCGCGTGAACTCGCCTTTAACATTGGAAATCATCAGATGCCGGACCTTAAATAACACTGAGGAATGCGCGGGATCGAGATCGTAGCGGACCGGCTGTGCCGTAGCGGCTGTGCTCATGCTTGTCTCCTTTACAGGCGTTTGATGCGGCTTCCGCTGATTCGGCTTCAACTATCCTGGGACCATGGAACGCGTGCAGGGTGTTAGCCCCACCGGGGCGGGATGGCCGACGAAAATCGTGTATCAGGCGCTCCGGAAGCGCATGGGGCTGATTCCTAAGTCCAAAATGCTGGCGGCTCATCACACCCCGACGTTGCTGGCGACGACCTGGATGGATGCGGTGTGCGCCTCGTCCCGAACAGTTCCGCTGGTGCTCAAGGAACTGGTGCAGTTGAAGGTGGCGATGCTGGCGGGGTGTCCCTTTTGAATTGACCTCCATTCTGCCGTGGGCAGAAAGGCGGGGATCAGTGAGGCTCAGTTGCACGATCTGGCATCGTTTGAAGAGAGTCAGGCATTCGAGGAGCGCGAAAAACTCGTCTTGCGGCTCACTGTGGGCATGACCAGAACACCCGCGGCTGTAGACGACAAGCTCTTTGCGGCACTGCGACGCGAATTCAGCGAACCGCAACTGGTCGAATTGGTAACGGCCATCGCGTGGGAAAACTATCGCTCCCGATTCAACCGCGCGTTTGGAGTCCTGACTGAGGGCTTCTGCGATGGCGCGTTCTGTCCTCTACCCGAGCTTTGAGGGGAGATGTCGAACGCAATATGGTTTTCCCGTCTTGGGGAAGCACTGTTATCGATTCCCGGCGTCCTCCTGCTCGGCCTCGCTGTCCGGAATTTCGCGAAGGGCTCGGCCAGCAGAAACTGGCCGCGGACGCAAGGATGCATTCTCCGCTCGTTCGTACTGGTGGGAACATCGGATGAAGGCGAGAGCTTCACGCCTCAAGTGGAATACGAATACGTCGTCGAAGGTGTCAAGTACCGTAGCACCCGGCTTCGCTATGGGCAGATCGGCAGTTGGAACCGGAAACGCGCGGAGGGCACGATCGCGCCCTATACCGTGGGCGCTCGTGAGCCCGTGTTCTACAACCCTCGTAAACCCGCGGAGTCGGTTCTTATTCGCGGAACCGGACTGGGAAATCTTGTAATCGTGCTAGCAGCCTTGGTTTTCATCCTGTTCGCATACGGTATGGAGCGCCACATTAAGTGAAGCTACTCAGAGCCGGTGGTTACTTCACGTCGCCTGCTGGCTTTGCAAACATGGCGTCGTCGAGCGGAACGTTGTTTTTCGCCTCTGAAATTTGAATGGTGAAGCGTCCGTTTAGTCTGGCGAGCGTCCAGCGGAACGGAATCTTTACGCCGTCCACTTCCCGATAATCACCATAATCAATCTGCGTCGGATTGCGGCCCACCGGTGTTTCCGCATAGCGCACCATGCGGACCAGCAGTCCGGTGGTCTGGTCAAAGTACAGCCGTACGGGTGAACGGCCAGGTCCCGTACCGATCAGAGTCTCGCACATTGCACCACCGATCTGCTCCGGGCGCGAGCGGCGTACCTGAGGGAAGATCTCCTTGAGTCTAAGCGCAAGCGCGAACTCAGCGTCTAGCGCCGAGCCTCCGGATTCGGCAGGCGACATCTCCCGCGCCGGGTGCCCCGTGCCCCCCATCCAACCCGCGGCGCCATCAAAAGCGGTGTAGCTATTGCCGTTCGCGGCATGCGTAATTGTGACGCGCCGGTTGGGAGCCTTGGTGAGCACCTCGATCGGCGTCTGACTGGCGCCCACAAGAATCATGCCTTTCTCGACACGGCTGGTGACCTTGCGGATCGCGTCCGCGCCACCCATTGCCGTAACGTACTTCTGGATGACATCGTCAGCGGTGGGGGCCGTACCGGCCGTCGGGGCCATCCGCGTCTCCGTGCGCGCGGGCACGTCGGATTCGAGCACGGGCGGAACGCTCACTGGATTGGCAACGCCATGGTGGCAGGAGTAGCACGACACTTGCTGCCGCCCTCCAAAATTTCCTTTGTTGATCGACGCCACCATCGCCATCATCTCTCGGGCGGTCTTCTTCGCGGGCTTTTCGTCGAGTTCCGGCTTGCCCGCCATGTGGCAAAAGGAACACTCGACTCCCAGCGACGACGAAATCACCTGCATCGCCGGCATCAACTGTTCCGCAGGGATGCCCTTGAGCTGGGTGATGTTTTTGAAAACCTGCTCGGCGGTCTTGGATTCGACCATAGGCCCATCCAGGGAGTGCTGGGCCAGCACCGCCGGCGCGGCCGCAAGAGCTACGGCAAACAGATTCAGGTACAGGCTTCGGCGGGTCTTTTGTGCGTGCATTCGAATCCCCTCTTCTCCTTTGGATTGTACTCTTCGCTGGGTTGCGGTACATTGCTCTCTAGAATCGAGGATCTAAATGGACCTTACTCACCGGCGTGAATTTCTCGCTACGGCGGCCGTGGCCGGCTCGGCAATATGGCTCCGCGGCGCTTCGGTCGCGACAGACAAGAAGCTCGAGGGGATTTTCCCCATCATGCAAACTCCCTTCACCGAGTCGGGGGCAGTGGATTCAGAAACGCTGGCTCATGAAGTTCAATTCCTGCATCGCATCGGCGTGCAGGGCATGACTTGGCCGCAGAATGCGAGCGAGCAAAGTGTTCTGACCTTCGACGAGAGGCTGGCCGGCGCCGAGACCATCATTCGCGCGAACAAAGCGTTGGACGCGCGGACCAGGCCTCCGGTCGTGATCGGTGTGCAGGCCCCAGACACGGAGACTGCGGTGAAATACGCCCGCCACGCGGAGAAAACCGGCGCCGATGCGATCATCGCCATCCCTTTGACCGCGGGCAAAGACCCGGCCAAAGAGATGGAATACTATTCGGCCATCGGCGAGGCGTGCAGCCGTCCGTTGATTGTCCAAACGCTCGGCCAGATGAGCGTGGATCTGGTGCTCCGTATGGCGAGCAAAATCCCCACGCTGAGATATGCGAAGGACGAGGCGGGAATCACCTTAGCGCGGCTGACCGAGTACAAGAGGCGCGGGCAGATCATGCGCGGTGTGTTCACCGGGTCCCACGGGCCGACCTTCCTGGACGAGCTGGCCCGCGGAGCCGTCGGGAACATGCCGGCCGCCAGTTTCGCGGACTTGTACGTCGCGGCGTGGCAGCAGTGGAACAGCGGGAAACGCGACGAGGCCATGGACACGTTCAGCAAAACCCTGCTGCTGATCGTCCAGGCTCGGGCCTACGGCGTTCCTGGCCAGAAATACATGCTCCAGTTGCGAGGCGTCTTTCCCAATTCAAAATGCCGCGTGGTTCCGGAGACGGTCGTGTTTGATGACGACGCCAAAGAAGCGATTCGCCGTACGATGGCGCACAACAAGCGTTGGTTCAAGGCTTGAAGGCGCGGACTTTCGGGTTCGCTCTGTCTCTAATCTCGCTGGCTGGTTGTTCGGGGCACCGTAAGCCGGTTCCCAATCCCACGGTAACGGGTCCGGTCACAGGCGGTCGTGGGCAGGCATTCGATACGTTTCCCGTCGCCGATTTGGGTTATACGGAGGAGGAGTATTTCTACAGCGGCACGGCGTCCACCTATACGAGCGTGGGGACGTGGGAACGAGACGGATTTTGGCAGGCCAAGCCGTTGGGGGCAGCGAATTACAAGGTCCGGATGCTGGTGCGCCGGCCCAGCGATGCTACACGCTTCAACGGCACGGTGATCGTCGGATGGCTGAATGTCACGGAGCAGGTGGAAAGCGCGTCGGACTTCCACCAGATGCAGGAGGAAATCGTCCGGGAAGGCTACGCGTGGGTGGGCCTTGGGGTTCAAGCCGCCGGAATACTTTCACCGGAAGGACTCAAGGCCTGGGACCCCGGCCGTTACGGTTCGCTCGAGCATCCAGGTGACAACTACGCCTACGACATCTTTTCACAAGGCGGTCAGGCCATTCATCACCCGCAAGGGATCGATCCGCTTCACGGCCTGCGAATCCGGAGGATGCTGGCCGTTGGCAAATCTGAAGCCGCATCCATGCTTGTCGGGTACATCAACGCCGTGCAGCCGTTGACCGGGATTTATGACGGCTATCTGGTGCATAGCCGGGCCGGTGGGAACAACGGGTATCCTGAGAATCTACGATCGGTCGTGCCGCAGAACGCGCTGATCCGAATTGATGTCGATGTTCCGGTGCTCGAACTGCAAATGGAAGGCGATCTGGTCGCGCTTCGTTCCCACGTGACCCGGCAGGAGGAAAGCAAGCATTTCCGCCTATGGGAGGTCGCCGGCGCGGCGAATGCGGAGTCGCCCAGATGGGTGATCGAGGTCCCTCCTGCACTGACCCACCGCCCGCCGTTTGATGAAACCTCAAACTGCCGGGATCCCATCAATGCTGCGCCGGGCCACGCGGTGGTGAAAGCGGCGCTGCATGCGCTGATGCTTTGGACGCGCGATGGAACGGAGCCGCCGACGTCCCCGTTCATAGAACTGGACGATCCGGTGGAACCCGATCCGATCGCGCGCGACCGTTACGGCAACGCAAAAGGGGGAATCCGGCTGCCTGAGGTCGAGGTCCCCACCGCAATGGTCAGCGGACGTGAAAACACGCCGGCTGATGACGCCCGGGGCAAGCTGAATTTCTGCGCACTGTTCGGCACGACCAGTCCGTTCGACCGGGCCACACTCGCGCAGCTTTATCCGAACCACGAAGCTTTCGTAAAAGCGTTTGATGCGTCGGTCGATGCCATCCAGAAGGCCAGCTTCTGGCTCAAGCCCGAAGCCGATGAAGCTCGTAAGGCTGCTGAGAACTCCCACATCGGCCGGTAAGGCAGGTGGGGCGGACGCCCTCGTCCGCGCCGGACCCCCTGGTCCGGCCTTCTTGCTTAGGATGCCGCGGCGGATAGCGCTTCCAACACGTTTACCGGATAAGTTGGTCCGGGGAACGCGCTGTCGCCGAGCACTTCGCGGATCACCATGTTGCCGTCAAAATAGACCTGCCAATAGTGATCGTTGTGGCAGTAAGGCCGGACTGCCAGCACGGGGCCGAACGGGGTGAAAGTGAGAATAGTCACCTCCGGCGCGGGGGTCGTGGAGACATTCGGGATTTTCGCCAGCTTGTCCTTCAAGCGTGCGATCGCCAGATTGGGATCCGCCGCGCCGGCTATTTGCGCGGTTAGCTCGACGCGCCGGTACGGATTGGCCGTGAAGTTCTGAATGGTATCCGAGAAGACTTTGTTATTGCCAACGGAAAGTCCGCACGTTATCGGGCGTATCGAAGGTGGTCACAAAAAGTCCAAGTTCGTGAACCGTCCCGGTGACTCCCCCAGCGGTGATGAAATCTCCTACTTTGAAAGGCCGCAGAACCAGTAGGAATGCTCCCGCGGCGAAGTTCGCCAACAGACCGGCCCACGCCATGCCGATGGCTAACCCCATGGCCGCGATCAGCGCCGCAAATGTAGTGGTCTGAACCCCGAAGTAGCCCAGGATCGCGACCACCAACGTAATATTGAGCGCGACATATTGAGCGCGACGGAAAGAGCATTGCCGGCGAACCGCATCACCGTCGGTTCGATCTTCTGTTTGGTTAGAACGCGGTGCACCGCGCCGACCAGGAGGTTGATCAGCCATCGGCCGACGATGTAAAGGATCAGCGCGCCGAGGATCTGCAGACCGACCGAGGCAGCTCTTTCTTGAATGATGGTTCCGATGGAAGTCCAGTTCATAGGTGTGCTCCGGGTTCGTGAATTCTCGCTAGGGGAGTGGAGCTAACTCGGGCTTCTCGCCATTCGGTAACGGGTAGCGATCGATGTTGAGCATCATCGACACGAAGCAATAGTACCCCATGACGCCCGTCAAGTCGACCGCACCGCGCTCGCCGAATTTATCGACCACTGCCTTGAAGGCAGCGTCGCTCACCTGTTTCTTGTACAGCAGCTCGCGCCCGAAGTTATAGACGATCTCTTCGTCGGGCTTATCGAACTTGGGCTGCTTCCCGGCGGCGATTGCCCCGATGACAGCCGGGCTGACGCCGGCAGCTTGAGCGCTCTTCCGATGAGCCGACCACTCGTATTGAGCGTTCCAGAACCGCGCCGTCATGATGATAGCCAATTCGTTCAGACGATTCGGCAGCGATGAGTGGAAACGGAGCTGCGCGCCCAGTTTCTGGGCAATGTCGCCCATTTCCGGACTCCGCAGGGTGACATTGAAAGGCCCGTTCAGCCCGCCGCGTTCGCCGGAGAGCAGATGGTCGACCATGGTTTTCTGTTCCGGGGTCAGTTGGTCGGCCGTCAAAGGCTTAAACCGGTCGCCCCGGAGGTTGAGGTCCGACTTCGTCGAAGTCTGCGCTATGGCGAGACTCGACAAGATTGCGACGCTAATACAGAACGTCTGAAAGCGCATGGTGTTTCCCCTTCCTTTCGCCGGATTCGTAGCTCCGGCTAACCATGCTATCTCATCCGGCTGTTCCTAGTAACAGCCCGCAAAACGGAGCGCGGCGGCAGCGTTTGCGGCCAACTAGGCGCGAGTACGGTTGAGCAGGTGGTGCAAGGGGCCGCCTGCGCTCACCAGGTTACCGGGCGTCTTTTTCGGCTCGGCTTTCGGCGTCTGCTCTGCCTTCGGAGTCTGCTCGGCTTTCGGCGCCTTCAGTAGCGCCGGCCGGATCATGGCTATCACAGCTTCCGGAGAGGGGCGGTTCTGTTCAAGGAAGTCCATGCCTTCCACAGTAATTTGAAGGTTACTCTTGTCGTCGGCGACGGCAAACTCGCGCTGCTTCAGGTACCAGAGAGCGAAGTTCAACTCTTCATGGTCGGCGTCCAACATGTTTTCGATCTGGCGCATGGAGAGGCTAGGTGTAAACGACTTAGTGCGCCGGCGATCATACAGGACGCACAGTAGAGCGAACCGGAGAATCGATTCGCGCCCGAGCGACTCGAAGAATTCGAGACCGCTAAACTTGGGCGCGCTGTCGTCCTGATTCACGCCTTTCGTCTTGTCGAAGCTTTGGCGCAGCGCCGGATCAGAGAGGACCTCAAACGCGATATTGAGCGCCTCAAACTTCTCCGCGCTCCCGGTCTCTTTGTTGCCCGGATTATACTTCTGCGCGAGCCTGGTATAGGCCGACTGAATGGTGTCCGAATCCGCCTTGGGGTCGACACCGAGAAGGGCGTAGTGGTCCTGAAATTTACCGCCGGATGACGAGGACATATCTATCTCCAGATCGCGCACAACGCAGCAGGACGCAATCACTCATCACGACATGGCGTGCGCCTTGCGCTGTGCGCTCAAGACTCTATCGGCAGTTTTTCATGTTCGCTCACCCGCCGCACCCTAAAATGTTCTTATGAAGAACCATACCTTTCGGATACGGAAACGGGTTTAAGCCTACTCATACCTCAGCGTGAACCCGAAGCGGTAGGTGACCGCACGGCTACAATCGGCCCCGGTTGAAAAGTGAGGCTACCAGATCTAAAGCCGTATGGATCGTCAGGCGTCGTCGGACCAACAACTGGAACGACACTAACCCGCCGTTCGAATTTGTGATCCTTCTCATAGTTGATGTTTATTGAAAGATCAGTACCGGACTGTTGCCGCCGTAAGTCGTGCATAACCTGCGGCACCGTGAAGGATTGCTGTTTTGAGACTTGATCGAATAATTTAAACATTGATTCTCTTAATCCGTTGCAGTTGACTTATGCACAGCGGTTGAACCGCATCGCCCCGCCTGACTGAGAACCCCATTTGGGGACCCCGAAAAACCTGCGATAAAACAGAAGAGCCGCGAAGGGCGAACTTCGCGAGC
>JBEKBK010000418.1:0-7783 GCA_050015435.1 Bryobacteraceae bacterium
CGTACCGCCGTCAAGCTGGCCCGTCACCTGGCGCGAAAAATGGGCTTGGAATGCGAACTGGGTTTGGGTACACTCTGTCATAGCGAAAGCCGCCTTTCTTTTGGCGCTAACTGTTGTGTGGAAACTCAGTTATGCCAGAGTTGGCGGCTTTTTGCCAGACCCTTGGTGAGAAATTCGGGCTAACCGGCCGCACATGGACGCCGATAAACGCTGATTGAAAAGAATGATTTATCCATGTTTATCAGCGTTAATCTGCGGCTTAGCGCGGCGTCTGAGGAACGGCAATACCACCAGGGCGGGCATTAACAGGAAGATCGTCCCCGGCTCCGGAACACTCGGAGGAGGGACGATACCGAAATCGGCGGTACCGGTCAGGAAACCATTGGCACAAATTGCGGACGAAAAATCGACGGTGAAGTTCCCATTCGCCAGGAACCCCGCTGGCGCGCTGAAGGAGTCCGTAATGGTATACAAAGCCGAGGTAGTTCCATCCCCGGTTTGCGCCCCGCTTAGCGCACCAACGCCTTCCTGGGTACCACCGCCATCCAGCCACACAGGATAGAGAGGACGCGGAGATAACGGAAGCACTTGTTCCGACGATTGAAAGCCAGACGCTGCATACAGGTTCCCCGCGGTGTACCCGTCGTGGGCGCTCAACACGATGGCATAGGAGTTCCCTTCCCAGTTGATCAAGAAATCGCCGATCTCATAGGGAACTCCGCCCACTAGAAAGCTCGGGATCACATCCGGGGAGCCGGGAATTGTCGCACCGTAGTTGGTCTCAATGGTCAGCAAAAAGTTCGGATCGCCCCCTGAAGGTTCAGTAAGCGACGCGCTCTGGATAGCAAAGATGAGCGGCGCTCCGACGATCGGGGCTCCGGGCCCAAAGGGTCCTAAAAACGTGGCAGTGGTGGCGAATGCGGCTGGCGCGGACATGAGAGCGACTGATAAAGCGCAGGCCATAAACCCAGGTCGCCTGTCGCAACGTTTACCGCCTATGCTCACGCCCGATTCCTCCGTACGCTTATCCTATCGGTATTAGGGTCGCGGAGGCGTATAGTACTACCCCAGATCAGTACCATACTTACTAATTGTCAGTGTGGCTTTACCGGCTAGGCGATTGCGGGCAAAGCCGCGAAACGGTTCATTTTGAGCAGGTGAAGTTGCTCGCGTCTTTCATGTCGCCGGATCCCTTGTAGCGCGCCACCAGCGGATACGCGCACAGCGGGCGTTGAAAAGCGACCCCATTCTCCCGTTTGTTATCGACGTACTTCGTGGCGATGATCTTATCCGGCGCGGTGCCCTTCTCTACCCACCGTGAAACCGAGCTGATCAGATCATGATCGGCGTCCACCTGGTTCGATGGTGCTGGAGCGTTGCCTCCGAACGCGGTTGCGCCTGGACCTCCCGCACAGTGGTACATCCCGGGGACCAGAAACGCGCGATAGAACTGCTGAGTCCGTTCGAGTCCGCTGGCTCCCTTCCCCTGCGTCGCGACGACGGTTTCGTAATAATCGATTCCGTTCTGGGCCGGAATGAGAGGATCGGCCGCGCCGTGGTAGTAAATCATTTTATGCCCGAGCTTTTGAAATTCCCCAAGATTAGGATTGGTCGCGTTGGTAAGCGGACCGAGCTTCTCATCCGCCAGGGCGATGTCTCGCTCAAAATCCATGCTCCGGAAGTCCCACTCGGGATTGTGGAAGAAGGCATACCGCCAGAAATCGTAGGAGCTGACTCCGGATGTATTCCCGCGGTTGATCACCATTTGTCCGCCGTCCTTGCCCCAGCCAAGTTCGCCGCCGGGATACATTCCCGCGTAGAGCTTCTTGCCGGATTTGGTCACCGGACCGGTATAGATCTTCTCCACCGCTCCAACTTGCGCGGCAGTCAGGCAATTCGGACCGTCCGCTCCCTTGCATTGAAGTTTCTTGACGTCGAAGTGGCACCGCATCGGATCGCTCACCAGACCGTCCACCGCGCCATCGAGCGCGTCACAAGCGGCGAGAGCAGCGGTCTGAACGATCTCGAGTTTTTCACGGGGAAGATTGGTTTCTGGCGTGCCGGTCACGACGCCGTTCCAAACTTCGCTCATCATCTGATGAGTCCAGAAGTTGGCCGCGTCGCCCGCGACTATGCCGTCGTAATCGGCCGGGAATCGTTGTGCTTCCATCAGGCCCTGCTTCCCGCCGGTCGAGCATCCAATGTAGTAAGAATATTTCGCCGCCTGGCCATAGAATGCATCCGCGATCGATTTCGCGTTGACCGTGGTCAGATGCAGGCCGCGATAACTGTAGTCGATGAGACGCTCGGTGTTTTCGAGCCAGGTCGCAGGCTCCTTCGATATGTGCCCGGTATCGGTGCTCGCCGTGGCAAAACCGCTGCGCAGCGCCGTGCCCATGGGTCCGTAGCCGATCGTACCGGCAAGGCCGCCGTTGCCCACGCCCTCGAATTTCCCGTTCCAGTTCGACTCCGGCAGCCACACTTCAAAGTTGATCATCGAAGCCTCGGTCGGCTTCAATACGCCGTGGACTTCACAGAACGCGGGCAAATTGTTGATGGGCTGGCCGGCGGGAGGAGTGAACGACCCGGCTGGAACGGATTTCGCGAGCGTAATCGTCGTGTTGGGCAGCGAAAGCGCGGTCAACCCTTCGCAATTCGCCGCGAAAGCCGCGGGCTGGCTCCATAGGGCGGCAACGATCAAACCGGCAGCCGCGAAAAGGGGTACGAAACGGCACGTCATAGTGTCTGCTCCTCCAGATAACCTCTTCGGGCTTATTGTAGCTTGGAAGATATGGACTCCGTTTCAGACCCGACGGTGGAAGATCAAATTGCCTATTACCGCGCTCGGGCCCCCGAGTATGATGACTGGTTTTATCGCCGAGGCCGTTACGATCGCGGTGAGCACTGGAATGGACTCTGGTTTGAGGAAGCCGAAGCCGTCGCCCGGCAACTGGGCGCGATCCCGAAGTGTGAATCGATCTTGGAACTGGCGTCTGGAACCGGTATCTGGACCAAGCGTCTGATCTCGATCGGACGCCAGGTCACCGCAGTCGACGCCTCGCCCGAAGTGATCGAAATCAATCGCGAGCGCGTTGGCAGCGAAGCTGTGCAGTACGTGCAAGCCGACCTCTTCGACTGGGAGCCAAACCAGGAATTCGACCTGGTGTTTTTCTCCTTTTGGCTGTCTCACGTTCCGCCCGAACGTCTCGACCAATTTCTAGAGACCGTGCGCGGGGCCACCAAGAGCGGCGGGCGCATCTTTGTGATCGATTCCTTACCGGACGAGCAGTCCAGCGCGGTCGATCATCCTCCCAAGCAGCCGGACCAGATCTATGAGACCCGCAAGCTCGACAATGGACGTAATTACCGAGTCGTCAAAGTGTACTATCCGCCGGAGGCGCTCGCCGGCATTTTCGCCCGTCATGGGTTCGATGTGGAGGTCCACACCACGGACCGCTTTTTCTGGTACGTCTCCGGAGAAAAGCGGAGTTAGCAGACGTCTATGTTACTCTGAGAAGTTGTTGAATCCTAATACTTTAGGGCGCGTAGCTCAGGTGGATAGAGCATCAGCCTTCTAAGCTGAGGGTCGAAGGTTCGAGTCCTTCCGCGCCTACCAACAAGACAATTGGATTAGTGGGTTCGGTTGCTCTCGGAATCGCCTCATGTTGGGGAGTTTTCTGGGTACTCTCAATAGCCGTACGGCCACGCACCGGAGATACACTAGAGCCTGAGGTTTGAGAAACTGCTTCAAATATCTGCCGGCGCTTCTTTCCATATGGAACGACGGGAGGGGAGCTACCTGTTTATCGACGGCGCCTACCTTCGAGTTCACTACGATGCGGCGATCGGCTCGGTTTTTGGCGAGCCGGGTGAACTGGATTACGCGAGAATCAGCCATTCGTTGCAGTGCGCGAAGGCGTTCTATTACGATTGCTTGGACGAAAAGAGGCCACTGGAAACCACGGAGGATTACGGCATTCGAAAGGAGGCACAGGAAAACTTTTTGATCGAATTCACGAGGTTCCCGGGTTTCACGTCAGGACCGGCACGCTATCAGGCGGCCGGCCTACCCGTAAGCGACAAAAGGAAGTCGATGTCTCACTCGCGGTCGATATGCTAACCCACGCATTTTACAAGAACAATTCTCGCGCTGTTCTGATAGCCGGTGATCTTGACTTCCGGCCAGTTGTGGAGAGTCTGATCCGCTTAGGCACATGGGTCGAGGTGGCGTCCGTTAAAACGAACACAGCGAAAGACCTGCAAAGGGCAGCTGATAAACACCGCGAGATCATCTTTCCAGACTTCTACGACTGGAGCACCTCAGAATTCAAAAAGAGTCATCCAATCCCGATTCATATTGTAGATTCTGGTGACCCCGGTGCGACGGGGTGGTCATTGAAGAAGATAGGTAGTCAGAACCGAAACCACGTAGCGTTGTGGACCAAGGGCAAAGAACACATGATTCGAGTTGCAGCGCTCGATTCTGCGCTTCGCGCTGTAGAGGTCCAGCAATCTTTCACGGTCAGATTTTCGGGTGACATTGAACTGTTACAGCGCTACTTCGAAGCCGTCTACGGTAAAATCGACTGGGAGTGAGCGCGAGGTAAAGCTTGCTGTGCGCCACGCATGCCGGCCCTGGATTTTGTGGAGAGAAAACAAAGGCAGGGAGCAAGCGATCAAGACCTGCTGCAGGACCTTGCGGACAAGTTGCAGGTGATCAAACCTAGACTTTGCTCCCGACATCCATCGTCGAAGTGAACCCCGTGGTGCCGGAGTAGCTAAATTTATGGTCGGTGCTCTCGTGCCGCAGCACGACCGAACGGTACTGCGTGTAATCCTGATACGCCGGGTTCGGTAGATTGAGAACCTTCACCGGCTTTCCGTCAAAGCCACGCATCACCTCCATGTCGACCGAGGACTCGGGCCCGGAATAGGTGACCCGCTTTTCCGCGATCTCCATGGTTAGCGGCGCCTTCGTTAACGACTCCATGCCGCGGCGGAAACCAGCGAATGCGATCGGCAGGAGCGCCTCGACGGCGGCCATCTGGCGGGCACTCACCCGATCACTCACGTAGATCTTCGACCAGCCCCGCATCGTGAAGGTGATGAGAAATGCGACGCCGCTGAGGTCGACCTCCTCGTAGTGTCCCGACTTCATCGAGATAAGACGGTTGCCATCGCACGGCATGCGCGTGGGTTCGGACCCGAAGTTACAGGGGCACGAGACGGCGCAACTGCAGCTCTCGGCCACAGTGGCGGTAAAGTGCCAGTTGGGGGTGGCGGCCGTCTGAGCCAGGGCAGTCCCGCCCGGAATCACGCGATCGAGCACTGGAACCGCGATCGCGGCTCCCAAGCCCCCAAGAAAAGTTCGGCGCGGCAAATGCATCATGCGATCTAGTATATAAGCATGCCCGCCGACGAACAAAGTCTCCGCGTCGATCTCGCTGCCTGCTATCGCCTCATCGCCCTTTACGGTTGGGACGATCTGGTGTTCACGCACATCTCCGTGGAACTGCCCGGCAACACCGGTTTCCTGATCAACCCCTACGGCATGCTTTTTGAGGAGATCACTGCCTCAAGCCTGGTGAAAATCGACGCTTCCGGGAACAAGCTCGAAGACAGTCCATGGCCGGTAAACCCCGCCGGGTTCGTTATTCACAGCGCCGTCCACGCTGCCCGCAAGGATGCAGTGTGCGTGATTCACACTCATACGGCCGCCGCCGTGGCGGTTTCGGCGCAAGGGGAAGGCCTGCTGCCGATCTCCCAGCAGGCCACCATCGCCCTGGCCTCGCTCGGCTACCACGATTACGAAGGCATCGCAGTGAGCGATGCGGAAAAGCCCCGCTTGGTGCGCGATCTGGGCGATAACGCGTGCCTGATCCTCCGCAACCACGGGCTGCTGGCAGTGGGCGATACGGTGTCCGACGCGTTCCTGCGGATTTACAACCTGCAGCGCGCCTGTGAGATCCAGGTGCTGGCTCAGGCCGGTGGGACGCCGCTCACCGTGGATCCTCGTATTCTTTCGGGCGTGAAGCAGAACGTTGCGACGGTGACCCGGGGCATGGCTGGCTCGCTGGTCTGGCCGGGCCTGCTGCGCAAGCTCGACCGCGTCAATCCCGGCTATGCTGACTAACTACTCGTAGTAATCCGGGGCCTTCTTCTGCTGGTTGAAATTCGCGAGATCGTGCTCGATCCAGAGTTGCGCGCCGGTCTTCTTGATGAACGCCTCGATCGCAGCCCGGCTCGCGAGTGACTGGTCACGGTTGAACTCAAACGTCGGGGTCTTGTCCGTGTTGCGCTCTTCCTGATAATGGTACAGGTCGCCGGCCAGCAGGATCGGCCCGGTCTTCGCCAGCTTCACATACAATACCTGATGCCCGGGCGTGTGCCCGTAAGCAGCCTTTACGATCACCGTTCCGTCCCCGAACACGTCATAATCCTGGCCATTCAGGATTTTGGTCTTGCTGTCCTTCAACGCGATGTATTGCGCGCGCTGCGCAACCGCGGGACTCTTTTCCGCAAACATCGCGTCGCGCTCCGGCTGCTGGACCAGCCAGGTGGCGCCCGCAAAATCGTTGGCGTTGGCCGTGTGATCGGCGTGATCATGCGACAGGGCGAAATAGGTGATGTCCTTCGGAGCGTAGCCCAGCGCCGCTAACTGAGACTTCAGCGTCTTGGTCGCCGTATACCTTCCCTGCGTTATAGGACTGGCATCGGGTTTCAAATCGGCGTCGGGAATTGCCCCGGTGTCCCACATCAGGGTGCCTTTGGGATGCACGATCAAGTACGAGCACACGACCATATCGGCTGTAGCGATCTCTTCCTTCTTGAGGTGGAACGTAGCGGGATCAAGTCCCTTGATCACACCGTTGTCGAAGACGTAGAGCCGGACGGATTTCGGAGGCTTTGGACGGGCCTGCGCGAGGGCGAAGGGAGCGAGCGCCGTGAACGCCAGCACCGCCTGGATAGTTGTCGCAAGGAGTTTGCGGGAGGACATGGCCACAAGCATACTGGATCACACGTTCTGCTACAAATGGTTTTGCATGATCACTATTCTCGGAGCGGGTGGCGCCATTGGAAATGAGCTGGTCAAACTCCTGGCCGCGAGAAATCATCCATTCCGCCTCGTTAGCCGCAATGCGCAACCGGTTCAGGGCGCTGCCGAAACAGTCACCGCCGATCTCAGTGATAAGGACCAAGCTGTCCGTGCTGTGGCCGGTTCCAGCGTGGTGCATCTCCTGGTTGGCCTCAAGTACGACCACCAGGTCTGGCAGGAAGTGTGGCCGCGTATCATGAGCAACACCATCGAGGCCTGCAAGCGTGCCGGGGCAAAACTCATTTTCTTTGACAACGTGTATATGTACGGCAAGGTCACCGGCCCCATGACCGAGGAGACGCCTTTCAACCCTTGCAGCAAGAAAGGCGAGATCCGCGCGAAGATTGCCACCCAGCTCATCAATGAATGGCAGTCGGGCGCTCTCACTGGCATGATTGCGCGTTCCGCCGATTTCTATGGCCCCGACGCGCGCAACAACGCTCCGAATCTTCTGGTCTTTGAGCCGTTCTCCAAGAAGCAGAAAGCCTCATGGCTGGTGAATGATTCTGTTCCCCACTCGTTGACCTACACGCCGGACGCCGCGCTAAGCCTGGTACAACTGGCCGAGCGGGCAGCCGCCTGGAATCAGACCTGGCATGTTCCCACCACGCCCAATCCACCGACCGGGAGAGAGTTCATCACTTCGGCCGCTAAAGAATTTGGCGTTGCGCCAAATTATCGCGTCCT
>JBEKBK010000419.1:0-7779 GCA_050015435.1 Bryobacteraceae bacterium
CATCGTTCGCATTGCGCGGCTCCAGTGGAGGCGGCGCAATGGGACTCGCGAAGCCGTTCGTCTGAGCTCCGTGTGACGAATCTCTAGCCACGGTTACCCGCGGCTTGAAGAGAGCACACTCGTTGGCCTGATCCTTGGCGGGTATCCGTACCGGTACTGGCTTCAGGCATTGGAACCGGGTGGATGGCTCAAAGTGCGCGCACTGCTTGCAGCAGTGCAAGGCAGCTCCACACTTTGGGCAATTGCCCCGAAAGTCTACATCCCCCGGAAGCGTGGCCGAGCAGTTGTAGCATCTTGCCGCCGTTACCGACTGCACCATCCGCGGCAGGCGCGGACCAGTGACGTCGATGGGCGGGCGTGGACCCTGCGGACGTGGGCGCTCTTCGCGTCCTGGCCCGCCGTTTCCGGAATATTCGCGGCCGGTGTCCTGATAGCCGCGTTGCCGGTACTTGCGTTCGCCTTCCATATCTTGCTGGTTGGCTCACTCCTTTTGACGAACTGATAAAGAATGCAGTTATGGCGGATCGGGTTTTAACGGGAGACCGCGGGTGCAACCAGCTGGGAGCACGGGGGAGGTTGCTTACCCGCCTTAAATGCCTAAATCACTATTTACCACGAACCGGCCGCAGAATCCAGTGAAATCTTCACTACAGCCGTTATCGACCCCTTTCTGCCGGTACTTTAGGTTCCACTAGTACGATTCGCCTGGTCGCTAGCCCATTTCAGCAAAGCGTTACACGGGCGATTCAACGGATCGTCGAAGTGGTTGGGACTGATTCGGACAGAATAGCCGAGACGTCCGGTGGTGAAGGGCGCAAAATCGCGGCCAAACATGAACACCGTCCCGTGTTGTTCCAGCGGAGCAAGCGTCAGCACCTGGGTCTCTTCCAACTCGCCGTTGGCTCCCACGCGCCCCACCACGGCCTCTACACGGACGTCCTCAGGGCCGAGCCCTGCCAACTCCACCGACGTTCGCAGGGGTACTGGACAACCCGTCACCACGGACGGGTCCGGACCGGGCCCCGGATCGAGGAAGCCTACCTGGGGCCATTTTTCGATTATGTTTCGATTCCATAGCACCCGCTGACGCGGCATCGCGAAGTTGTCTCGGATGACGGCTTCATAGGATCGATGCGCGGGTTCGTACAACTGGGACCGGTACTCCTCGACCATTCGCTGGCAGTTAAAATTCAGGCTCAGATATCGTAGCGACTTTTTGACGCGCCGCATCCACTCGAGGGGTACGCCTTGTTCGCGTCCTTCATAAAAGAGAGGCACGATTTCGTTTTCGAGCAGCGAATAGAGGCCAGCCGCATGGGCGTCATCCCGGTCCTGCGAGTACGGCTCCCGATCGCCAATCGGCCAGCCGCCCGAAGCCTCCGCGGCTTCGTCAAACCAGCCATCCAGAACGCTGACGTTCAATACGCCGTTGATGCCGGCTTTCATGCCACTGGTGCCGCAGGCTTCCTCTCCGCGGCGCGGCGTGTTCAGCCAGACATCCACGCTCTGCACCAGTTCCCGCGCCACGTGGATGCCATAATCTTCCACGAAGACGATATGCCCGGCGAGCTCCGGGTCCCGTGAATACTGCACGATGTCGCGGATCAGCGATTTTCCGGGGACATCCAGCGGATGAGCCTTGCCCGCGATGACAACCTGTACCGGCATGCGCGGATTGGTGAGAATGCGCTTCAGCCGGGGCAGATCCCGGAACAGTAACGTTGCTCGTTTGTAGGTCGCGAAGCGCCGCGCGAAACCGATCGTGAACGCTTCCGGATCCAGAACCTCCTGCAGCCGCTTCACCTCGGATGCGGGGGCTTTGCGCTGCAGAGCGCTCGCCACCACTCGCTCCCGCACGAAAGCGATCAGTTGCCGCTTGTGCCGCCGATGAGCCTCCCAGAGCTCGGCGTCTGGGATTTCCGCAATTTGATCCCAAATCTTTGGCTCGGAATGACCCTCGCGCCAGTCCGGCTGGAGATATTGATCGTACAGACCGGCCAGATCGCCATTGATCCAGCTCCGTAGGTGCACGCCGTTGGTGATGGACGTGATGGGAACTTCCCACACCGGCAGTTTCGGCCACAAGCCTTCCCACATCTGCTGCGAGACGTGGCGATGCAAACGGCTTACCGCGTTCCGGTAAGCGGAGGTTTTGATGGCGGCGATCGCCATGGAGAAGGGCTCTTGCGAATCCGCTTCGTTCCAGCGCCCCAGCGCCAACAACCGATCGAAACCGATTCCCGTGTCGCGGCAGTAATCCTGAAAATATTCATACATCATGCCGACGTCAAAGAGATCGATACCGGCCGGGACGCTGGTATGGGTGGTGAAAACGTTGTTCGAGCGCGCCGCGTCCAGCGCTTCTTCGAAACGGAGCTGCCGCTCCGACATCAGGACGCGGATGCGTTCCAGCGCGAGAAACGCCGAATGGCCTTCATTCATGTGATAGACCGTCGGCTCCAGGCCTACTTCCTTGAGCGCACGCACGCCCCCAATGCCCAGCACGATCTCCTGCCGCATCCGCGTGTGGCGATCGCCGCCGTAAAGCTGATTTGTTATTCCGCGATGATCCGGGTTCGCATTTTGCGAAATGTTGCTATCCAGCAGGTACAGTTTCACGCGTCCGACATCGATCCGCCACACCTTGAGATACACGGTTTCGCCCGCGAGTGTAACCGTTACCAGCATCTCGGAGCCATCCTCGCGCATCAAAGGCGATACTGGCAGCGAGTAGAAATCGTTTATAGGTGTGCGCTCCTGTTGCCAGCCATCCGGATCCAGCGATTGCTGCAAATAGCCCCTTTGATACAACAACCCCACACCTACCAGCGGCAACAAGGCGTCGCTCGAAGCTTTGAGGTGATCGCCGGACAACACGCCGAGACCGCCCGAATAGATCGGCATACAGTCGAGCAGGCCGTATTCCATGGAGAAATAGGCGACCAGGATATTCGACGGCGCGGCGCTTGCAGCGGCCAGATAGCTGTCGTGCGTCTCGCACGCTTTGCGGTACAGGGCGAGAAAACGCGGGTCCGAAGCGGCGCGTTCCAGCGCGGCCTGCGACACCCGTCCTAGCAGCACGACCGGATTATGGTTGGAGGATTTCCAGGTTGCCGGATCTAAACGCCGAAACAAACCGCGCAGGGAGTGATCCCAACTCCATAGAAGGTTCATGGACAGACCAGACATGCGCTGGAGCGCGGCGGGTAGCGCGGGACGTACTAAAAATTCTTTCAGCGGGCGGATCTGAAACGACATCAAATCTCGTGTAGGTATTCAGCATAGCAGGGACGCCGATGCGTTATCATTCCTGGGTTATCATTCCAAAGATAAAGATAAGGAGCGGAGGAACATGAGCCCGTTGGCTGCGAGCTTAGACCAGGCCCGCGCACAAACTGATGAGCTGTTTGCCTTGCTCGATCCGGCGGCGCTTTATGAACGGCCAGTTGCCGATCGCCATCGCCTGATCTTTTATCTCGGGCACGTCGAGGCCTTCGACTGGAACCTGATCGGCCGGAGAACCCTTGATCGTCCCTCGTTTCATCCCACTTTTGACCAACTGTTCGCATTCGGAATCGATCCGGAACCGGGTCGCGCTCCGTCGGATCGGGCGGAGGATTGGCCCTCGGAACAGGAAGTCCGCGCATACGGCGATCGGGTGCGACGAGAAATCGAATCCGCGGATGTTTCAGAGCAGTTACTTCACGTGGCCATCGAGCATCGGCTGATGCACGCCGAGACGCTCGCCTATTTGTTCCACAATCTGCCCTATAGCTCCAAGCGTGGCCCTAATCCGCAGGTATCGGCGGCTCCGATCGCGCCGTCGAATCCTATGGTCGATATTCCCGCGGGTTCAGCCGAGCTTGGCCGCCTTCGCGGCGATGGATTTGGATGGGATAACGAGTTGGAGCGCCACGCCCTGGATGTTCCGGCTTTTCGAATATCGCGTTTTAAGATTACGAACGGCGAGTATCTCGACTACGTCCGGAGTTGCGGCGCAGCCCCGCCGCACTTCTGGACACGTCGCAACGGCGAGTGGTTTCTGCGGGCGATGTTCGGGGAAATTCCTTTGCCGCTCGATTGGCCGGTTTACGTGACCCACGCCGAGGCCGAAGCCTACGCGCGATGGCGCGGCGCCGCACTGCCCTCCGAACCGCAGTTCCATCGCGCCGCCGAGGGCGCAGCGCCCGTGAACACCAATTTCGAGCGCTGGGATCCGGTCCCGGTGGATGCTCCGAGCCTTCCCGGCCGGCACGAGGTCTCGCAGATTCTCGGCAATGGGTGGGAGTGGACTTCGACTGTATTCGGTCCGTTCCCTGGTTTTGAGCCGTTTCCGTTCTACCGAGGCTACTCAGCAGATTTTTTCGATGGCAAGCATTACGTGATGAAGGGTGGCTCGCCCCGCACCGCCCGGTGCTTCCTCCGCTCCAGCTTCCGCAATTGGTTTCGTGCGGACTACCCCTATGTGTACGCAGGTTTCCGGATTGTGGAAGACCCAAAATGATCACTGAATTCGCTTCAGATGTGCGGTCTGGACTCGCCAAACCGCAAAAGGAACTGCCTTCGAAGTATCTTTACGACGAGCTTGGAAGCGCCCTGTTCGACGCGATTACCGTGCTTCCCGAGTACGGTCTGACGCGCGCTGACGAACGAATTCTGCGGCGCCACTCCCCGGAGATTCCGCGCGAATTCTCGCTGGTGGCGGAGTTGGGAAGCGGGTCGGGCCGCAAGACGCGGGCTGTGCTCGAACCTTTGGACGGGCCGGACTATTTTCCCATCGACGTTTCCACTCCGGCGCTGGAGCGATGCAGCCGCGAGCTGGCCGATCTTGCTCGCGTGACGCCGCTCGCCGCGTCGTATCTTGAAGGTCTCGATCAGGTACAACAGCACCGCAACGGCGGCCACGTGCTGCTGTTATTTCTCGGCAGCACGATCGGCAATTTCGAGCCTCGCTGCCGGATGGATTTGCTTACGCAAGTGCGCGCGCGGTTGCGCGAGGGCGATGCTTTGTTGATCGGTTGCGATCTGGTAAAGCCGATTGACACCATGCTCGAGGCGTATGACGATCCCTCCGGCGTTACCGCGTCATTCAATCTCAATCTGCTGGGCCGCATCAACCGGGAACTGGGCGCCGATTTCAACCAGCGCGCGTTTACCCATGAAGCCAGGTATGACGCGTCCTGGCGGCGGATCGAGATGCATCTGCGCGCCGAGTCGGATCAGACCGTAACCATCCGCGAGGCAGGCGTCCAGTGCACGATCCGCTGCGGAGAGACGATCTGGACAGAGTCCTCCCACAAGTTCGAGCTGGAAGAAATCGCCGCAATGGCCGTCGAGGCAGGATTTCGTCCTGAAGCCCAATGGGTGGACCCGGAGTGGCCCTTCGCCGAGAACTTGTGGCGCGCGGTATAAGTGAATGCCGCCCTGGCCACGGATGAACGCTGATGAACACCGATAAGCCAATTCTTTTCAATCTGTGTTTATCTGTGTTCATCTGTGGCAGGCGAAGTGTTGGGCAATGCTGAAATTTTCGAACGTCTCCTACTGCGCAGGAGGCCGCGAAGTTCTGAGCGGTCTCAACTTCGAGCTCAAAGCAGGACGCACTCTGGTCCTGCTGGGCCGCAGCGGTTCGGGTAAGACCACGGCGCTTAAAATGGTCAATGCGCTGTTGATGCCGTCGGCAGGCGAAGTGCTAGTGGAAGGCCGCGCGACCACTGCGTGGAATCCCATCGAGCTGCGCCGGAGGATCGGCTACGCAATCCAGGAAACGGGACTGTTTCCACATTTCACGGTGGCCCGCAACGTGGCCATCGTGCCCCGACTCAACGGATGGACGCCTGATCGTATTGAAGAACGCGTCCATCAACTCCTCACACGCGTGGGTCTGGCGCCCGCCGAATACGCGCACCGTTATCCGCGGGAGCTTTCGGGGGGACAACGGCAGCGCGTGGGAGTGGCACGGGCGCTAGCGGCGGATCCTCCGATGCTTCTGTTCGACGAACCGTTTGGCGCACTCGATCCAGTGACGCGCCACGAGGTGCGGCGCGAGTTCACCGCTCTGGCGCGCGACCTGGGCAAAACCACGCTGTTTGTGACCCACGACGTTCGGGAAGCGATCGAGCTGGGCGACCAGATCGGGCTGCTTGCTCAGGGCCGCCTGGAGGAGCTGATGCCCGCTCGGGAATTTAGGGGAGCCCAATCGCGGGAGGCCCAGGCGTTCCTCGCCTGTTTGCGCGATGATTAAAAGTCTCCCGTGCGTGCCGGCCTGTTTCGCGATATTCTCGATCTGACCTCGGAGCATCTGATGCTGGTGGTGACCGCGATGATCATCGCCATCGCGATCGGAGTGCCTCTGGGCATTCTATTGACGCGGCGCGCGCGATGGCGGCGGCCGGTGCTCGGACTCGCGAACATTCTGCAAACGATTCCAAGCCTGGCGCTCTTCGGATTCCTGATTCCTCTTCCGCTGATCGGTGGGATTGGGCCGCGGACGGCGATAGTGGCGCTGGTAGCGTATGCTCTGTTGCCGATCCTGCGTAATACACTGGCGGGTATCTTGGGCGTGGATGCGGCGGTGCGTGAATCGGCCGTGGCCATGGGGATGACCGCGTCCCAGATTCTGCGCGAAGTGGAATTGCCGCTCGCGGCCCGGACGATTCTGGCCGGTATTCGCGTGGCTACGGTGACCACCATCGGGACGGCGACCATTGCCGCGGCGATTGGCGGCGGAGGCCTGGGTGTTTTCATTTTTCGTGGAGTCGCGTCGGTGGATACGGTACAGATTCTGGCGGGCGCCGTACCCGCGGCCCTGATCGCGCTCTTATCCGACGGAGGATTGGGATGGATCGAACGAAGATTTTCGGCCTGATCATTGCCGGTATCGCGCTGGTCTCCACCGGCTGCGGGAATTCTAAGAAGCCGATTACCGTGGGATCGAAGAATTTCACCGAACAGGTGATCTTGGGGGAAATCATCGCTCAACACCTGGAACACCGGCTCAACCGCCCGGTGGCGCGGCGACTGAATCTCGGCGGCACGTTGCTCAGTTATGGAGCGTTGGTGAACGGCGAAATCAGCCTGTATCCGGAATATACGGGTACCATCGAGGCTGAGATTTTGAAGGAACAAGCCGCGCCGGACGCGGCCATGGTCTTCGAACGGTCCCGCCTCGAAATGGCGCGCACGGCGCAGATGGAGTTGCTCAACCCCTTGGGGATCGACAACACTTTCGTCATGGTGGTGCGGAGCGCGGACGCGCGCAAATATAATCTCCACACGCTCAGCGACGCCGCAAAGGTCACTGACGGGTGGAAGCTTGGCGTGGGTTACGAGTTCGAACAACGCATCGATGGCATGCCCGCTTTAGAGAATTACCATTTGCCGATGGGTGCGCCCATTCGCAGCATGGATTTGGGATTGTTGTACAAAGCGCTCGACCAGGGACAGGTGACCATGATCGCGGCCAATGCCACTGACGGTCCGCTGGCCGCTCACGACTGGACCACTCTCGAAGACGACAAGAAGGTGTTTGGATCGTACCAGGCGTGTGTGATGGTGCGTCAGAGTCTTCTCGCAGCGGAGCCTCAGCTCAAGCCGGCGCTCGACGAATTGAGTGGAAAGTTCACGAACGAGATCATGCGAAAACTGGACGCTGACGTGGATGTGAACCATCGCCGCGTGAGCGACGTGGCTGCTGAATTCTTAACACGAGCCGGGTTAAAGTAACGTCGCGCCGCGTTGCTCAATATTCATCATCAAAATTTTTTGGAGGAACAAACG
>JBEKBK010000420.1:0-9949 GCA_050015435.1 Bryobacteraceae bacterium
AGGATTGCGCCGAGAAAAGCCAGCAGGAGTCCGGAAACGAAGAATCCCCCCAACGCTTTGCGGGCCCCAACGGCATCGCCGAGCGTCCCCTGTTCCAGCGGGAGAGTCTCCGGGGTAAGCACGTCTAGAACGGCTCTTCCTGCGCTTCCCCGAGTTTCACTTGGACGTTCATCGTGCGTCCGTCCCGGAAAATCGTCAAGTCCATCAGATCCCCTGGCCGCTTGTGTGACATGGCCCGCGTAACTGCGTCTCGTTCGGTAACCGGCTTGCCATCCACGGCCGTGACCAGATCGCCGCCGACGCCCACTTCCTGATTGCCGATCGCGACCACGTTTCGATAGCCACGCAGTCCAGCGGACGCAGCCGCCGAGCCACGCCGGATCTCTTGCAAGAGCAGTCCCCCGCTTTCCGGAAGATGCAACGCCGTGGCGATCTCGCCCTGCGGTATAAACACAGTCGAAACACCGAGGGCCGGCGGCTTGAAGCTGCGGTTTGCGCGGAAATCGTCGAGCATCGTCTTCACGCGGTTGATCGGGATCGCGAAACCAATGCCGATGTTGCCACCGTTCGGCCCGTAGATGGCGGTATTGATGCCGATCACGTTGCCCTGCGAATCGAGCAGAGGCCCGCCGCTATTGCCGGAATTGATGGCCGCATCAGTTTGGATCATCCCTTCGAGCGTCTGGTTATTCTCGCCCTGAATATCGCGCCCCAGGGAACTGACCACGCCAGTGGTGAGTGTGCCCGACAATCCGAACGGGTTGCCGATCGCCAATACTTTCTGCCCGACTTGCAAATGATCGGAATCGCCCAGATTCAGATGGGGCAGCTTCTTGGAGGAATCGATCTTGATCAGCGCCAGGTCATCGGTGCGATCGCGAACCAGCACCGTGGCTTTGTGCACGGACTTGTCGGGCAGCGTGACCTCCACTTGCGAACTGCCGCTGATGACGTGGAAGTTCGTCAGGATCTGCCCTTCGGAGTTAATGAGGAATCCGGAACCCAAGTCGCGCTGCGGGACCACGTCGAAGAAAATAGTCCGCCGGTAAACCGTGCTAGTCACGTACGCGACGCTGTCGCTGGCGGCCTTATAAATGTCGATGTTGTTGAGCTCATCCGAACCCAGGCCGGCGGAATGCGTCACGCTTGGCCCGCTCCACAGCGGGACCGACGAGTTGAGCGCGCGGCGCACAGCCGAATCGGGAGCGGACGTAAAGTAGACGAATGCGCCGACCAGCGCGGCGGCGACGAGTAGGGTTCGAAATCTCATTAAGTTAGCCTCCGCAAGGAGTTATACACTTCACGGGTTTGTTCGAGCGTGCGCTCTTTCGTTCCGGAAGTATCGATGACGTAATCCGCGTACTTCACCTTCTCCTCCAGAGGCATCTGGCGTCTAATCCGGTCCAGAACCTCGTCACGGGTGAGATGGTCGCGATCCATCGCGCGCTGGATCTGTTGCTCTTCGCGACAGACAGCGACGATCAAACGCGAGTAGTTACGGTAACTGCCAACCTCTATCAGTATCGCAGCTTCTGTAACCGCAATGCCATCCGGCACGCGCCGGGCGAACTCCTCCGCCAGCTTCTCCGCGCGGGCGCGAACCGCCGGATGGACCAGTTGGTTCAATTTCTCGAGCTGGTCGGGGTGGCTGAACACCTCCGCGGCGAGGCGGCGCCGGTCGATGGTTCCGTCAGGATTTAGAATTTCGCGGCCGAACTCCTGAAGCACCGCTTCGTATGCCTCCGCGCCGGGCTCGATCACCTGATGCCCAAGATTGTCCGCTTGGATTAACAGGCATCCCATTCCCTCGAGCGCGTGCCCCACCAGGCTCTTGCCGCTGGCCAGACCACCCGTCAAGCCTACCCGGAGCATAGGTGGCGCTCCGCGAGAGCCACGGTGTTCGCCATGAGCATGGCGATGGTGAGGGGGCCGACGCCACCCGGCACGGGCGTATAAGCCGCCGCTACGTGCGCTACGTCCACCGGGTGAACGTCACCGACCAGAATGTTGCCCTTGCGATCGAACTCTTCCGTTTTTCCGAGCCGCACGGCGTCGGCGCGGTTCACCAGCCGGTTCTGGCCCACGTCGACGACTGTGGCCCCCGGGGCAATAAACTCACTGGTCACCATAGCCGGCCTGCCGATCGCGGCGACGAGGATATCGGCGCGACGGCACTCTTCCGCCACGTTCATGGTCCGGGAATGGCAAATGGTCACAGTCGCATTCTCCTGGAGCAGCATCAGCGCCATCGGCTTCCCGACGATATCGCTACGGCCGAGCACCACGGCGCGCCGGCCGTCCATGGGAATGCGGTAATACTTGAGCATCTCGATGATTCCGGCGGGCGTGCAGGCGCGAGGCGCGGGCCGTCCGGCCACCAAATTCCCCACGTTGACCGGATGGAAGCCGTCGGGATCTTTGCCTGGCTCGACCGATTCCAGAATTCGCCGCGAATCGACCTGCTTCGGCAGAGGCATCTGCACCAGAATGCCGTCGATCTCTGGGCGATGATTCAGTTCGTCGATAATGGCCAGCAACTCCTTTGTGGTGATGGTTTCAGGCGGGGTGATTTTCTCGCTGTGGATGCCGAGCTCGCCGCACGCCTTGATCTTGCCGCGCACGTAGATTTCTGAAGCGGGATCGTGGCCTACTAAAACCACCGCCAAGCCGGGCCGGCGCGGCAACCGGTGCACCCGTGGCTTCAGCCCGGCCAGGATCTGGTCGCGTACCACGGTTCCGTCGAGGATCTGCAGCATTCTACTCGCGAGTCTAGCAGCGAGGCGCGGGTGGATGGAAGTGGCGGCTCACTCGCAATGCCCGATTGGCTTCTTGGAACGCCGGCTCGGATCACAATTTCTCCGATGGCAGCGCTCGAGAGATACGGCCCAGTAGACCGATTCAATCCCTTCACTGATCTCAAAGAAGAAGGGACGCTCCACTTCATAGACATAGAAGCCTGGCTTGGTCACGCGTAGTCTGAACGCGCCTGGCGCGTGATGGTCGAAAACGAACTCCCCCTTGGAATCGGTCTTGGTTGCCCCGCAGATCGAGCCATTGTCGCAAAACAAGGTTACGTCGGCATCGGTGATCGCTGGAGGCGTTGAACTCTTCGGCTTAGGTCCGAGGTCCAGTAAAACGCTTCCCCGAAGGGTGCCAACAGGGCTTCCGGAAGATAGCCACTGAAGATGGTCGATGGCCGGCCCATTGTAGACGCAACTGGAAACCCACAATATGAGAGGCGGAAGGACTGTCGGGCTCCCTGCGACGATGTTGATAGACCTGACCTCAAGCCACTTAAAGCCCGGGCTGCTCAGTTTTAGCTGGTACTGATCCGGCGGAAGCCCTGTAAAGCGATACGTCCCAGAGTCGTCGGCGTGAGTTCGAAAAACTCGACCGGTATCGGACCGTAATTCGGCTAACGCGCCGCTAATTCGCGTGCCCGTGAAATCCTGGATGACTCCGGTGAGACTTGCTGCGTCATCTTGCGCGGCCATTGGCAGCACAAGGAAAATGCTCAACACCAGAGCGTCGCATCCGCGCATCGGTCATGATGATAACAAGCCTCACGGAAGAGACTTTCTGTGATTCGCGCCACCCAACGAGGAGTTCCACCAGTTCGCGAGCGCTGATCATCCGGGTTTTCTTCCAACGGTCCGGAAAATGACGCTGATTGCGGGTGACGACGTAATCGGCCTCCGCAGCATTCGCGCACTCCAGGAAAATGTTGTCATCGGGATCGATGCATTCGCGCACTTGAGCGATTGGTTTGACCCAGTATCCGAGTGTCCGAATTGAGTCGAGCGTACCCTCGATCACATCCGGCGCGCGCTTCAGATGCGGACGCCGAATCACGTCGTCATATTCCAGACGGCAGCCGGGAGACTGTCGGGCTGAAGCACGGCGGAGATGACGATGTTCGCATCGAGTACAACCCGGATCATCTACCCGATTCAGACTTGGCTTTGCGTGCGCGGCGCTCGCGCCGGGAAGCAGCGATCTCGGCGTCGATCTCCTTCGGCGTTAATTTATCCAGACCATGACGCTTGGCGCTATCCCATAATGCCTTCAGCCAATCCTGGGCCGGGGCAAACGTTTTCACGTAGTCGGCAATGCTGAGAATGAGCACTGCGGGATCGCCGTTCCGCTCGACCAAAAAGCGGTCGCTATGTTTGACAGCTCGGGTCATGATCTGGCCGAGTTCGGTGCGGGCGGTTAGGGCGGAGATTTTGCGGGTCGTCGTGATTAACCTCGTGATTAATTAATCAATCCCAGGATTACCCGAATCCGTTAAATCGCCTCTTGAGACGTCTGGACCTTAGCTGCAAACTTAGCGCTAACGGTAAAATCTGCCCGAAGAAATTCCTCAGTAACCTGAGGCAATCCGTAAGTCAAACACCTTAGGCTTCAATGACTTGGGCGTCCATGACTGGCACAACCCGAGCAGGTGTTGCGGAGTGAACCATTGTCGCGACCAGTGCGATGCCGGGTCCAGGAGTACCTCCACAAAAAACCCTAGGGATTGCTCATACGTGCAGGATTCAACGCGCCCGCGCAACTCATTGGATTCGCAGGCAACCCGGATTCTTGTACCCTTAGGAATCTCCGCTTCGGCCAGCACCAGAGCGCTGCATTCTCCAATCTCTTCGAGGTTTCCAGAAACAGCCTTTCGCTCGCCCTTAATCGTCGGGAAAGCGACGGACACGAGCTCGGAACAGAGGTCTCGCGGCCTAGGCATAACATGTTGCATATACCAACATAAATGCAAGTAGTAGGCCATCGGGCCGCTTAGTTTGCCATCGACCGCGTGAGCGCTTCGCGAACCGCCTCCGGATGGGCGTTGGCGAGGGCGGTGGCAACCTCCATGGCGCGGTCGTCCAGTTCGAAGGCGGGCGCGACATAATGCACCAGTCCCCACGCGAGGGCTTCAGGGGTGGAAAAGATGCGTCCGGTGAGCCCCAGTTCCAGCGCCCGGCGCTCTCCCAGAGCGGCGGCGACCGCGCGGAAAACCGGGTGGTGCCAGTGCCCTTCCCGAATCCCGGTCAGCCCGAAGCTGGTCCCTTGCGCCGCCACCACCACGTGCGCATTAGCGACGATTGCCAGCCCGCCCGAGAGCGCAACGCCTTGAACCGCCGCGATCAGCGGCTTCGAGATGGTACGTCCGATGCTGAAGAGTTCGGTCGTTTCGCAATCCGCGCCCGCGCAGAATATCTGCCCGTCGGCTTCGATCAAAATAGCTCCCGTGGCATCATCCGCCGCGGCGTCCTTCAATTCGCGCAGCAACTCGCGGCAGGCAGCCGCATCCAGAATATTTCGATCTTCCGGGGATGCCAACGCTATGCGGCACAGCCGTCCATCTTGTTCGATACGAAGGTTCATAGGGTCTCTAGCGCCAGGTGCTCGCGATGGCCGTGCGCCGCTGCCGCCTCGAAGGCAAACGCCAGTATACGCCGCGTCTCGAGCGGATCGAGAATTGCATCGACGTGACCGCGCGCCGCGGCGTGGCGCACGTCCAGCCATCGTTCGTAGTCGGCGCGTGTCTGGGCGATGTGCGCTTCGAGTTCCGCCGGAACCAGCTCGCCGGTGGCTTTGAGCCTGGATAGCTCGGGCCCATGCACGGCCTGCACAGCGGCCTCTCCTTCCATCACTCCTATGCGCGCGGTTGGCCAAGCGAAGGTGAAGTGCGGATCGAAGCCCTGGCCGGCCATCGCATAATACCCCGCCCCGCTCGCGTGATTGAGCGTCAGGATGACTTTGGGCACCGTCGCACAGGCCATGGATTCCACCATCTCGGCCCCTGCCCGGATAATACCTTCACTCTCGGCCTCTACTCCGACCATGAACCCGGAGACGTCCTGAAGGTAGAGCAGCGGCAGGCCGTTGCGTTCGGCGTCCTCAACGAAATACGCTACCTTGCGCGCGGACTCCGTGTAGACGATGCCGCCGATGCGCGGCCCGGCGGGCGTTTTGAGAAAGCCGCGCCGATTCGCGATCACGCCGATGGCGCGACCGTGGAGACGCGCGGTTGCGCACAGCAACTCGGGCGCATGCCCTGGCTGAAATTCCAAGTAGTCCTCGGCGTCGACGATCCGCGCGATCACCTCTTCGACGTCGTAGGGCAGACGATGATCGGCGGGCAGCAGATCGTAGAGCCCCTCGGCAGGCTTCGCGGGCGCCCCGGATTTCGGCGTGGGCGCGGGCGCTGGAGTTTCGCGGATCTTCGTACGAATCAGACGGAGACAATCCAAGTCATCTTTCGCGGCATAGTGGGCCACGCCGCTGACTCGCGTATGCAGGGCGGCTCCCCCGAGCGATTCAGCGTCCACCACCTGGCCCACGGCTCCCTTGACCAGATTGGGGCCACCCAGACCCATGAAACTGGTTCGCTCGACCATGATAATCACGTCGGACAAGGCCGGCAGGTAGGCGCCGCCCGCGATGCACATACCCATTACCGCCGCGATCTGCGGGACGCGCAGCTTACGCCGCATCAGTGAATTGTAGTAAAAAATCCGCGCCGCGCCATACATCCCGGGAAAAATGCTGTCCTGATACGGAAGATTCACCCCGGCCGAATCCACCAGATAGACGATCGGCAAGCGGTTGCGCATGGCCACTTCCTGGGCGCGCAGAATCTTGTGGATGGTCTCCGGCCACCATGCGCCCGCTTTCACCGTGGCGTCGTTCGCGACGATGACGCACGGCCGTCCTTCAATGCGAGCGACGCCGGTGACCACGCCCGCCGCCGGAGCTTGTCCATCGTACTGATCGTACGCGATGAGCAAACCAATTTCCAGGAAAAGTGTTCCGGGATCGATGAGATGCGCGATACGCTCCCGCGCCGTCAGCTTTCCGTCCTTGTGCTGCTTCTCAATCTTTTTGGCGCCGCCGCCGGCGCGAAGTTTATCCTGCAGTTCTTCGAGTTCGCCAACCAGCGCGCGCATGTGATCCGCAGGCGTTTGAGTCACTATTGCTATGGTAAACGCGACGCAAACCGTTATCCTATAAGGCATGCTCGGGCTCGATCGGCGCACGCTGAACGTAGTGTGGACGGTCTTCTTGTTCGCGCTGCTGCTCGGCGCAATTTATGAAGTGCGTCATACCCTGGTCATTTTCGGGCTAGCCTTGTTTTTCGCACAAGTCCTGGCCCCGATCGTCGAGTTCGCTGAGCGGTTTGTTCACGGGCGCATGCCCCGCACCGCCGTTCTGGCGCTGGTATACGTGTTGCTGATCGCGATCCTGGTTTCGGCAACGATACCAATCGGCGCCCGGATCGCTGAGGAAGCGGCCCACTTGGCGAGCAGGCTACCCGCAGCCATGCAACAGGAGGACCCGCTGAGCCACTTACCGTTGCCTGCGTGGCTCGATCCTATCCGTCCCAAGCTGCTCTCCGTGATTCGCGATCGCGTCGACGATCTCGATCAGCAGGTGCTCCCGCTGCTAAGCGAAGCGGGAGGAAGGATATTGAGCGGGATCGGAAATGTACTGTTGGTGATTCTGATCCCGATCCTGAGCTTCTTCTTCCTCAAGGACGGGGCATCAATGCAGGGGGCAATCGTCGAGGCGGTGAACAGCCGTCAGCGCGGCGTGGTGGATGATATTTTTTCCGATTTGCATCTTCTCCTCGCCCAATACATTCGCGCGCTTGTGCTTCTCTCTCTCGCGACCTTTGTTTTCTACTTAGGCGGTCTTTCGTTGCTAATTGCGCCGTATGCTATTCTAATCGATGGAATTGACGCCATCATTTAATTAATTCCAATATTCTTGCCATTAACAGCGCCGCCTTCACGGGTTATCCTCACCTACTCTGGATCGTGATCTTCCTCGTCGTGTACCGCATCTTTCAGGATTACGTCCTCAGTCCATACCTGATGAGTTCCGGTGTCGAGATTCATCCCATGCTGGTGTTGTTCGGCGTACTGGCGGGAGAACAGCTTGCCGGTATTCCAGGAATGTTCTTTTCCGTGCCGATCATGGCGGCTTTGCGCGTCATTTACGTCCGTTTGCGGAAAGGGCGGCGTGCGGCTTAACACCGGTGCGTGGTGGCTTCTGGCGGCCGCGCCTCTGTGGGCCCACGTGGTTAGCATGAGCACCGGCGAGCTCACGGTCGACGGACCGACCGCGGTTTACGAATTGCGCATGCCGATGGTTGAGATCCCAAATGTCGCCGATCCGGCCGGGGCGCTCTTCGAGCACATTCGCTTTCAAGGAGCGCATCGCACATCGGGCGCCTGCCACGAAGAAGAAGGCGTTTACCTGTGTCGCGCGACCTATGAATTTGCCGGCAAACTGGATCGTCTGGGCGTTGACTGTACGTTCTTTCAGGTTACCGTGCCGAATCATATTCATTTGCTCCATGCGATCCAGGGCCCGAACAGCGACCAAGTGGTATTTGACGAGCGTTTCCCGCATGCCGAGGTGCGCTTCCGGCCCCCTTCGCGATTCGAGATCGTGACCCGCGAAGTAGCCTCCGGATTCTGGCGCGCAGTGGCCGGACCGGCCGGTTTGCTGTTCCTGGTGGGCTTGGTGATCGCCTCGCGTACGAACCACGAAGCAGTGATTCTAACTACGATGTTCCTTGCCGGAGAATGGGCGATGCGGCCCATCGCGCCGCGAATTCCGTGGCCTTTGGCGCCGAAGTTCATCGAGGCAGCGATGGCGCTTACGGTCGCCTATCTCGCGGTGGACATTCTGCTCCTGCCGGAGGCTGGCAAGCGCTGGGCGCTCATTCTCGCGCTGGGATTATTCCACGGCTTGTACTTTGCCGGATTCCCAGCGCCCTATCTGGCCGGCGCCGCCGCGGTTCAGATTATCCTCATCGCGCTGCTCGCATTCGGCGCGAGGCGAATGCCTGCTTCATGGCAGCGTGGATCCGCCGCGATCCTGCTACTCGCGGCTGTCGGCTGGTTTGGATGGCGGGTGGTCCGGTAGACGCACGCCGCTTGCCTTATCAAACCAGTGAAGCTTGCCGGGCCGAAACCGGTACCAGACTGGCGTGTCAAAATCCAGTCGTGATGCAGCAGGGCCGCGAGCGGTAATCTGTGCCGCCCCGGCCGTGAGCACCACCAGCGTCTCATTACCCATCTCTTCGGTCACGTAAACACGCGCGGCTGTCCAGCCCGGCTGATCGATCATCGAAATCTCGACGTCTTCCGGCCGCACGCCGAGGGTCGCGTCCGGACACTCGGGAACCTCGATCAGGTTCATCGGCGGACTGCCGACGAACCCGGCCACGAAGGTGTTCGCCGGCCGATGATACACATTCGACGGCGTGTCGTACTGCTGAATGCATCCATCGCGCATCACTGCGATCCGGTGCGCGAGCGTCATTGCTTCCGATTGATCGTGAGTCACATAAAGCGTCACGATACGCAGTTCGTGCTGAAGCCGCTTCAGCTCGGCTCGCATTTCAACTCGTAGCCGCGCGTCGAGATTGGATAAAGGCTCATCCATCAAGAAGGCCTTCGGCCGACGGATGATCGCGCGGGCGAGAGCGACTCTCTGGCGCTCCCCGCCGGAAAGCTGGCGGGGCCGGTTCTGAAGCAAATTCGTGAGACCTAATCGCGCGGCGACTCCGTTTACCTCGGCTGAGATCTCACGCGGATCACGCTTGCGCACCTTCAGCGGATAGCCGATGTTCCGCGCGATGGTCATATGCGGATACAACGCGTAGTTCTGAAAGACCATAGCGATGTCGCGATCCCGCGGTTCGCGACGGGTGAGGTCAGCGCCGGCCAAGCGGATGACACCCTGGTCCGGCGATTCGAGACCCGCGATCATCCGCAACAGTGTCGATTTGCCGCAACCCGACGGGCCGAGAAGGACCACAAACTCTCCATCTTCCGCGGTGAGCGAAACGCTGCACACCACTTCTCGCGCGCCGCCGCGTTTCGTGATACGATCCAGCTCGAGACGCATCTAACCTTTCACCGCTCCAAGTGACAAGCCCCGC
>JBEKBK010000421.1:0-8532 GCA_050015435.1 Bryobacteraceae bacterium
CGTGCTCCGTTTTGCCGATCGGTTGTATTCAGCTAGTCCCCGTCCCAAACCGGTCTCCTCATTATCCATCGCACCTGCATAGCCCGCCGCCAGCCTGTCTGCTCGGTCCAATGAGTGATTTTCGGTACTGGCTTAATTGCCCGTGACGAAAATCCGCCGCTTGATTATCGACGATAGCCCCTTGATCTGTCCAACAAGCCGATTCTTCTAATCGAATGCCTCGAGACGCTGCCAGTTGATTTTCCACAGCGTCACTCGTTGGTCGACGAAGCCGGTTTCGTCGTAGACTTTTTCAAACAGCTTGTCGTATTTGCCGTCGAGGTACATCAGACGGCTGAACGTCGACCGAAGAAGACTCGGCGATCCCAGCCGAACCCGCGCGCCCGCTGGATCTATTAGAACCCCGACCTTGGGATATTCCGCCGCTCCGTTGGATATATCCTCCAGCCCTTGAGCGCCCGCGATCAGGATCGCGCCCGGCGTGCTCCGTTTTGTCTGCATCGCGGTACTGCCTGGCGCCGCAGCGTGGACAACCACGATACGGGTGTCGGTCGGTTTGTCCGGAGAAAATATCACCCCATCGATCGCGGTTGCGTCGTCCAACCTCACGCCTGCGCGGCAACCCATTAGCGCACTTGTGCCCAGCTTTTCGCAGGTCACCCAGGGCGATGCGAGGCTGCTTTGTGCGGGCGCGATAAAGCTCTCGACCTCGGACGGAGAATCGAGCGATTGGGCGCGTTCGTACAATGAGCGGGCCTCATCCGCGGAATATCCCAATCGCGCTCGCAACTCCGCCGTCGCGATTGCAGGGGGTAGCGCACGCGCCCGCGCAACAATGTATGCGCGCCGAAAATCCCACGTCGCCAGCCCCCACCACCCTGCCGCCCCCGGCTTCATCGCGCTGCTCAAAAGCAGATAGGCAGGCGGCGGATCGCAATGCGTTGTGCCCAGGACATCGAGCAGCGACGATGCGCTCAACTTGTGTTCCGCCAGGTATGCCTGCGCCTGCCGCCGCCCCATCCCCGCCAGCTCGGATATCATCGCCTGCGCTTTGAGACCGTCGACGCCGTAGGAGACCAGTTTTCCGTAAGCGCCCTCACGTCCTTCTGCTTCCGGTGTGGCGTCGGATCCACAATCGAGCATCCGTAGCAGACCGGCACTTTTGATCCCGGTTTGAGCGGCAAGCACCTGCGCAGTCCAATAGGGGATGTGCGTCTGCAGCGATCCGCCGTCGTTGTTGACCCAGCGTTGCGCTACGTACTTGACCCAGTAGCCGTAGTCCCACCAGGTGTTGATGATCGCATCCGAAGAAGAACTCTGGCGCGCAAAGTTCAGCGTATCCCACCACGCGCGGTTCATCATTGGAAGATAGCCGCGTGCTGACTCATACCCCTGCCACACCGGCAGGATCAGGACTGCCGCCGACACTGCTAACATCGCCGGGCGCGAAAATTGCCCTACTGAAGGCCGGATCCGGGAAACCAGCCCCTCCGCCCATTGTTCCAGCCGGCCCATCGAGGCTCCGAATCCAAAAGCGAACGGAGAAACCAGCAAAAGGACGAACCGAAGTCCCTGATACGATTCAAACAGAGCAGCCAGGAACCACACGATTATAATAAGTGCGGGGCCGCGATCGTTGGCCTGCTCCTGATCTAAAAAGAGATCCATCAGGATCGCCACGCCCAACGGCGCAGCGAGCAGAGCAAGCATGCTGACGCGGCCGAGATTTGAGGTGACCAGGTACAAATCGAGACAGCCACTGACGATGAGTAGGGCAAAATGCCGCGGCCTCCAACGCCCCCTCGGCAGCAGCATCACCACCAGCCCGATCAAACTTGCGAAAAAGTAGAACCGGCCCACCACAATCGACTCTATGGCGCTGAGGTTCGTGGGATACAGTTCGGCTACCGTGGCGAATACGTTGGGCCACCATGCCGTCTGACCGGTGCCTGCGGACGAATATGGCGCTGCGATTAGCGGCTTGACCAGTTCCAACGGAAAGCAGAAGCCTTCGCGATCTCCGACCGTCGTCGCGAAAAACCCCGCAGCCAGATAGAAGACCGCGATAACAATTCCCGCCCGCTTTACCTTCGCCGCACTCCACGAAGCGCCCGAGTATCTTTTGATTGCGACCCCAAACATTTCCACTATCAGGCTTGCCGCGAGCGCTATCAGCACGACGCCGGCGGCGAAGGGCCACCCCGTCCACGTCGCCGCGTCGAGTCCCACGAACAGCCCTGCAATTATCGCGAGGCCGATCTGGCGGCGCGCACGCGATGCGCTAATCGCCTCACTTGCCGCCCAAACCACAAACAGCGGGAGCACGACGTTCCATACATCGTCATCACTGCCCAGACTGCGCGACAGGAAAAGTGGATTGACCGCGACCAGAAGAGCTGCGCACAGGCCGCCAAGCTCGCCGGCCAGCCGGGCGCCGAGCGCAAAGGCTGGAAATACTCCGAGCACGCCGACAATCACCGGGACCAAAAACGAGCTGGACTCCAGAGGATAAGCGGGGTTGAAGAAGGTAATCAGGCGGTGCAGAGCGACGATCGCAGCGATATGAAGCGAGCGGGGGTAAAGGGCGCTCCTGCCTACCGGAGCGTTCGCATAGGTATCGCGGCATTGCCCGCCCGTGACCGCGTCGCAAGTAGTTCCCGTACGCAGGTAGTTGCGCGCCATGCGGAGCCAATGATAGCTGTCCAAATCGCCGAGGAAGATGTGCGATGCGCCACCGGCGTCCTGGAAGCTGAACTCCGACCTGAGCTTCGTAACGATCTGTGCGCGCTCGCCATTGAACTGGCCCCGATGCTGCCCATGCCATCGAGCAACTCCGCCGAGCAGCTCGGTCCATCGGCGCGAAGCGGGCAGATCTGCCGACAGGCTCGCCGCGATTCTCTGCCCCACCCGATTCGTTTCCCGAAGAGCGGCATCGTCGTCCAGCACGCCGAGGGACAGCGGCAGGAGGCGAATCCACGCAACCAGCGCGGCCGCGGCTATGAGCAATGCCCAATGCAGCAGCGATTCGGCGATGATCCCTCGCGATGACGGTAAAACGTTGGCGCGCGCCGGAGCCTCAGCGCTGTGAGGCGTCTGTGCAGAATCAATTGTTACCGCCGATGACAATCGGGGCCGCGCCTTTTCTGATTACCTATTTGCACATCAGAACGACCGAGCAGGACCGCAATACCGCCCAACGTGCTCGTCGCTCGGCCGGCTCCCTGTCAGCGTACGCCGACGCCTTCCAGCTGAACCTTTTGCGGACTCTTCCAAGCGTTGTCGAAAACTAGCAGCGTTCCTTTCTCGGTTCCTTTGCTCTGAGGCTTAAAGACAATATCAAAATAGCAACTTTGGTCCGCTGTCAGTACGAATGACACCGTTGGGCAATTCGTGCTGGCGACTCTGAAATCTGGTCCAACGCTCCAGCTATAGATTTTCAGCGGACGACTATTTCCGTTGGTCAGCGTGACCATTTTCGGTGCGGAAGTGGTTCCGATCCGTTGCGTCCCGAAGTTCAAGCTCGACGGCTGCAACGTTACCAGTGGGCTCGGCATCGGCGTGGGGGTGCGCGTTGGAGTCGCGGTGACCGTCGGCGTGGCGGTGTGAGTTGCGGTCGGCGTTGGCGTACGCGTGGGGGTCGGCGTCCGGGTCGGAGTCGGCGTATGCGTCGCTGTAGATGTCGGGGTCGGTGTCGAGGTCGGCGTAGCCGTAGGAGTCAACGTCTGTGTCGAGGTAGGAGTTGGCGTGGCTGTGGCCGTCGGCGTGGCGGTTGAGGTCGCAGTTGCTGTGGGCGTCGGTGCGATGTTGGTGAGGGCGAACTCGGTGCTCGCATTTCCAAACGCCGCCGTCACGTTGTAGCTTCCGCCGAAGCCGTTGGCCGTGACAGTCGTGGACGCGTTGCCATTCTCGTCGGTCATTGGTCCGGAAGGAGATAGAGTGGCGCTTGCACCAGTGAGTGGCGCGGTAAAATCCACTATTTCGTTCGGCAGCGGAACACCGGAAACATTCTCAGACAGGGTAACTGCCAAAGCATTCTGAAATGCTGTCCCTATATCCGTCGATTGGGGCGTGCCGCCCGTCGCCGTGAGCGATGGCCTTTGGAACTCATCCGCACCGATGTCCACTTGGCCGCCGACTGTGCGCGGGAAGTCGCGCTGATCGTCAGGCACCGCAGCCTCAGTGAAATTCCCCGCGCCGATTGCCGGGCTTTCCGGCTTGGGCAGCAGAGTCTGGGTAAGCCCGCCGTAATTACCCAGCGGCAGCAGCAGCGGATCTAACGGGCTGCTCAGCGTGCCGAGCAGCGTCGATGTCGTGAAGCCGGTATTCCCCGCATCGGTTCCGTTCGTGCCAATCAGATTGCCCCCCTGGTCGGTGAACACGCCGGCCGCATCCGGATAATTCGTCGCCGTGTTCCCGCCCACGATCGTATTGGCGATAGAACTGCCGGGGCCGGGAACGATATTGATATTCACAAGGCCGATAGGGAAGAGTCCCTCCATGCCACCACCGGATGGCATGTTCGCATCGACAACCAGAATTTGGAGTTGGTTAACGTCGGGTCCGGTTACGTTCACAGGGGGAACGTATTTGAAGTAATAGCCCTTCTGGTCCACCTGTACATTGCTGGCCAATGAAGCTAAAGGACCGTTCGCGAATGTTGTGCAATTGATCGACGCAGCAGAAAATTCGCCCAAGAACAGAGAGAGGCTGCTAATGGACCCATTTGCGTAGAACGTGCGGGATTGTGCGCTGCTCTTGGGTGGGAAAAACAGGCCGGCATTGGACCCGTTGAGGCAGCTCATGACATACGGGTTCAATGTGTCAGTGCCATTCCCACCAAAGCTCGTCGGGTTGGGATTGTTAAAGTAGATGAATGATGTTTGGTTCTCGGGCACATTCGCCTGAGTGACTTCGTACGGCCCCCAACCGAACGGGGGAGGATTTGGCAGGCCCGCAAGGAACTCGCAGGGGCTGGATGAGGTCGCGCACGATGGTAGCGCGTCCGGAACCACTGGATTCCAGGTAGCCTCGCCCAGTTGGCAGCTGCCAGCCACCGGCGGGAATGCCACGATGTTCGAGAACGAGTTCGCGCAATTTGTCTCCGAAGAATCGTCCGCGCAGGTGAATGTCGGTGCTAAGCAAGCATCCGTGAAAACCGTGCCAGTCGGGCCAATCGAGCTGACCACCGGAGTCGGCGGGGCGCTCAGCAATCCGGCGGTGCCGTTGGCCGGGCTGTTACTGGAATCCACCAACTGGAGAATTCCCCCGCCACTGCCAGTTACCGTGTTGCCGTAAATCGTGCAATTCGTGACCTGCATCATGCCATCGCTATAGATGGCGCCCGTCCCGCCACCTGCGCCATCCGAATCGGTGGACGTATTCCCTGTAACCGTCGAATTTGCGAGCGTTCCGGAGCCCAGATTGTAGATCGCCGCGCCCTGCCCGCCGCCTCCAGCGACGTTGCCGTTGAAAGTGGTCGCGGTGATGGTGGCGCTTCCGTAGTTGAACAGGCCGCCGCCATAGCCGCGCGCACCCCCGTCAGCGCCCGAGGTGTTGTTCGAGATGGTGCAATGGTCGAGCGTCAGGGTGCCGGTCGAGCTGTTATAGATTCCCCCACCCAATCCCGTCGGAGCGGAATTTCCCGTAATCACCGAGTTCTGCAGAGTCAGAGTGCCGTCGTTCCAGGCCCCGCCTCCGGCCGGTCCCGTGGCCAGCGCCTGGTTGATCACAACTGGAGTCTGCGTCGCGACCCCGTTCGCGATTGTGACACCGGAAATCGTTAGCGTGTGCCCCGCGGTCACATCCAGAACCTCGTTCGAGCCACCGCCACTGATCGTCAAGTTCGCCGCACCCGGCCCTTGCACCGTCAACGTCGTAACGCTGGGGTTGTTGAAGACAATCGGGCCGCTGGTGAGCGTGATAGTCCCCGGCGTCACTCCGCTTTGGAACGTGACCGTTCCGCTGCAATTGTTTATCGCGTAGCGCAGAGACCCCGAGCTGCCGGAGTCACTCAGGTTGGTGACAACACATTGCGCCCGCGCCACCAGCGGGACGAACACCACCAGGAGTACAGCCGCCAGGCTCGATCCAATCGAGCGGTGCCAAAGGCCGCCGAAGTTTGCTCGCATTTCCATCCCCCGTCGATCGACTCTGTCGTCGGTGGCCTCCAGCCACTGGATAAGCGATTCCCCTTCCCGGGCCTTGGCACGCGCTCAGGCCTCGTGCTGAGGCTCTTGGCAGGCGAGTCGCGAGGAACATTTCCGGCTTGTTTAGCAATGCCTTTATTCGGCTTCTTCTATAGTTACTTGCTACAGTTACTTGCTACCCCATTGCGGTCCGAAACGCAAAGGTCTTTGTTGGTACCTGACCGGCTGACAGCGCTCTATAACAGGTCGATTCGACGTGGCCGTTACAGGGCGCTCCGCTCCTGATCGCGCCGAGTCACAAGATCTCGTCTCTCATTTTCCGCCATGTCTCCCAGAGTTCGTAGAAGATAGGATGAGCCTTTGGACGCAAACGACGAACTTGTTTCAACGAATAGACCCATGGCTTTCCCAGCGCAGTGAAATGGACTACCGAAACCCTGGAATACGTCTCATCGAAATCACCGAAAAACCCCGCCCGATCGATCTCTTCCCATTCCGAGTTGAGGCAGAATACGCCGGCCGGCAACGTGTGAATCTCAGAGCCGAACTCGGAATTTATGATGTCCATGTCGTAGAAACCTTTGTCAGACGCAGAGGCGAAATGCTGGCTGACGCGCTGCCATTCCGCCTCCGACGGCCTCACCACAAGGAGCGCGCTCGTCCAGAACGGCTGCCGCAGCCAGTAAGCGGCCGGCGCCGCGATCGGCCCCTCGAACGGGATGGTGAACAAACTATCAAGACTCTTCAACGGCATTGCGTCAGCGTCCGCAAACACAACGCGCTCGAATTCGTGGAGCTGAAAAATTCTCAGTTTGACCAGACAGTGCCTGTAGTAACGATTCTTCACATGGCGAAGTTCCGGGACCAGCGCCGTGAAGATCCCCATGTCGCGCATCTTTGCCACGATCTGGCGCGAGAGTGGCAAATGAAGGACCACCAGGCTGGCATCGTTCCGAATACCAAGCCGGCGAAGCATGCGAACGAAGACCAGGGCGGCGATCGCATAGGCATCGCTGGTTGCGTAAAACACATATGCCCACCGATTTCTCGATCTCGGAAGGTCAAGGTTTTGCGAATGCCGCATGGACGGGAGGAGCTGGACCGCAGGTCCAGATCAAGTTAGTGCCGAAGCAGATCAAGAGAGCTATCCGGAAGGAGGCGTACCTCAAAATTCTTTCTCCGCCATGCTGCCGACCTAGCCGGACAATCATACGTCAGTTGCGGATCGAATGACGACGGCGCGGTTTCGTCGTGGAGAACCTCGGCAATAAACCGTTTGTATGGTTTTCCGCAGCGTGTCTGTAGACTTGGCCCCACATGAGGCCAACTGTACCAAACCAGCCACTTTGGGACACGTTTCGGCCTCGGCGAAACTACGGTTGGCGATGTAATGGACACCGAAGGGCTGCGTAAGGCTCCGGCCGCGCTGGCGTTGCTTTCGCGCGCGCCTCCGCGGGCATCGCGCGCGGATTTCTTGCCCAAAGTACCAGTCGCTCAAGCGGTCAACTTTGCATGCTGGATCAAAACAGGCGGAAATCGTGCTCAAATGGGCGGAAAAAACTCGGAAAACAGTTGACTGGTTGGTAACCTTCGCGTCTCGAATTTCGCGGTCGTGCGTGCGTGGCTAGCGCCGCGGTCAACGCTCGCCGCGCCGTAGAGATTCGACCCGCCCCCTCCAGACAATTAGAGCCTTTTTTCGGGTATCCTGGGTCGAAAAGGTCATAATGGAAATCCCAGACTTACTCGGTTCCGTGCCGCAAGCTGGCCGTTTGCGGAGTTAGGAGGATCTTCCGAATGAAGTACCTGATATCTGTTCTGCTTGTTTCTTTGCTCTGCGGCGTCGGCGCGGCGCAGGAACACGCATCACATACTCATGCTCAACCCAAGGCGGCGACTCTGATGTCGGGCCTGGGAAGCCTTCATCACCCCGTCTCCACGCGCAGTCCTCAAGCCCAGCAGTTTTTCGACCAAGGTCTGCGCCTGATCTACGCCTTCAATCATGACGAGGCGGCCCGTTCCTTCCAGCGCGCGGCCGAACTCGACCCCCAGCTCGCGATGGCGTACTGGGGGATCGCCGAGGCCGTGGGACCCAACTACAACGACCCCGCCAGTGAAGACCGCTTCATACAGGCTCACGCAGCCATCCAGAAGGGAGTGGATCGGTCCGCAAACGCCCCTCCCAGCGAGCGTGAGTACATCCAGGCCATGGCCAAACGCTTCCCCGCCGACCCGAAATCCGATCTGAGGAAAGCGGCGGAAGATTATCGGGATGCAATGCGTGAAGTCATGAACAAATACCCTGATGACCTCGACGCGGCCACGCTCTTCGCCGAATCAGCCATGAACCTGCATCCCTGGGGACTGTGGCATCCCGATGGCACCCCGG
>JBEKBK010000422.1:0-7722 GCA_050015435.1 Bryobacteraceae bacterium
CGCGAAGTTCGCCCTTCGCGGCTCTTCTGTTTTATCGCAGGTTTTTCGGGGTCCCCAAATGGGGTTCTCAGTCAGGCGGGGCGATGCGGTTCAACCGCTGTGCATAAGTCAACTGGGATAAACCGGGCGACGCAGTGACTTCTGCCCGTCTGCTGCTGGTCGGGGTCTGTTGTGCGTGGCAGGTATTAGCCCAAGATCCCTTTGAAATACATATCTACGAATATGAACCCATGTCGTGGGGCGAGTATAGCCTTGAAGCGCACCTGAACTTCATGCCACAAGGCGATGCGATGCGTGACGGGACGCTGCTCCCCACTCACGACCAGACACATCTGACGTTGGAACCAACTGTTGGATTGTCTGAAAACTTCGCCCTTGGCTTCATGTTCCTGAATGCGTGGGAGCCGGGGTACACCCCCCAATTCGCGGGTTGGCGGGTTCTGCCCCACATTTACGCGCCTGAATCATGGCATCTGCCCGTGCGCCTCGGATTTGTAGCTGAATTTTCCTTCCAAAATACGCGGTACGAAGAGAATACGAGGAGAGCGGAGCTGCGTCCTATCCTCGACCGAGAGTTCGAGCATTGGCAGATCGTGCTCAATCCTGTTTTCGAGCGTGCGTTGCACGGGCCCGGCACGGAGCATGGCTGGAACTTCGAGCCGGCCATGCTGCTTCGCTGGAAACTCAAACCATTCGCACCCTCCCTCGAATATTACGGAGAGATTGAGAGTATTAACACGCGCCCGCATGCTCAGCCTGAGGTGCACCAACTGTTCATAGGCGGCGATTGGCAAGTGAAGCCGGAATTCATGATCAACCTGGGAACCGGCTTTGACCTCGGATCTCGCGGCCCCGGCATCGTCCTGAAAAGCCGCTTCGAATGGCACTGGGGAGAAACCCGGAAACCCTGAAGTTCAGCGTCACCTCTGAACGGTTGCGGATTCGAGCCGGGCTGCTTCCGTGGTCCGCTTTCCGGAATTTGCTCCACCGGGCGCTTTCGGCAGACTGATCAGATTTGCCAGCAATTGATACGCTCCATCGGTTCCGGCGGGCAACTGACGCCATAAACCGAGACCCAGATATATCCAATGGCCTTTTCCGAGGTTCGCCTCGACGTACGACCCGAGCTTGGCGCCCGGATTGTCCGGGAACGAATCGACCATCGACACCAGGTCGATATACTTCGGATCCTTTTCACCGAGAAAATACAGGCCGCGTTCCTGCACCCATCCCGCCCATGCGGCGGGGCCGATCTTGTTCGGATAGTTGAACAGGGGGTTCGCCGGCGTCAACACCTTCACCGGTACTAGTTCATCTGAAATGCGATTGCCGCTGACCTTCGCCGGATACGGGCCGTACTCAGCCTGATTGAACTCCATCTTGTTGTACTGCACGACGACCGTTCCGCCACGTTCGGCGTAATCGAGCACGCGATGATTGTACGCGCGCAAATCGCCGCGGCGTTCATAGGCGCGAACGCCTGTCATGATGACGTCGTACTTCGTGAGGTCACCCCATGCCAGCTCATCCTGATCAATGAATGACACCTTGGCGCCAAGCTGCTCGATCGCCGGCGGCACCTGATCGCCGACGCCGATAATATAGCCGACGCTGATGTTCGGTGCGACTTTCACGTCGATCACTTTAAGCGAGGTCTCGGCGGGTTTGATCACCTGGCGGCGCTGGATGTGCGGATATTCGATCTCCTGATATCCATTCGTGAATTTCTCATCGCCCGCGCTCGCGACGGCACGCAGGGTGTACTCCCCTGGCTTCACTTGCGCGGGCGGAGTGATCTGAAAGCGCGCCGACAAAGATTCATCTTCGTGCGCGAAGCTGATGGGCGCAGTGGCTGGCGTCGCCTTCCATCCCGCCGGAAGTTCCAGCGCGACGCTGACCTGTGCCGCGCCCTTGGTCCCGTTGGTGACGGTGACATGAATTTCGCGCTGCACGGGTTTCGCTGCCGCGGGAATCACGGCGAGTGGCGGCGTGATGCGCACGGAAAACGCGGGCACGACGCTCAACTCCATGCGCTTGTCGCCGTTATATATGTCCTTCACATAACGATATTCGACGGGCACGTCTTTGGTGACTTCGACGGTCCCCGCCTTCACATTAAAGACCGCGCGGAACGGCGTGGGACGGAACGGAACGCCGAACTCGACGTCGGGCTCGAAGACGTTGATCGCCGGATTTTCGGGATGTTTCCAGTAGTTATCGCTGAAATATGGCGTCGTCAGTTTTGCATTCTTGGGAACGTGAACCTCGGCCGCGCAAGTGTAGACCGCGTCCTTCTTCGGCGATCCGGGCGCGCAACTTGACGAGGTATCGAAGCCTTCGATCGCCACACTGGTAATGCTGACATCCGCAGGCCCACGATTCACGGCCAGCATTGACAGCTTCACCGGTTGCCCGGCGATCACGAGTCCATCGTCGGCCACGGCATCGAACGTCAGGCTGTGGGCGATGAGAACAGCGTTCTCGTAATCGCGCTCTTTGATCTTCAACCGGAAATCGATTTCATAACGCGCCGAATCGGAAAGCCCGAGCGAAGCGAGTTGCCCGCGTAGCGCGCGTACGGCGGCGAGACCAGCCTCGATGGGCGCCGCAGTATCGGCATCGTGATTGGCGTCAAACGCCGCCTGTGCACGTTGCGCATCGGCCGCAATGGCGGCCAGCCCGGCCGTTAACCCTTGCGGCGGATTCGGACCCGCATATTGCGCGAGCGCGACCAGGCGGGTATCGATGCCGTCGAACAGCGACGTTTCGGCCTTATCCTTCTGCCCGGGAATGCTGCAATCCATGAGTTGATAGCCTGACGGACCGCGGCCACCGCGGCCGCTGGCGAATCCTGGCAACGGAGGCAGCCCCGACGCGCCCTGACATTTATGATTGCTGCGGGCGTCGGTGCCGATATCGGCGTACGTGCGGCCGAGCAGCGGATCGTACATTCCGGTATTCGGCGTCGTCAGCTTCACACCCGGGTGGGGAGCCGGCGGCGCATCGCCGCGTCCTGCGGCGGGGATCACGCCGAAGCCGCCCGTAAAGTAAAACTTCCGCGGCTTCCAGGGACGCAGCCCATCGTTGATTTGTTCCGGATACATCGACGGATCACCCGCGGCTTCGTACGCTTCTCGCGCGAGAATCGTGGTGGCTTCATGCGCGCGATCGCCGCCGCGGCCCTGAACGTTCATCGTCAGAAATACGTCCGGCCGGAAAGTCCGGATCAGGCGCACGAAATCGCCGACAATTTCCTTGCGTCCCCATTTATTGATCACTTCCTGCGGGTCGAACGAATACCCATAATCAATCGCTCTAGTGAAATACTGTTCCGCGCCATCGATGCGATGCGCGGCCAGCAGCTCAGAGGTACGCAGCACGCCAATATCGCGAAACAACTCCGGTCCGATCTCGTTCTGGCCGCCCTCGCCCCGGTTGGTCTGTAGGTCGATCGAGCGCAATCCCATCCCTTGTGTGTACAGCGCGAACAGAGCGTTGTGCTCGTCATCCGGGTGGGCGGCGGATTGCATAAACGTTCCCGAAACGTTCAGCTTGCGCAGCGCAAGTCCCAACGCGACGTGGCCGCTGTCCGGCGACACCAGCGAATAATTCATCCGGTTCTGCGCCACCAGGGCGGTTACCAGGGCCACCAGGCCGCCGGCGAAAACAAAAAGCTTCTTCTTATGCATACGGGTCTTCACGGAAATCTACTCAAAGGGTAACAGAGCCGCCCGTCGAATCGCGGTGGCCGCCTACCATCACCCGTGAAATGATCATGTGAAGTCGTACGTCGGGCTTTAGCAGTATTACTCTCCGATGATTCAATCAATAACCGCTGAATCGTGGGCTGATTTGGTGTATACTAGCTGACCGTTGGGAGACGGAACATCCCAATAGAATCGGATTTCAGTGTCTAAAGCGTTACCAAGGAGACTAAAATCGTGCCTATCAAGACCGTTCACCATCCCGCTTCGGGGAAGACCTTCAAACTGGGACGAAAGCGACCTGTGGCCCGTTGTCCACGATTCGCTCTCAAGAACTACTTGACCCGCAGTATGCCGGCGCCGCCCGCCACCTGCGACTACACCAAATCCGCCGCAGCGGCCCTGTCCCAGATGTACGACAACGATACGCTGGGCGATTGCGTGATCGCCGGGATGGCCCACGTGGTAGGCGTTCTGACCGGAAACGTCGGGCCAAAACCATTCCTCTTTCGAACACCGAGATCATCGGCCTCTACAGTGCGATCGGAGGATATGTCCCTGGAGACCCGTCCACAGACCAGGGGTGTGATGAGCAGACCGCGCTGAATTACTGGGAAAACAACGGCGCGCTTCCTCCCCACAAGACGAACCCAACGGGCCAACATAGGATCGCCGGCTGGATGACGGTCGATTCCACCAACGCGGAAGAATGTCAAACCGCCTTGTGGCTATTCGAGAATTTGTACTTCGGGATCGAATTGCCGGACGCCTGGATCAACCCGGTGCCGAAGGCTTCGGGCTTCACCTGGGATGTCGCCGGCGACCCTGACCCGAATAACGGTCATTGCGTTGCCGGGGTGGGATACAATTCAACCGGCATAGCGATCGATACGTGGGGCATGACCGGAGTAATGACTTACGCCGCGGTCGCCAAGTACCCCAAGCAGGCATCCGGCGGCGAACTGTACACCGTGGTGAGCATGGATGCGATCAGTAAGGCCAACGAAAAAGCCCCCAACGGCTTCGACTGGAGCCAGCTAATCGCGGATTTCGACTCCATGGGCGGCAACGTTGCGGCAATGCTTGGACAGCACAAGTCGTCAGCCTCGGCCAGATAATTAGAGCTTCGCTCGGCCCACACGCTAAGGCCGGTGTGAAAGCACCGGCCTTTTCGAGCCATTATCGGCGACTGCACGATTGATAAATGGAACGTGATGGAACGAGGGATCAGGGAGGGAGACGACTGTGAACAGATCATGCCGCTATTTGGCCCTACGGTTTTCCGCAGCGACGATGTTGCTGGCCGCGACGAGCGCGTTTGCGGCGGAGAGCAAGAAGGCGACTCTTCAAACCGTAACCCAGCAGTTTCAACAGGCCACGGCGACCGTGATTGGCACGACTCAGCGGCCCAGGCGTTTGCAGATGCCACGGCTCAACTGAACGCGGCGGATAGCAATCTCCAGCGTATCGGCTCGGACATTAGCAAGATTGCTTCGATCATTCAAGTCGCGTCTACGATCGCATCGATTGCGGATTCGGTGCTCAGCCTGGCGCAGTAGGGCAGCATGAACAAAGAAAGTAGGCCAGCATGAACAAAGAACAGAAGGCGATTCAGCAGGAGATCAGTCTGACGCTGTGGACGCTTGGTGCGGCGGTAGCGGTCGGCGAGCTTGTCGCGGCGGCGGCGGCTCGGCACACGGGGCACACGGATGGGTGGCCATGCTCTGGGGCGGCGCTTTCACCGTAATGGGGTTCGTTTTGGGCTTCCTGTTCGGAGTGCCCCGCGTGCAGACGCCGGATGACAAATCCAAATCCCCCTTGCAGGTGACACCAACCTGGAGCAGATCTCGGATTGGCTCACCAAGCTGATTACCGGCGCGGCGCTGGCGAGCTTAAAAGAACTGCCGGGCGACATCAAGCTTGGCGCGGCCTACATTGCCAGTCTTTGTCCGCGTGCCCCAACCCCGTGTGCCCCACTGACAATCAGCTCGCGTCGACTGGCGGCGCGATCTTCTGTTACTTTTTAGCACTCGGCTTCCTGTTCGGCTATCTGGCAACGCGCACGTTCTTTTCGCGCCTGTTTGCGGCGAGTGATTCACTGCCGACCCTGGAAGACGCGGTCGACAGTCTTCCGCCAGGCAGCGCGACCGCGCTTTCAAATGCGCCGGTGAACGTGGACCAGCCGCCTCCGACGCTCAATCCCGCCGCGGCGACCGCGGCGAGTGTTCTGCAAGCGCTGCCCGTGAGTGCGGACGCGTCACCAGAGTCTTTGCTCGCTCAGGCGAAAGCCAAGCTGATTAGCGGAAAGTGGGATGAGGCGATCCAGGCCCACAAAGCCGCGATCGAGAAGAAGCCGGCCGACGCCGGCACTCTGCTCGAGTATATCTACGCTTTGAATCGTACAGGCCACAGTTCCACGGAGGTGCAGAACCAGCTCGACAAGGCGCTGGACTTAGTGCGGGCCGGCGGCGACAAGGATGTGAAGCGGCGCGTGTACGAGGCCGCAACCTATATCGCGCTGTATGCGCCTGCGCCGGATGGGTTCGAGCGGGCGATTCGGCTCGGGGAAGAATACACCAAGGACTCTTCGAACAATCCGTCCGGCGCAGTGTTTGTGAATCTCGCGTGTGGATACGGACAAAGGGTCCGTTGGCTCAGGGCGAATCAGCCGACTCAGGATACTAAGCCGGTTCGAGATGCGGCATTTGAAGCCGCCCAGGCGGCGAGCAATCTCAACACTCAGTGGAAGCGGACACTTCACGATCTGATGCTGCCTTCCGACGTCCAGGCCGCGCGCGGAGAGAACGACCTGCAAGTCTTCGCCGATGACGAGAATTTCCGGGCTCTCCTGAGCTGAGGACAGCTCTTATTTCGAGTCGCCGAATTTTGAGAAGGGGATCGCCTCTCCGACGCGCCGGCGAACGCTGTAGACGGACACCGGGCCGCGGACGGTTGTTGCATCCGGGATTCTGGATGTGCTGGTAGTCGAACGCCATCGAGATTCCGCGCCAGATGGGGGCGGTGTAGTAGGTCTCGAAGAGTTTTTCGACTATAACGATCATGCGCCGATAAGTCCGTGGCTTGCGATCCGGGACTTGTATATGATGCTCATATGCGATCTTTGGCTCTGTTGCTTTTCGCGCTGCCGCTGCTGGCGGCAATCGACGATCCGGTAAAGACCGACGGCGGCTCCGTTTCCGGCGTCGCCGGTTCCAGCGCGGGTGTACGCGTCTATAAGGGTATTCCCTTCGCCGCGCCGCCGGTCGGCGATCTGCGCTGGAAGGCTCCCAAGGCTGCGCCGGGCTGGACCGGCGTCCGCAAAGCCGATCAGTTCGGTGCGGCCTGCATGCAGACGCCGTATCCCGAAAACTCTCCATATTACGCGGCGGCGGAGCCGGTAAGCGAAGATTGCCTCTACCTGAACGTCTGGACCGCGGCCAAATCTCCGAAGGATCGCCGCCCGGTGATGATTTGGATTTACGGCGGCGCATTGACGCGCGGCTCGGGCTCGCTCCCGGTTTACGATGGCGACAATCTTGCGCAAAAAGGCGTAGTGGTCGTGACCGTTAACTATCGGCTCGGACTATTCGGATTCCTCGCGCATCCAGAACTCACCAAGGAGTCCGATCGCAACGCCTCCGGCAACTACGGGTTCCTTGATCAGATCGCCGGGATCGAGTGGGTGCAGAAAAATATCGCGAACTTTGGTGGCGATCCGAAACGCGTAACCATCTTTGGCGAGTCGGCCGGATCGTGGAGCGTGAACGTGCTCACGGCGAGCCCGCTCGCGAAGGGATTGTTCCAGCGCGCGATCGGCGAAAGCGGCGCGGAGTTCGCGCCGCTGCGTACGCTCGATGAAGCCGAGCAAGCCGGAGTCCGGTTCGCGAAGTCAGCGGGTGCCGAATCGCTCACTGAGCTGCGCGCGAAGCCCCCTGCTGAGCTCATCCAAATCGGCGGCGCTGCCTCAGGCCCAGTTGTCGATGGATGGCTCCTTCCGAAAGACGTCCGGTCGATTTAG
>JBEKBK010000423.1:0-7715 GCA_050015435.1 Bryobacteraceae bacterium
TTGACGACCGTTTTCATGTCATAGTCGGCGGACTTCTACGATCAACCCCTGTCCCATGTAAATCCCTACATCGTAGTCGGATTCCTGGGCCGCTGGAAAACAGACGGTTTAGACACAGGCTGTTAGAGGCGAGTGGAAATAGGGCAACTGGAGAAATCGCGAGATTGCATAAATGCCATAGATCCGCTGGAGCTGCGCGCCGGCTCCGTCCGTGTTTTTGTCATTGGCGTACGTGAGAGCAACATTTGCCGACGGGGGTATAGCCTTAGTCACTCTTGTCTATCGGCGGTCGGGTTGCCGCATCCCACAAAAAAGGGCACCCACCACGCGAAAACTCTTCGGATCACACGACCGCCGCAAGCGGTGGCGGAACGTCCACCACGCCCAGGGCGAACAGCAGAAAAAAAACGAACAAGGCACTTCGCGGAGGGATTATGTCAAGGCACACTTATCCCTCCGCCGCGAAATGTATCCGATTTACAAATCAGAAAGCTGAGCCGTCAGCGACCAGCAGAGCGCGCGAGCAGTTTGACCGCCTCAGGCGCGACACCGAGTTTCTCGAGCAGAGACAAACGGTCCCAGATGCTGGTTTCTTCCGTAATTTTTCCGTTGGCGATTCTGCAAATCATCATCCCGGTCTCATTCAAATGCTTACCGGTGGGTGCCACTCCCCGGAGTTCGCCTTTGTGGGTTCCGGTGAATGTATAGCGGGCGGCGGCCATGTCACCTTCAGCGATGACTTCGTCAATGGTGAGCTTGCAATCGGGAAACGCCCGCAGGTAAGTCTCGTGCAGCTGCTTATATTCATTTGCGCCGCGCAAGGTTCCATCAGGTGTTTGAATCGAACAGTTTGGCGCCAAGAAATCTCCAAGCTTGCTGGAGTCCCTCTTGTTCCAGATCTCCTCCGCGAATCGGCGGATGAGGGTTTTATTCTGTTCTGACATTACAACAACTCCTTTTTGCATTTTTTGCGACTCGCTGTCGCAGTTTCAATCTAACTCCGCATCTGGAGCAAGTCAAGATGTTTTTGATTACAGTTCGCACTGTAGGTGGTTGGTGAGTTTTGAATGATTTGGGCGTCATCAACCAATGGTCAACAACGTGCAGGAATTGAGAAATATTCTTTTTTCAAACCTCCATTACGGACGCATAATAAAGGTGAAGAAGGAGTTCGTCGAAAATGGCCCGCGGACAGGAACGGAAGGCCAAGCCGAATGAGCTGGTGGAGCTTCTTTCAAGGAAGGTCGTGGGGCAGCCAGCCGCCATTAAGTTCATCGTGCCCTACATTCAGATTGCACAGGCTGGACTGGCTCCACGAAGCCGTCCGATCGGAGTCTTTCTCTTACTCGGTCCAACGGGAACCGGTAAGACTCGTACGGTGGAGGTGCTGGCTGAAGTGTTGCACGGCTCGGACCGGCATTTCCTGCGGGTGGACTGCGGCGAATTTCAGATGGAGCACGACATTGCGAAACTGATTGGCGCTCCGCCCGGATATGTAGGTCACCGTGACACGGTCCCCGTGCTCATGCAGAGCAACATCGTCGCGGCTACCAGCGAGCACTCCGATATTTCCATTGTTCTGTTTGATGAAATCGAGAAGGCCGCGCCATCGCTGACGCCTTTACTGCTCGGCATCCTCGATCGCGCGACGCTGCGTCTGGCGGACAACACAGACGTGAATTTCGAGCACAGCTTGATTTTTATGACCAGCAATCTGGGCGCCCGAGAAATGATGAACGAGCTTAATCCCGGCTTCGGATTTCACAGCGCGCGAGTCGCGGAGTCGGTTGAAGTTGGCATGAAGCTTCAAGCCATCGCACTGGGAGCAGTTCGAAAAAGATTCTCTCCAGAGTTTGTCAATCGAATCGATGTAGTGGTGACCTATCAACCCTTGGATGATTCAGCGCTTCGGACGATTCTCGATCATCAGCTGAGCGAGTTGCAGGACCATATCAATACTCGCCTGGCGGACCGCTGGTTCGAAATCGAGGTTACGGAAGAGTGCCGCCGCTTCTTCCTGCAGAAGGGGACGAGCGCGGAATATGGAGCGCGGGAACTGAAGCGCACCGTGCACCGGCATCTCATGCAGCCGCTAGCGACCATGGTGGCGGCGGAAGAGATAGAGCCTGGATCGCGTGTGCGCGTGGAGCTGGCCGGGGAGTCGGTCACCATCCGCGAGGTGGGGAGGGCGACGATGGTGGAATCGCGTCACCCTGCGATCCTGCTGGTGGACGACAATCGAGACCTGCTGCGTTTTTTGCAAAAGTGGATGGGCGAAGCCGGCTGCCTCGTGCACTTAGCCGGAACGCCGGCGGAAGCCAGAGATGCGTTGCACGGGGAAACCTTCAGCGCGATTTTCGTTGATTCCATCCTCACGGACGCCAACGGGGTGGAACTGGCGGTCGAGCTGCACCACAAACTTCCCTCGGCGGTGATGGTGATCATGACGGATGATGATTTATCGGCGGAAGAGCAGGAAGTGGCGACCAGTTTGAATTTCGCTTTGCTGCGGAAGCCGTTTCTGTCCAGCGTTGCGCTAGCGATTCTCAACGATCGCATGCAGGGTACTTCGGCGCCGCCGCGGAAGTAAAATTGAAGAACCATGAGAAAGCTTTCCCTGCTTTTGCTGCTCGCGGTTCTGTGTCTGGCGCAGTCGGGTACGCGCAGCGGTATTGACCGCTCCATGCTGGATCCCTCCTGCAAACCCTGCGACGATTTCTGGCGCTACGCCACAGGTACCTGGGTGGATAAGAATCCGATTCCCGCGGATAGGGCGCGATGGGGCAAGTTCGATGAACTGGGCGACGCCAACCAGGAGCGCCTGAAAACGATTCTCGATGCGGCTTCTTCCGATTCGTCCCCTACGCCGGACCAGCGGCGCCTGGGCGATTTCTACGCGAGCTGTATGGATACGGCCGCCATTGAAGCATCAGGGGTCAGACCACTTAGGCCGTTGCTGAATCGAATCGACAGAGTCAAGACACGCCAGGATCTGAAAGCACTGCTGGTCAGTCTGGAGCTGAACGAAGCCCTGACGCCGACCCGGGTGATCAACACTTCGGATCCTGATAACGCCAATCAGGTGATTGCCGGAATCGCGGCGGGCGGCCTTTCGCTTCCCGATCGCGATTATTATTTCCGGGACGACGAACGTTCGAGGACCATTCGCCAAGAGTTCGTGCAGCATGTGCAGAAACTGCTGCAGCTAATCGGCGATCAACCGGCCGCCGCGGCTGGGGCTCAAACGGTGCTCGAATTCGAGACCGCGCTCGCGAGCGCGACGCTTACCAACGTGGCGCGCCGCGATCCGTACCAGCGCGTTCACAAAATGAGTTTCACGGCGCTCGAGGAATTGGCGCCGGAGTATGACTGGAAAGGCGCGTTCGGCCTGCTGAATATTCCGGAATCGGAACCGATCAATGTATCCGAGCCCGAGTTCGTGAAAATGTTGAACCACCAGATGGTCGAAGCGCCCATCGAAACCTGGAAGACCTGGCTGCGCTGGCGGTGGGTCAACGATCGTTCCCAATATCTTTCGAAGCCGTTCTATGACGAGTGGTTCCATTTCGATCGAACCGTATTGTCCGGCATCGCGCAGCAGCAGCCGCGCTGGAAGGTATGCGTGGCTTCCACCGACTCTACGCTGGGCGAGGCGCTCGGACGGCTGTATGTAGAAAAGTATTTCCCTCCGGAAGCACAACGGCGGATGCAGGAAATGATCGCCAATTTGAGGGCCACGTTGGGCGAACAGTTAGAGGCAGCGGAATGGCTGGAACCCGATACCCGGAAGAACGCGTTACGGAAGCTTGAAACCTTCGATCCACGGATCGGCTTTCCAACCAAGTGGCACGATTATTCCGCCGTTGAGGTGACGCGCGGAGACTACTTCGCGGATAAGGAATCCGCCGCGGCCGAGAATCGCAAGTTCGCGCTCGCCAAGATCGGCAAGAGCCTGGACCGCACGGAATGGACGATGACGCCACCCACCGTGAACGCATACTACACCTCAACCCGGAATTCCATCACTTTTCCGGCAGGCATTTTGCAGCCTCCATTCTTCGACCCCGGCGCGGACGACGCGGTCAACTACGGAGCGATCGGGGTCGTGATCGGCCACGAAATGGGTCACGGATTCGACGACCAAGGTTCGAAGTACGATGCGGAAGGCAACTTGAAGAACTGGTGGACCGATCAGGACCGGGCCAAGTTCGAGGTCCGCGCGGGCTGCGTTACGAACCAATTCGATTCGATCGACGTCGGGGCAGGACTGCACCACTCAGGCAAGCTCGTCACCGGTGAAGCGATGGGAGATCTGGGAGGAGTGGCGCTGGCGTATAAGGCGTACCACCGGTCGCTTCAAGGCAAGGAACCGCCGGTGATCGATGGATTCACGGGCGATCAGCGGTTCTTCCTCGCCTATGCGCGGGTGTGGGCGGCCAGCCAGCGTCCCGAAGCGATGAGACGCCAGCTTGCGACCGACCCTCATCCGCTGGCGAAATTCCGGACGAACGCCACGCTTCAAAACATTCCGGAATTTCAACAGGCGTTCGGCTGCAAGATGGGCGACCCGATGGTGCGCCCGGCCGGGCAACAATGCAAGTTGTGGTAGGGAATCCTCCCACTCCGGCGTGATTCTGTGTCATCGGTTGACCGAGCTGACTGGCCATTTCGTGCACCGATCAGCGGTTGGATTCGCTCTGTGTCCGGGATTTCGTCTACGGATGTTCCTTCAGCCAGGCGATGGCGCTGTTCTGGTCTGGAACTTCGACCATTTGGATTCCACAAGGACCAAGGTGTGCGGTAAAGCTCTTGATCGCCATATTTGTTGTTACGGAACCAACCGACTTGATCGTCATGAAATACTTGACACCAATAGCCGCAAAGGCTTTAAAGACCTCAGTTTCAATAAGTTTCTGCACGTCCGGGGGGAACGCTCCTTTAGCTCTTGTGGCATCCATCACCCAGGCTCGGCCCCCATGGGCCTTGGCGTATGCTACCCCCTTATTTAAAATCGCTTCGCGAAACTGCGGGACCTTAATCGCGTAGGTTGACCACGTGTCAATCATGGTTTTGGCCTCATCGTTCCATTCAACGAGAAGGGTGCCTGGTATTTCGTGTACTTTCATGATTTTCTCCGGTGTATGATATCTCGCGTGTTCGCAAGATTATGAAACGAACTTCATCAGGAGCGTCCTCGACCGTCTGAGATCCGCGCGAGCGCCGCCGATAGTGCCCGATAATCCGCCACGAGCAAGCCTTCCACGCAGGCTCCGACCTTCCCCATATATAAAGTGGCGGAGGATGGCGTGAATTCTCTCAACAGAAATGGAGGCCCGCAGGAGCGGCGTAACATAGTGGTCCATTCGGCCTGAGGATACGCAATTCTGCTGGCGGCTAGTGCCGTACGAGCGGCCAGCGGCGGGGCCAAAACGACGGCAAGGATAACAGACATATTCCCTGCTTAGGCGTGATTCTGCGTTACCAGAAGGCCCAGTTGGCCGGCCATTTCATTCACCGACTGGGAGGAACGCTGCACTTTCTGCGCACCCTCGGCGGTGCTCCTGGCCGCGGTCGCGACGCCGGTGATGTTGCTGGCGATTTCGCCAGAGCCCTTCGCCGCCTCCTGCGCATTGCGGCCGATCTCGGTAGTGGTCTGATTTTGCTCTCCGATTGCGGCGGCGATGGTGTTCGAGATATCGTTTACCTGGTTGATGATCGCCGTGATCTCGCCGATTGCGCGCACCGCGTCCTTCGTGTCCGCCTGAATCGCGCCGATCTTCTGGCCGACCTCTTCGGTCGCATGCGCGGTTTGTTTGGCCAACTCCTTCACTTCGTTGGCGACTACCGCGAATCCTTTGCCGGCTTCTCCGGCGCGAGCGGCCTCGATGGTGGCGTTCAGAGCAAGAAGGTTGGTCTGCTCGGCGATGGAGGTGATGACTTTGATCACCTTGCCGATCTCGATGCTCGATTCGCCCAGTTTGCCGATCCGCTGATTGGTTTGTTCGGCTACGCCGACGGCATTTTTGGCCATGCGGGCCGCTTCGTCGGAGCATTTGGAGATCTCACAGATGCAGGCCATTAATTCATCGGCGCTGGTGGCGACCACTTCGATGTTCCTAGACACCTGCTCACTCGCTGCCGAGATAACGTTGGCCTGGGTTGCCGTTTCTTCCGCGGCTCCCGCCATCTGCTGGCTGACGCCGGTCAACTCTTCGGAGGAGACCATCAGACCTTCCGAGTTTTGTTGGATCTGTCCGAACAACTGTTGGAGATCCTCGGCGGCGGCGGCTTTGAGTTCGGCTTCACGATCCTGTTCCGCGCTGGCGCGACGAACCGCGAGGTACGCGATTCCCCAAACCGCGAGAAAGAGTAGGATCGAGGCCGCGACGATCCGATAGCTACGGGCCACTTGCGCGCGGCCACTCGTGATGGCATCGGCAAGAATCTCCTTTTGGAGATCCTTGAAATCGTCTGCTACCTTCAGCATCTCTTTTGTGAGCGGATCGACGCTGCGGCATGGATATCCAGCGCCTTCTTGGTTTGCTTTGCTGCGAGGGCCTGCTCAAATTCCCCATGGAGGGGCGCCCAGGACGACAGACCCTTTTCCAAGAGGTCAAGGTCATGTTTGCCGCGCTCCACGTGGACAAGAAGCCGACACTCTCCGATTAGACTGCCGACCAGCTTCCGGGACTCGCTAAATGAGTTCTCATATACTTGAACCTTAGCCATATCATCTGCGAACGTCCGAGCCTCCTGACCCTTCTCGAAGGAGTTCATTTCTGAAAGCGCTGTCTGGATGTTCCCGGCCAACTCGAGCTTTTTCGCGTCCTTGTCCGCGGCGCGTTCAAACTCGGCGCTGAGGCCGCTGAGACCGGTCCAAGCGGCAATGCCCACAGCCATGGTGGCGACCATCATTACCGCGAAGGCAATCATCAATTTCTTCGCGAAACTCATTTTCGTTTGACTTTTCGACGTGTCGGACATTGACTCCCCTGGCTCAGGCCTGATTCGGCGTCACCAGGCGCCCGAGAGCGCCTGCCATTTCGTTCACGGCTTCCGACGATCGCCGCACCTTCTGCGCTCCTTCGGCGGTACTCCTGGCCGCGTTTGCGACGCCTGCAATGTTGCTGGCGATTTCGCCGGAGCCTTTCGCCGCTTCCTGCACGTTGCGGCCGATCTCGGTGGTGGTCACAGTTTGTTCTTCCACCGCCGAGGCGATGGTGTTAGAAATATCATTTACCTGGTTAATGATCGTCGTGATTTCAGCGATGGCGTTTACGGCGTCCTTGGTGTTGGTCTGGATCGCTCCGATTTTCTGACCAATCTCCTCCGTCGCTCGGGCGGTCTGCTTGGCCAGTTCCTTCACCTCGTTGGCCACTACCGCGAATCCTTTGCCGGCTTCTCCGGCGCGAGCGGCTTCGATGGTTGCGTTCAGCGCGAGGAGATTGGTCTGCTCGGCGATGGAAGTGATGACGTTGATCACCTTGCCGATCTCGATGCTCGATTCGCCAAGTTTGCCGATGCGCTGATTGGTTTGTTCGGCTACGCCCACGGCATTTTTGGCCACGCGGGCGGCTTCCGTGGAACTCTTGGAAATTTCCCGGATGGAGGCCATCAGGTCTTCGGCGCTGGTGGCGACCACTTCGACGTTCTTCGAAACCTGTTCGCTGGCCGCGGAGACGACGTTGGCTTGTGTAGCCGTTTCTTCGGCGGCT
>JBEKBK010000424.1:0-7678 GCA_050015435.1 Bryobacteraceae bacterium
CCGGCCATAGAGGACGCGATCACCCAGTCGCTGCCGGGCAAATGAAGCAGATCTTCCGGCGCCTCCTGCCCACAGACGAACTGGATGTTTCCTGCCGGCGCACAGCTTGCCGCGGTTTGGGCGGTGAGCCGATGAACGAGGGCACACGCGACGAGGAACACAAGCAGAGCGATGACTCTCATACAAACCTCACGTTCAGGATATTCCACGCGAACAGCAAAAGGTAAAATTACCAGAAGCGCGGTTTCGCTCAGGATCCGCCAGGCACGCGCGCGAATCAGGCGGCTCCGATGGGCGCGCCCTTGCCACAGGAAATAAAGCTGGCGCATTGCCGACATTGTTGTACGTTGCTTGCTCCGAGACCGGCATTCTGGACGAAAAACGCCCATTGCTGAGATCTGATGTGATCGGCGATGCAGTTTTCGGAAGCTTCTCCGCTAGTCGGGAAGTGTCAACGATGTTCCCTGTTCAAAGTGTCAACCATGTCGCCGGTCCGGACCGAGTAAGTGACGTGACCGCTCCGTGACGTCACTTAACGCGTCCGCCCCCCGAACCCGTGGCTGAACCGCCACACAACGCAACAACGCCGCCACGGACGGAACGGGAGCGGCGTTATGGGTCTGCGTGGCGGCGCTATTTCGCGATGCTGTAGCTGCACTCTCCGCAAGTCGGGATACGCTCGACCCGATCTTGGATGCGTGCGTCGGAGTCTACAAGGAGACGTTGGACGAAGACGGGCAAGTGGACTTCAAAGGAAAGGCAAAAACTTTCGTTCGCATCTACGGCTTTCTGTCCTCGATCCTCACGTACACGAACCCCCAATGGGAGAAGCTCTCGGTATTCTTGAGCTTCCTAATTCCGAAATTGCCTGCCCCTAAAGAGGAGGATCTCTCCAAGGGCATCCTTGAGAACATCGATATGGAAAGCTACCGGCCTGAGGTGAAGTCCGCAATCAGCATCTCGTTGGCAGATCAGGATGTCGAGATCGGTCCGGTTCCAACGAGTGGTGGCGGACGCATGCCAGAGCCGGAATTGGATCGGCTGAGCAATATCGTCAAGACGTTCAATGAGCAGTTCGGAAATGTCGAATGGAAGGATGTCGATAAGATCCGAAAGGTCATCTCCGAGGAGATTCCGCCCAAGGTTGCCGCCGACAAGGCATACCAGAATGCCATGAAGAACGCGGACAAGCAGAACGCTCGGATTGAGCACGACAAGGCGCTCCAACGCGTGCTGTTGGCGCTTCTCTCAGATCATACGGAACTGTTCAAACAGTTCCAGGACAACCCGAGCTTCAAGAAGTGGCTTGGGGACTCGATTTTCGCCGCGACGTACACCGAATCCGGCCAGTCGCAACGACCGTAAAGAGCTTGCCGCTTTAGCAGGAACAAACCATCTGGATCGTTCTCGACAGGTACCGCCGAATGGCGGTATTATTACTCCGCCCGCGCCGAAATGTGATCGAAGCCTATGGATATCTCGAAGCTACCAATCAAACCCACCAAACGTACAAGGACCACCGATCCCAAGGACATTTTCAAGTCCCTGACGTTGCGTGGCTCAGTTCAAAACATCTGGGGACCTCAAGCGGAAGCGTTGGAGGCCTGGCATCAGCATAGGCAACTTAACGATGTAGTGGTCGGGATGAACACAGGTGGTGGGAAGACATTGGTCGGATTGCTGATCGCCCAATCACTGGTTAACGAAACTCAAGGAAAGGTCGTATATGTGTGTCCCACGAACCAGCTGGTTGAACAGGTTGCTTCCAAGGCCAGCGAGTGCGGTATTACCGTTGCGACGTACATGAGTGGTAAGTGGAGCAATGAGTCCGCCTATAGAACCGCGACTGGGCCCTGCGTAACTAATTACGCCGCTGTGTTCAATAGTAAAACGGCGTTTCGAGACCATGACTTGCGCGCCGTCATTTTCGATGACGCGCATGTTGCGAGCAATTTTGTGCGGTCGCAGTTCACACTCAAGATACCGAGCGGTCATGCGGCGTTTAGGGAACTTGCCCAGCTGTTCCGCGCGCATTTCTATCAGAACAGCCAGTCGCAGCAATTCGACGACATGCTCAGCGGCGATCGGCTTGCGCTGCTGTTCGTTCCGATGTTCGAAGTCCTCCGTCACGCAGATGCCATGCGTCAGATCCTAACCAAGCACGGGGTCGATGCTGCCCCCCCGGGCCGTGATCATGTTGCCCGTAGTGGTGAAGGTGCCCGTCGCAGGGCTATAAAGCTCGGCATTGGCAAGCGCACCGGGGAACAAAAAACTACCGGCAATCAAGACCGTACCGTCCGGTAGCAGGGTAGCTGTGTCTAAAACGTGACCTGTGATCATGTTTCCGGTAGCAGTGAAGGTTCCAGCCCCGGAATCGTACAATTCTGCGCTGGTACCACCCAGGTCCCCATCGTCTGCACCACCGGCGACCAAAACCTGGCCGTTCATGAGTAGGGTTGCAGTGGGCAAGCCGTCATTGTATGACTGAGAGATCGGTTTGCCAGTCGCCGTGAACGTGCCGGCATCAGGGTCATAAAGCTCGGCGGCGTCTTCCTCCCAAACGATTAACACCCTGCCGTCGGGGAGCAATGTCGAAACCGCCCCTTGGCAGGTGTTAAAGCCAGAGGTGTTGCTTGCGTACGTTCCAGCGGCAGCAAATGTGCCGGTAGCAGGGTCATAGATTTCAGCATAGGGAACTTGACCGTTAGCACCGGCGCCGCCGAGGATCAAAACCTTGCCGTTGCCGAGCAGGGTGGCTTGTTGACACACGTGCCCAAAGGTCATATTGACTGTAGCGGTGAAGGTTCCGGTGGAAGGATCGTAAACCTCCGCGCTGTTCGTGGGAATGTCGGCTTGAGGATCGGCGCTGCCACCTGCGATCAACACTCTGCCGTCTGGCAGCAGGGTGGCCGTGTGCCAAAAGCGGGGCGCCGTCATGTTGCCGGTAGGAGCGAATACCCCGCTATCCGGGTCGTAGAGTTCAGCCGTGATCAGTGCATTAGGACCCACCTCGCCTCCCGTGATCAAGACCTTGCCGTTCGTTAGCAGCGTGGCCGTGTGGCCCTCACGCGGCGTAGTCATGCTGCCGGTTGGGGTGAAGCTACCCGCAGGTTGGCCCAGTAAAGCCGGAGCGTCGCCCACGGCTCCCAATAGGACGATCACGGCAATGTGGTTCGCGACGGTCGACGCCCGGGCTCTCATGTTTCCTAGCCGGCTGGAGAGCGCTCGCCGACATGACTGTCCGCCCCACCCGGCGCTACTGGACCGCGATGGTGACTTCATTGCTTGACCGCCCGAGGTAGGTCAGGCGCACTGGAACGGCGGATCCCGGAGCAACGCCGTCCGGAACGCGGATGTTTACCTGGTTGAAACCGGGATACCCGGGAGCATCTCCAAAGAAGAGAATTTCAGCGAAGCGGCCCCCGATGGATACTTGCGGCGGAATCACGCTTCCGTCAACCAGACTGGTGGTGTACATCGCCAGGGCCTCTCCGGCAACGGCTGGCATGCCCGGAGAAGCGGCCTGTCCCGTCGCGGCGTGCCAAAGGGAGAACAGCACCGGGGCGGCCTGCAACACTGGCGGACTGTAGATTTCGGCGCTGGAAGTCGAAGAGGGCCAAATGCTGTAGCCGCCGGCGATCAGGACCGTGCCATCGGGAAGTAAGGTAGCCGTGTGCTCATGACGACCCGTGACCATGTTACCGGCGGCGGAGAATGATCCGGTCGCCGGCGTATAAAGTTCGGAGACGACCTTGCCATTGCCGCCGGCGAGTTGGCCACCGGTGATCAGTACGGAACCGTCGGGGAGCAGCGTGGCTGCGGCATACTCGTGGCCCGCGGCCGTGTTCCCGATAGCAGTGACGGCTCCGGTGGCCGGGTCATACAGTTCTGCATCGGCCGGCTCGTCATACTCGTCGCTACCGGCAATCAGGACCTTGCCGTTCATCAGCAAGGTGGCTGTGTTCACGTTATACCACCAATTCGCGCTATCGCCTGAAGTGCCAGTGACGCTGAAGTTATCGGTCCCCGGATCATAGAGCTCGGTCCATCCGGCGATTTCCCCGACTACGTTTCCCCCCGTCAGCAACACGCGTCCATCTGCCAGGAGGGTGACCCCGTTGGGTTCAATATAGGTTGGCGCGGGAGCAGCGTACGAACCGCTGACAGCGAATGTTCCGGGGACGGGATCATAAAGTTGAGCGGTTGGCTGTGAAGCGATGAAGACCCGGCCGTCCTGAAGCAAGGTGGCGGCTTGCCAGGAATACGGGAGCACGACCATAGCCCCGGCGGCGGTAAAGGTCCCGGTGGCCGGGTCGTATATCTCGGCGCTGAGATCCGCTGTTCCGCCGCAAATCAAGACCCGGCCATTGGGCAGCAGAGTTGCACTGTGGCCCGCCCGCGCCGTGGTCATGTTGCCGGTAGGGGTGAAGGCGCCCGTGGAGGGGTCGTAGAGCTCGGCGCTGGCGAGGACTAAAGGCGGCACATACAGATCCCCACCCGCGATCAGAACCTTGCCGTTGTAAAGCAGGGTGGCCGTGTGGTCTGCCCGCGCCTCAGTCATGTTGCCAATCGCGATGAACGTGCCCGGGTTCTGAGACGAGGCGATCGAGGCGAAAATGCCTAATCCCCATAGAGTCAAATGGAGCTGATTGGTCGATTTCATCGTGTTGGTCCGATTAACCCAATCGCGATCTATAGCGAATTAACTTTAGTGATCTTTTTTCCCGTGATCGCCTCCCTGTCCCGCGCCTTCTTTCGATAAAAGAGCATTCTTCATCACATAGTCGGCAACCGCAATTCCAAGCGATGTTCCGTCGGTGGTTGCGGTTCGAAAGTGGATGCCTCCGAAGACGCGCGCATTCTGTACGTCTGCGAGAGCTTCCGAGAAGTTGTGATACAGGCGCGTCACGCCGGGCATTGCGAGAGAAACTACTCCAATTGATGTTGCCTCCCCAAAAGTCTCCGCCAGGATGTGCGCGGCCGCGCCACTCGCGCACGAATGGGCCGAGGGGTACTCCGGGAAAGGAGGCGTCACAATCAACGGAGTCCATGTGGGGTCCGCAGCGGTAGCGTCGTTTCCGTCCGTGTCGGCCAACTGAATCGCAGTGATTGGCCGCCACGAGCTGTATGTATACTTCGAGTCCCAGCACCCGATCATGGCGTCAGCCATTCCTAAATTAACCAGAGCCAGCAACCGGGCCGTGTCAGAAATCGAATACTGGTGTTGTTTGGCTAAGGCAAGCACCGTCTGATCCCAGTAGTCGGGAGGATTGCCAGCCTGCCAGAAGTTCGCCGAGAGCGTTTGGTCCGCTGTCCGTCCGGAGTTCGCAGCGACTCCCATGCTTTTCGTTTCGTTGAAGTCTGCCGTGTATTGATCGCTGGTGAGGACTGGCGGACCTGCAAGGCGGAACTGTGAAGGCGACCGCATCACCCACGGGGTCGTGGTAGCCAACTGCGGATCGAGGCCAGACGCCATGGCTGGCGGAGTGGGCCGCCACTGTCCGGGATTCGTTCCGCCCAGGTACGGTGGGACGGTATTGGAGAATCCGTCCTGGCTTTTCCACGCCCATATCTGATTCGCGACGGTCTGCCCCCACGCCAGCCCCTGTTGAACAGCGAGGTTGTTGTCGGTAATTTGCGCCAGGGAAGCCGTGCGCTGCTGATCGAATGTGGCTAGCTGTGCCGGGTAAAGGTCCACCAGCGTGACGTAGGCCGCCTCCACTGCTGCGGCTTGTACGGATGCTCCCTCGGGCGCTGCCGGTTGAACGAAGATAGGCGAGTAATGTCTCTCGATCCCGTTTACGGCGTCGAATACAGCCGCCTGCACAATGGCTGCTACACGAGTAGTGATCGGGGCTGGAGTTACCGGCGCCGTCTCGGTTGCTTTGATCAGGGCCAGGTTCCAATCCTTGATTACATCTGCCAGGGCAACGCCGCTCGCCACCGCCAACCCAAGTGAAATCGAGAGTATCGTTTTCATCGTTTGTTTTTACCTCCACTTCCTTAAGAACGTGAGTTTCGAGCGCCCCGCAATTCGTCAGACGGGTCCAGGATTCTCAGGCCCCCGATCCGTTACGCCAGCGTGAGCGCACGTGTCAGAAACCATCGCCGATTCCAGCCTGCCTCGCAATGCTCGGCGGCGGAAATCTTGCTGACACGGCATCCCATTGACACGACTGGCGTTGTGTTGGCTGCTGATATACTGTTGAACGCTGGAAGTCGGCCCGATGATGACGGGAGGGCTTGCGAAGAGGCCGCGGATGCTGTGTTTCGGCTCATTCGAATTCGATCCGAAGACAGGTGAATTGCGCAAACACGGTCTGCGCATCAAGCTAAACGGCCAACCCGTCGAGATGCTCACCATGCTGCTCGAACAGCCAGGCCAGGTAGTAACGCGCGAGGCACTGCAAGAACGGCTGTGGCCAGCTAACACCTACGTGGATTTCGAGCAGAGCCTAAACGCAGCTATCAAGAGGCTGCGCGCGGCCCTAGGGGACTCCGCCGATGCCCCGCTCTTCATCGAGACTCTGCCGAGGCGAGGCTATCGCTTCATCGCTCCCGTAATTCCGCCGGCCGGCGACTTCTCCCGGCCAGGATCTTCTTACCGCGACCCGGCCGCACTGCAACCCGACGTGCCGAAACCCGTGCCATGGAGACCGGTTCGCTGGCGTCTATTCATCCTGACTGCGGCCGCGGTTGCCTTGCTCGTCCTACTGTTCACCATCAGCACCAATCCGTCGGGTGTCTCCGATACGCTCCGCACCCTCTTTCTTTCGGGCAAGATCCGTTCTCTCGCGGTGCTGCCACTAGTGAATCTCTCACGCGATTCCGTGCAGGATTATTTTGTGGACGGTATGACCGACGCCCTCCGCGAACGTTTGGAGGGTATCAGCTCGCTCCGGGTGATTTCCCGGACGTCTTCGATGCATTATCGCGGCAGCAATAAACCCCTTCGCGAGATCGCGCGGGAATTAAACGTCGATGCGGTTGTCGACGGGTCCGTTCTTAGCTCGGGCGAACGGGTGCGGATCAACGTGGAGCTCATTCATGCCGGCGTGGACCGGCATATGTGGAGCAATAGCTATGAGGGAGACCTGCGCGACATATTTGTTTTGCAGGCTAACGTGGCCAGTAAGATCGCCGACGAAATCCGCGTCACGTTGACGCCGCCTGACCGGGCCCGGTTGACCCAAGTTCGCACCGCCGATCCCGATGCGTACCAGGCTTATTCCAAGGGCCGTTTTTGGTGGAATAAGCGCACCGAGGAAGATCTGAAGAAAGCGATCGGATTTTTCCAGCAGGCCATAGACAAAGATCCTAACTATGCCCTTGCGTACGACGGGCTTGCGGACTGTTGGATACCACTTGGATGGTATGGGTTCGTGGCGCCATCCGAGGCGTTTCCCCGCGCCAGGGACGCGATTACCAAAGCATTAAGTCTCGATGATTCACTCGCCGAAGCTCATACCTCTCTTGCCTTCTTGACCGCTTACTACGATCGCGATTGGACCAGCGCCGAACGCGAGTTCCGCCGCGCCATCGAACTCAATCCAAATTACGCCAATGGCCACCATTGGTACGCAGAGTTCCTGTCACTCGTGGCCCGGCACGCGGAGGCCATCGCGGAATCGCAGCGCGCTCGTGAGCTAGACCCCCTGTCGAGCATCATCGACGCCTG
>JBEKBK010000425.1:0-7636 GCA_050015435.1 Bryobacteraceae bacterium
TTCGGCGCGGATGCACACTCCTTCGACGGCGAATGGCGCTGGAGCAACGTGGAATCGGCCGCCGAGTATGTTGATAACCCGTCCGCGCAAGAACGGACGCTCGCCGATCCCGTGGGCGAGCCGTTCTTTCTAGGTCTGCGGTTGGCGGAAGGAATCGACCAGGATTGGACACCTTTTCGAGAATCCATCGAACAACTCCTGCGGGCGGGCTTGCTCGAGTTCGACGGACGGCGATTGCGCTTGACCGACCGAGGGGTCTTGCTATCCAATGAAGTTTTCCAGGAATTTGTCAGCATGCCAGCATGATAGATCTGCGTAGCGACACAGTAACCAAGCCGACCGCTGCGATGCGGCGCGCCATGGCGGAGGCCGAGGTCGGGGATGACGTCTACGGCGAGGACCCCACCGTCAATCGCCTCGAAGAACGCGCTGCGGAGATGCTTGGGAAAGAGGCCGCGTTATTCGTCCCCACCGGCACGATGGGCAATACCATCGGAATTAAGCTGCACACCAAGCACGGCCAGGAAGTGATCTGCGACCATCGCGCCCACATCCTGGACTGGGAAATGTCGATGACGGCGTGGTTTGCAGGATGCCTGGTCCGCTCCATCGTAACGGATAACGGAATTCTCCAGTGGCCGCAGATCGAGGAAATGATCCGGCCGCCGGGCCGTTCAGGCGCTGACGGGCGATCGATCGGCGAGAGTCCCGGCAAGTCCGCCGCGGACGATCAGTTTTGTGCGCCGTCGACGCTCCTGCACCTCGAAAATCCGCACAACATGGGTGGTGGCACGCTGTATGGGCTCGCGGATTTGCATTCGATCTGCGATGAGGCTCACGCGTTCGGATTGAAAGTGCATCTGGACGGAGCCCGCATCTTCAACGCCGCAGCTGCCACCGGCGAAACCGCAGCCCGGATCGCTGCGAAGGCCGACACCGTCATGTTTTGTCTCTCGAAAGGGCTCGCCGCGCCGGTGGGTTCGATGCTCGCAGGCAACGCGGATGCCATTCGCGCGGGAAGACAGTATCGCAAACGGCTTGGAGGCGGGATGAGGCAGGCCGGCGTTCTGGCTGCCGCCGGTCTGGTGGCTCTCGAGGAGAGTCCGAAACGGCTGCATGAGGACCATGTCAACGCCCGCGCGTTGGCGCACCGCATCGCAGACATTCCCGGCGTGGATCTCGACCTATCCACGGTCTGCACCAATATGGTGCTGTTCGATATTGCAGGAACCGGGGTTACTTACGAAAGATTCAGTGCGGAGCTGAAGCGCCGGGGCGTGCTCGTAGGGGCTCGCGGCGGCACGTGGGTCCGCGTGGTGACGCATCAGGATGTCTCGGCGGAAGATTGCCACCAGGCCGCAAAGGCAATCCGCGAAGTTCTTTCCCTTGGAGCGGCGTAGAATAGGAATATGGATCGCGCGGCGAAAGCAACATTGAAAATCGCACGCATCACCGTGGGGCTTCTACTTGCCCTCATCTCGATGAGCCTTCTAATTCAGGGCGGCTTCTCCCGTTACGCCAAATATGGAATACCGCCCCATGCCGACCCGGCGCTCATTGCGGTTGGCTTGATTACATTGACGATTGGTCTATTCCTTCTGCGTCCGAGCTTCTTTTTGCGTAGACATACAAGGTAGCATTCGGGCAGTGTTATTCTCTTTAATACCCACCTTCCAGTGGTTGTATGCGTTCCGAAAGCTATCTCACCCCCGGCGGGATCACTGTCACGCGCACTGTTTCCAAGGCGCCCTATAGTCGCGGATTGCACGCGGTTCTGCGCAAACTCGACACCGAGCGGGGCGTGTATCTGTCGTCAGGTTATGAATATCCGGAACGCTACTCTCGCTGGGACATTGCCGCCGTTTCGCCACCCATTGAGATCGTCGCCGCGGGTCGCGATATCGTCTTCCGCGCGCTAAACGCCCGTGGAGAAGTGTTGAACCGGATTCTTGAGCCGCTGTTAGCCGGCCATCCGCACTGGCAGAAGTTCTGCTTAGAGGGCGGGGCACTGGTCGGGAAACTCAAGCCTCTACCCGAGCTCTTCTCCGAAGAGGAACGCAGTAAGCAGCCGTCCGCCTTCTCGATCCTGCGGACGTTGATTGGCGAATTTCAGCATCCCCTTGCCTCTCGACTGGTGTTTCTGGGCGCGTTTGGCTATGACACGCTCTTCCAGTTCGACCCCATCCAGCTCAAGCTTCCGCGAGAAGGCGTGAAGGACATCCGGCTGTTTCTCTGCGACGACCTGTATCTGATGGACCGGATGAAGGAAGAGATCGAGCGCTTCCAGTTTGACTTCAGCCGCGGCGAACTGAAGACGATGGGTTTGCCGAGAACCGGCCAGCGCTGGAAGCTGCCGAAAGAAGCCGCGCCGGGACCGATCGAGTGCGATCACACTCCGGAAGAGTACATGCGGATGGTTGAGACCGTACGCGAAGGCATGCGCCGGGGCGATTTTTACGAAGTAGTGCTGCGCCAGACGTTCCATGCGACGTATTCGGGACGACCTTCGGAATTATTCCGGCGAGTCCAGAAGGCAAGCCCAAGCCCTTACGAATTTCTCTTGCAGTTCGGCGATGAGCAACTCGTCGGCGCGTCGCCCGAGATTTTTGTACGCGTCGAAGGGCGCAGGGTTGAAACGTCCCCTATCTCTGGCACGGTGCGCCGTACAGGCGACCCACTAAAGGACGCGGACAATATACGCGAATTGCTCAACTCGACCAAAGAAGAGTCCGAGCTCACGATGTGTACCGATGTCGACCGCAACGACAAATCGCGCGTGTGCGTTCCGGGGTCGGTCAAGGTGCTCGGACGAAGACTGATTGAGGCATTCGCGGGCCTGTTTCATACCGTGGATCATGTGGAGGGGACGCTAGCGCCGGGCTTCGATTCGCTCGATGCCTTTCTCACGCACATGTGGTGCGTCACCTTGATCGGCGCGCCGAAGAAGTGGGCGGCGCAGGCCATCGAAGACCTGGAACGCGATGCGCGCGGCTGGTATGGCGGCGCCGTGGGTTTGATTTCGCTCGACGGCGATATCAACACGGGGATCACAATTCGCACCATCCATTTGAAGAATGGCGTCGCCCGCTACGGAGCGGGTGCGACTCTCTTATATGATTCGGACCCGGCCAGCGAAGAGAAAGAAACGCGCCTCAAGGCGACGGGCTTCTTCCGCGCGTTAAATGTCCAGCCACCGGTTGAGGTTCCGGCTGAGTCCCCCCGCGAGGATGGGCGAGGCGTGCGGCTGCTGCTGGTCGACAACGAGGATTGCTTCATCCACACGCTGGCGAATTATGCGCGGCAAACCGGCGCGGAGGTCATGACCTACCGGGCCGGATTCCCGTTGGAGCTCATCGACAAACTACAGCCTTCGCTGATCCTCGTTTCGCCCGGCCCGGGGCGGCCGGAGGATTTCCACGTGCCGGAGCTGATTCGGCGCGCCGCCAAGCTCGAGATTCCTGTATTTGGAGTCTGCCTCGGTTTGCAAGGAATGGTGGAGGCGTTCGGCGGCGAATTGGGGGTTCTGGATTATCCGATGCACGGGAAACCGTCCATGGTGCGTCACAAGGGTGTCGGCGTATTCGCGAATATGCCTGATCAGTTTCGGGTCGGCCGCTATCACTCGCTGTACGCGATCCCCGAAAAACTCCCGCGATGTTTTGAAGTAACGGCGGAGAGCGACGATGGAGTAATCATGGGTATCCGCCATCGCGATTTGCCCATGGAGGCCGTTCAATTTCATCCGGAATCCATTCTTACTCTCGACGGAAACTGCGGTCTCCGGCTCATGGAAAATGTAGTGCGGCTTCTGGGATCTGCTCGTGTCGCGAGCCGCTAGGATTTCGCCATTTCTGATCTCGTTCGTCGTCACCTGCACCTTTTTCATCAATTTCTGCGCGCTGGTATTCCAGTGCGGATGTCACGCCTTGTGGGCCGGCACTGACGCTACGTGCAATATTCACGCTCAGCACGGGCGCCATTGCCCTTGGTGCAGCCACGGTTATGCGGGATACGCTGTTGAAATCATTCTCATGAGCGCTCCGCAATTAGCTGTATCGTTGTGGACGGGTTGGAGCTGGACCGTCAGAACAATTTCGGCGGTGGTGTTGTTTCCCGCCGGGGGCCTGGTGGTCGCACTGGCATTCGGCATATGGGATGGCTATTGGAAGTAGTTCTAAATACCTTAGTACTTGCTCATTTTCCGTACTTCGTGCATACTGGGAAATCTAATCATGGGACTCGAACCCAGCGACGTATTGTTTATCGCCATCGTGATCTGGCTCGCCATCGAAATCATCAATGGCGGGGGCGGCGGGCATCGATCTCGCGTTCCTGCACGATAACCTGCATTCTCCCAATCTGATTCATGGCCGACGTGATCGTCATCGGCGGTGGTCTGGCTGGCCTCGCGGCCGCGGCCGCGCTCGGCGGAGCCGGCCACTCGGTTCGTGTGCTCGAAGCTCGCGCCTTCCTGGGCGGCCGCGCGACCTCGTATGAGGTAGGCGGTACGGAGACCATCGATAACTGCCAGCACATCCTGCTCCGTTGCTGCGTCAACCTTCTCGATTTTTACCAGCGTTTGGGGGTATCCGCCGAGATCGGTTTTCATCGCGACTTCGTGTTTATCGAGCCGGGCGGGCGGCGTAGTGTCTTGCGCGCCGGGATGCTGCCGGCGCCCTATCATTTCGCGGAGTCCTTTGCTCGACTCACCTTCCTGAATTTCCGAGAAAAGCTGGCTGTAGCCCGCGCGATACGAGCTATCGGCGTCGAGCATGCTCGCCGCAACGACCTGGATCGCATCACGATGCAACAATGGCTCGAAGAGAAACGTCAGCCTCCCCGCGCCATCGAGCGTTTCTGGCGGCAGGTGCTGGTCAGCGCGATCAACGAGGAACTGGGTCGGATGGCCGCTCTGCACGCGTTTCAAGTGTTCCGGCTCGGCTTCCTGGCTCGCTCGAATTCCTACGAAATGGGCGTGCCCTCGGTGCCGCTCGGCCATCTGTATCGATCGGATTCCTGGCAGCGTGTCGGCCGGGCCGAGATGCGCCTGCGAGCCCCGGTCGACCGGGTCTTGATTGAAAACGCTGCCGTGCGTTGCGTCTCGGCGTGTGGCGAGGATCTGCGAGCGGATTACTACATCAGCGCGCTGCCCTTCGAACGCGTGGGGGCCGTGATACCGGGGCTGGGCCTTGACCTGACCGGGTTCGAGCACTCGCCCATCACCGGCATCCACCTGTGGTTCGATCGTGCGGTGACCGACCTTCCCCACGCGACTCTGCTCGATCGCACGATTCAGTGGATGTTCAATAAAAGCGAGGGCCGATATATACAACTCGTCGTAAGCGCGTCGCGGAAACTGGTGGAGATGCCGCGCCGGGACGTGATCGAGCTGGCGATTAAAGAGCTGAGCGAGTTTTTTCCGATCGTAAATGATGCCAACCTCGAGAAGGCGCACGTCGTGAAGGAAGTCCGCGCGACTTTCTCGGCCATGCCAGGTCTGGAATCGCGCCGCCCAACGTCGCGGACCGGCATCCGCAACTTGTTTCTTGCGGGTGACTGGACTCGTTCCGGCTGGCCGGCAACCATGGAAGGAGCCGTGCGCAGCGGGTATCTGGCGGCGGAAGCCGTGACGGCAGCGGCGGGCGTGCCGGCGAAGTTTCTGCTCCCCGACATTTCGTGAAAAGATGCCCGTGCGATAATACTGGCCATGCGGAGTGTGATTCTGCTGCTGGCGCTGAGCTTGTTACCGCTGGCGGCGGCTGACCTTACGAATCTACAAGTCGTCGTGAAGAACGAAGACGGAAAGCCGATTGATCGCGCCACTGTCATCGTCAAATTCGTGCAAGGGCGCTCCAAGGCGAAATTCGGCGCGAAGATTCGTACGTCCTGGGAGTTAAAAACCAGCCAGGAGGGGATCGCGAAAATCCCAGCGATTCCTCAAGGCCAGATCCTGATCCAGATCATCGCCCAGAATTACCAGACCTTCGGCCAAACCTTCGACGTCCAGGAAGAAGAAAAGACCATCGAGATCGCGCTGAAGCCTCCGCAGCCCCAGTATTCAGCACACTGATTCGGGCCGTACGAGTTATAATAAGTTTAACTATCTTAAACCATTAGGATTCGCATGGCCAGAACCACCAAAATCCTAGGCTTTTCCGTGCCCCCCACAGTCGTTAAAGAGGTCGAGACTCTCGCCAGGCAGGAGCGCCGGACCAAGAGTGAGCTTTTCCGCGAAATGGTACGGGTTTATGTGCGCTACCGCAACCAGCGGGAACGTGATGAAGAACAGTCGATTGAGAGGCTGATTCGGGAGACCCAGGCCGAGCAGGCCCGGAATCCGATGAGCGTTGAGGCCATGTTGGCCGAAAGCGATCGGCTCGCTCGGTATGGCGCCCAGCAAGCCAAGAAGCTCGGCATCAAGCCCAAGGATATAAACCGCCTGGTCCATGAATACCGGAAGTCGCGCAAGACTTAGGGTCGTACTGGACACCAACGTCCTGATCGCAGCTTTCACCAATCCCCTGGCGGGTATTCCATTTCAGATCTGGCGAAACGCAGTTGATCGCCGCTACACACTATTGATTTCCCCGGCGATCGTGGACGAGTTTGCCGCAGTCCTTCGGCGAAAGTTCTCGTGGGATGATTTCGAAATTCTCCCCCAAGTAAAACTCCTGGCGAGAGTGGCCGAAATTATCACGCCGAAAATAGTGTTAACGATGATCGCGGAAGATGATGCCGACAACCGGATTCTGGAATGTGCCGTCGCCGGCCAAGCGGACCTGATCGTGTCCGGTGACAATCACCTTCGACGCCTGAAAGCCTTCCGGGGAATGGGGATCATCCGACCGGTGGATTTTCATCGAACCTTGGGACTATGAAAGCTGTGCTCTGGATGCTAGAAAATTCGCGGAACCTCCGCAGCAGCAGTATTCAGCACACTAATTTTTCGCTTCCAAAGTAGATGCGATTGCTTTTCGCAGCTCGGTCTCCGAGCGCGATCCCTGAAACTGATGAGCGATGGTACCCGAACGGTCGACGATCAATAGAGTTGGAATAGCGTTCACTCCGTACCGGTGTTGCACTTCGCGCTTGGAATCGAGCAACACTGACATTTCGTATTTGTGCGATTTCTGGAAATTTCGGATGGTCGAGGCGTCTTCGTTGTCGATCCCGTAGAACCGAACATCGGATCCGAATTCATTCCTTAGCTTTTCGAGCGAAGGCATCTCGGCCCGGCACGGCGGGCACCAGGTCGCCCAAAAATCCAGCACGACGACTTGGCCGCGCTCGCCATTAAGACTGAATACTTCGCCGCCGAGCGTGGTCAACGAAAAATTGATGGCCCGGTCACCGGCCCTTGGCAGCCGGTCCTCCCCCGGCAGCGACAGTGCTTCGACTTGCGTCCAGCCCGGTTTGGGCTCGAATTGAAACAACGCGTCATCCACGCCCGTTATGGCGAGTTGCTTGATCTTCAAGGTGGATTCTATCACCTTGCCGTCGGATTTCAGGTTCTCTCGTTCCTCGAGCACCAGGAATCTTTCCTTGTCGACCCGCAATTCGTGAAGCGTGCCGTCCGGACTGCGGACTTGAAGCACCGTACACGGAATCTTCGCGCTGCTAAGGCGGCACTCTTGAT
>JBEKBK010000426.1:0-7626 GCA_050015435.1 Bryobacteraceae bacterium
GTAATGCTGGATGCCGATATTCTTCTCGACGTACCACGGCGGCATCACGCCGGGCTTATCTCGAAGCAGCGTCCGCTCTTTAATGGCGCGAGCCCAGGGGCGTGTGTCCTTGTAGGTGATCAGCGCCATCGGCGCAATCGAGTCAGGCTGGTGGCAGTTCTGACAGCTTCGCTGGAGAATGGGCGCGATGTCCTTCGAGAATGTCACTTCCCCGGTGATCGTGGGCAAATCCGCAGCCCCGGCCATGAACGGGGTCAGTAACCCCAATCCAATAACTAACTTTTTCATCGTGCTCACCCCCTCGGCGGTATTCCCCTGCTATTGTACCGCGAATCTCTACTTCTGACATCGCCGCAATCGGCTGAACCATATAGATTTACGAACATTTACCTAGCTGCTCAGGCACAATAGAATCGTGCTGACCATACGCGCGGCCCGACCCGAGGACGCGGATGCGATCTGGGCCATTATCGAGCCGGTAATTCGCGCTGGAGAAACTTACGCCTTGCCTCGCGACATGAACCGGGAAGAGGCTCTAGCCTATTGGTTTTCCAGCGGCAACGAGGTGTTCGTAGCTGATGACGAAGGAGCCGTGATCGGAACATATGTCCTTCGGCCCAATCAAAAGGGCGGTGGTTCGCATGTGGCAAACTGCGGCTATATTACTGCCGCTGCCGCCTCAGGCCGGGGAGTCGCCCGCGCCATGTGCACGCACTCGCTCGATCACGCGAAGCGCCGGGGGTTTCGAGCCATGCAGTTCAACTTTGTCGTGAGCACCAACGAAAGGGCAGTGCGGCTTTGGAAAAGCCTCGGATTTGAGATCATCGCGCGTCTTCCCGAAGCCTTCTTACACCCTACGGTTGGCTACACAGACGCATACATTATGCATCGTTTTCTGTGATTGTCTTATTCACGTTTATACACGTTCATGCACGGCTAAATTTCTTCGGAACAAACGCGAGGAAACGCCGCGGATTGTCCACCATAATCGCGCGCAGCGTCTCCTCCTTTACGCCCGCCTTCCGCAGCATTGGTATGAACACCGTCACCGTGTTTCCATAGCCAGGACGAGCCGGTGTTCGCCGCCCGGTGAAATCCGAGCAGATGAGCAAGTGGTCCGCATAACCCGCATCCAGAAAAGCCTGAATCATGATCACTTTCTTGTCGTCGGGCACCATCCCGCCGGTCACGCGATCGAAGCCGACAAACGCGCCTCGCTTGGCGATCTGTTTTATGACGTCGGCCGTGGGGTCGTCGAGGCAGCAGGTATGGCCGATGGCGACGCGCTGCGGCTTGACGCCCACCGATTCGAGCGCATCAAGCTGCCGCAGGCCGGCGTCTTTGGGAACATTCGGCCCGGTGCCGTAGGCGTTGTGCGTGAAGATCGGGAGATTGGTGCGCAGGTGCGCCTTGCCAACGGCGCGGAAGACCTTTCGTTCCGCCTCGCTCATCGGCGCATTCGGATTTTCACCGATCTCGCCGAACGCGCCGTACCGGTTTTCGCTGGCTTCGCGAACCAAAGCCTCGGCAATCTGATCTTCGTTATTCGAGGCAATATCCGGCGGATACACGCGCTCCATGTAATAGCCGCCGCTCGCGACGATGTGGACCGGCGTGCTCGTCGCAATTTGTTTCAGATATCCCAGATTCCGGCCCATATCCGGATGCCCGCCGTCAACGATGCAGACCACTCCCTCGGTTCCGGCCGTCTTGATCTCCCCGATGATGTAGTTCACATCCGCCGTGGCTTGAGGAGGAGGCGGCGTGGAGCGCGGAGGCCCGAAATAGGGTAGCTCGATCGAAAGATGCTCGTGGAACAGAGTCGCTCCAGTGGCCAACGCCGGCGGCGGCAGATCCTTCAAAAGGGTCCTGATAACCGCGCCTTTCGGAAAATCGGGCGTCTTCGCGCCCGAGACCAAAGCGGGCAACAACGCACTCGCCCCTAGAAGGCTGAGTGTTTCCCTTCGTGTGAGCGTGGATCGTTCCGGCATGGTTGTACCTGTTATTTTGTGACGGCGAATCCGTCGATGTGAACCTCGAGCAGGTGGTTGATACGGATACCGTAGATGCCATCGGTCTTCGCCGTCGCTCCACTTTTCGGAGTCGAGTGCACGACCGTGCCATTCACCACGTAGTCAATCTTGCTGCCCGTTACGCGGACTTCCAGCGCATTCGTGGATTTTCCGCTGGTGTCCGGCGTCTTCACCGCGGCGTTGGGAGCTTTCGCGATTTCAGAGGTGTTTGCGCCGTCGCGCTGTTTGATGAGCCAAGTTCCATCCTGCGCGACCACGAAGTAGAGATATTTCTGCTGCGCGCCTTCGAGATCGCTGCCGCCGAATACCAGCCCGTAGTAGTTCGTGTGGCCGCTCGGCTTTATAAGCGTAAACGTCCCCTTGAGCGTGTAATTTCCCGTCGCGGTATTCGCCGGATTCCAGTACACGGCGGCTTGAGGGTTTGTCGCGTGGAACCCGGTTCCCATCGTGACAAACTTGACCGATCCGGAGGCGTCAGGATCGGTCGCGGTCATGCTGCGATCGACCCGCACCTTCCAACCCTTCGGCGCTTGCGAGAAGAGCACAGCAACCGCGGCGAGGGCAAGCATTGCAACTCTAATATGGCGTTTCATGTGGGCCAGTATACAACGTCATGCGTGCCCAGCGAGAAAATAGAGCGATGCGGCTTATGCCAGTTCTTCTTCTACTTTCGACGACGCCAACGTGGGCCGCGTTTTGCTCCTCGGACCCCTCGCCGTCCGAGCCGCGGCACGATTTTCAATTCTTCGCGGGTTACTCGCCCGTCTCCGCGACGCTGATCGGAACCACCACGGATCGCCGCTTCTTGCTGGCGGGATTCGGCTACAGTTACCGCTGTTGGGTTTGGCACGGAGTATCGATATCGTATTCAGGCGAGCTCATGCCCGCGGCCGTTCTCCTTCAGCCCGGGCAATATCTGCCGCAATTTGTTCCGGCCCATTCCGTGTATGGATTCGGCGTCACGCCCCTCGGCTTCACGGCGGACTTTGGCCGCCGCCACAGGGTGTATCCGTTCCTTCAGACCAATGAAGGCATCATTGCGTCTAGCGAGCCGATTCCCATCAACGTGACCGGCGCAACTGGATTGAATTTTTTGATTGATGTGGGCGGCGGAGTCCGAATCAAGACAGGCCAGCGGCACTTGATCAGCCTCGGCTACAAGTTTCTCCACATCTCCAACGGCTTCACCAGCCCAGTCAATCCCGGCGTAGACAACAACGTCTTCTATGCCGGATTTTCTTTCCTGAAATAACTATCGTTGACTCGCCTCTCCGCTCAGTACGCGCCGATTGAATTCGGCTGATTGCTTTCGAGGCACGCTCAGCGATTGCCACTCATCGTGCTTGAAGTGCTTGGCCAGGAGCACGATCTGTCCGCAATGGTAGGAATAATGCGCAACCTGGCGATTGATGGCCTGCATGACTGAATGGGCTTCGCCGCGAATTGTAATCGTCCGTGATGGGTCCTCATCGGAAAGCGGCTCCAGCGCGCTGAATACGCACTGCCATCCCTCTTGCCACATAGCGAGGAGAGCCTCACGTGTACGAGGAGGATCGGTGAACTCAGCATCCCTTTGGCGGTCCGGCTTTTCTCCATCGCTCGTCAGAAAGTCCGTCCATCGCGAGCGCATATTGCCGGCCATGTGCTTCACAATGACGGCAATGGAATTCATCTCGCCGTCCAATACCGTCAGGAGTTGTTCGTCCGTCACCTGCGCCATCGCTCTTTCCGCCAGTTTCTTGTAGTAGTGGAACAGATCGAGGGAATCCGTCAAATAGGAGGTCGTGAACCGTAGGGCCATTCTTTCATCTTTGCTTTTCCGGCCCGGTGATCGCAAGACCAGCAGAGGTGTAAGCTATTGCTATGTCACTACGGATTAACGACGAAGCACCGAACTTTACAGCCGATACGACGCACGGCGCCATCGACTTTCACCAATGGATTGGCGATGGTTGGGCGATCCTGTTCTCCCACCCGAAAGACTTCACCCCGGTATGCACCACCGAGCTCGGGTACATGGCCGGCCTCGAACCGGAGTTTGCCAAGCGTAACTGCAAGATCATTGGCCTGAGTGTCGACCCCGTGAGCAGCCATGGGAAATGGGCTGGCGACATCGAGGAGACCCAGGGGCACAAGGTGAACTACCCGATGATCGGCGACCCGGAATTGAAGATCGCCAAGCTCTATGACATGCTGCCGGCCGATTCCGGAGCCACTTCAGAGGGCCGAACCGCGGTGAACAACGCCACCGTCCGCACCGTTTTCATCGTGGGTCCGGATAAAAAGATCAAGCTCATGCTGAGCTATCCCATGAGCACCGGCCGCAACTTCAATGAAGTGCTGCGCGTGCTGGATTCGATGCAGCTCACCGCGAGACACAAGGTCGCGACGCCGGTGAATTGGAACCCGGGCGAAGACGTGATCATCTTGCCGGCGGTAACCGAGGCGGAAGCCAAGGAGAAGTACCCTGACGGCTGGAAGTCGCCGAAGCCGTATCTCCGGATCGTCCCCCAGCCGAAGTGATTTAATCTTGAAGGAGTTGCATGCTGGAGATCTCACGACACTCAAAAGTGCTCTGCGGAATCCCGCTCCTGACGATTCCGACGATCCAGTACGGCGGTACGTACCTTCTACAAATGCTCACGACGCACGATCGCACTTACGTTGACAATCCACTACGGCAAGGAATGTTTCGGGCCGGCCACGCGCATGCCGGCGTGCTGGTCATCCTTTCGCTCGTCTGCCAGTTGCTTGCGGACGCCGCGTACCCCGCTCCGGGTTGGGCCTTATGGGCCGGTCGCCTCGGAACGCCCATAGCCGCGATCCTCATCCCAATGGGTTTCTTCCTTAGCGTGGCTTCACCGCAAGCCACGGCGCCTAGTAGCTGGCTCTCAGCGATATGGCTTGGCGTAGCCGCGCTTGGCTCGTCAGTGCTGTCGCTAGGTGTCTTGCTGATCCGTTCGGGGCTTCGCTGAGATCAGCGGCTGATTCGCCGCCCTCGCGCACCGGGGATGTCGATTCCTTAATATCCGACGGCTTTACTTTCAGCCGTGCGCGGCTCGGCTCCGCCCTGCATCCAGCCGCCGTCGACGACGATCGCCTCGACGTCGGCCATTCCCTGGGGTTTTTCCACATCGTAGCCGCGCGCCCGCAGGATCGCAATGGTGTCCGGTGAGATGCCTCGCTCTACGGAGAGCTTGTCAGGCTTCCACTGATGATGAATGCGAGGGAAATCAATGGCGTCCTGTACGCCCATGCCGAAATCCATGACATTAAGCATCACCTCGAGCACGTTGGTGGTGATGCGTGAGCCGCCGGGCGCGCCGAGCACCATGAACAGTTTTCCATCACGCAGAACGATGGTAGGCGTCATCGAAGAGAGTGGCCGTTTGCCCGGTTGAATCGCGTTCGCTTCGCCCTGCACCAGACCGTACAAATTGGGCACGCCGGGTTTGGCGGCGAAGTCGTCCATCTCGTTATTGAGCAGGAAACCGAGGCCCGGTGCGGTCACGCCGCTGCCGAAGCCCCCATTCAGCGTGTAAGTCACAGACACCGCATTTCCGTCGGAGTCCACCACGTTATAGTGCGTGGTTTCCGCACTCTCCGTTCCAGCCGGTAGACCCGGACCGAGCTTGTCGCTGGGTGTGGCGTGGTTCGGATCGATGGATGCGCGCCGCTGGGCGATGTAAGCCGGATCGAGCAGCTTGGTGACGGGAACTTTGATGAAATCCGGGTCGCCCATGTACGTGTTGCGATCGGCATAGAAGCGGCGCATGGCCTCAGCGACGTAGGCGATGCTATCGGCCGAACCCGCTCCGGTCTTCTGATAGCCGGTGCCATCGAGCATGCCCAGCATTTGTAGGAGACCCACGCCCCCGGCGCTCGGCGGCGGCGAAGAAATAATCGTGTAATTGCGATACGCACCGGTAATCGGGGTGCGTTCCGGAGCCGTATATTCCTTAAGATCGGAGAGCGTGACTAACCCGCCGTTCTTGGCCATGGCATCCGCCAGCTTGTGCGCGGTTTCTCCTTCGTAAAACTCCTTGGCTCCGTTCTTGGCGATACGTTCCAGGGTTGCCGCGAGTTCGGGCTGCGTGAAGATTTCACCAATCTCGTAGTACTTGCCATCCCTTTGGAAGATGCGCTTCGATTCCGGATCGCGGGCCAGGTTCTTGCTTTGCAGCGAACGAGCCACCGCGTAGGAGAGCGGAAAGCCCTTCGAGGCAAGCTGTATGGCGGGTTGCATATCTTCCGCCAGTTTCTTGCGACCGTATTTCGATTGCGCCACTTCGAAGCCGCGAACCGTTCCAGGGACGCCCGGTGCGCGCCAACCATCCAGGCTGTCGCGCGTGGGGTTGCCCTTGGCGTCCAGATACATGTCGTGCGTCGACTTCTGGGGCGCACGCTCGCGGAAGTCGATGAAGGTGGTCCGGCCATCGGCCATCCGGATGAGCATGAACCCTCCGCCGCCGATGTTGCCGGCGCTCGGATGGGTCACCGCGAGCGCATAGCCAACCGCAACCGCGGCGTCAATGGCGTTCCCGCCGCTCTTGAGCACCGCCACTCCAGCTTCGGCGGCCTGGGGTTCCTCCGCGACCACCATCCCGTGTTTCGCATGGACGGGGTCGTGGGCATTCAGTGCAGCGCAAATGAACAGGGAGAGAACAACGGGTAAGCGTCTCATGGCGTGACTATATCACGTCGGGGCTGGCGAATTGAAAAACAAAAACGCCAGTGGACGTACACTCATCAGTAGGAGTCATAAAGTGCGCATCACGCGGAAAGGGCAAGTCACAATCCCTCAAGAGATTCGCGACCGACTGGGGCTTCTGCCACATACGGAAGTGGAGTTTGAGCTGGCCGGGGACCACGCCCGTATTCGGAAAGCTCGGCGCCCGCCCAGTGAAGGCGGTCGAGGGCGCATGGTCGTGGAGCTCCTCCGCGGCACCGCGGACATACGCATGAGTACGGACGAGATTCTAGCGCTTACCCGTAGCGAAACACGCGCCATTTCCCGGCGAACGACGCGACGCGAGTGATATACGGCATCACCGATTTGCGGGCCCGCCTGAGCCGCTTCCGTGGTGTGCTGGATGTCGCCACAAACTATCAGGCTTGGGGGGCTTGGTCCGCTCGGGCGCTCGCGGAGTAGCTGAGCACACCACCTTGCTCATCAATCCGATTATCTATGCTGAAGTGTCGATCAGCTATGCCACCATCGCGAACCGCTGCCGTGGGAGGCCGGCTTCCTGGCCGGGAAGAGCTTCCTGTTATACCGCCGACGCGGGGGGCTCGGACCTCGCCCTTGCCGGATTTCTACATTGCCGCGAATGCGGCTATCGCGCATCTGGCATTGCTCACCCGCGATGCCGGCCCTTATCGCGGCTATTTTCCGAGACTTGAAATTCTCGCGCCCAGAGGCCCCTAGTAGGCGGCCGGTTGCCTTAGCTTATTTCACCCGTTCCCATGTAAGGTCCTTCCATGAGAAGGCCGGTCGATGTCAAGAGTTAAATTTCATTTTGCTCGTGATGGGCAGGATGTTTGGTTCCGGCCAACGGGAGGCGCAAACAACGCCGCCAGCGACAGAGCCTGC
>JBEKBK010000427.1:0-9682 GCA_050015435.1 Bryobacteraceae bacterium
GCCGTTCCGGTAGTGATTGATTCGAACGTGGAGGGACAGGCATTCAGTGTGGCGGGCGCTGGATGCGGCGCAGGAGACTACCTGACGCCGCAGACGCTGCAGTGGACGCCAGCATCATCGTGCACGGTAACGTTCGTATCGCCGCACAGCACGCAGGTGGGAATCCGATACGTGTTTTCCGGCTGGCAGGATGGCAACCCGAACAATCCGCGCACGATTGTAGCGCCGAGTCAGGGAACGACCTATGCAGCTACGTTCACGACCCAGTATCTGCTGACGGTGGAGGCCGACCCGACGTCGGGCGGTACGGTGAGCGGTGGAGGATGGTTCAGCGGCGGAACGGTGACGATTACGGAAACCCCGTCTTCGGGTTACCGGTTTGTCGGCTGGACCAGCACATCCAATGCTCCACAGGGCACAAGTCCGGCGACGGTGGCGGTGTTTTCACCAATCACGGTCACGGCAACCTTTGCCCCGATCACCAATGCGCTGCCCTTCAACTACACGGTTCTGCCGGTTGTCTCGCCCGGAAGCACCACTGGTCCACATCCCATCAATTCCTCAGGGCAGGTCACTGGCTTTTCGTTTTCGAACCCGTCCAGCCCGTTTCTGTGGACACCCGCAACCGCGAATGGAAGTATTGGAAGCTTGACAGACTTGGGAGCGTCACCAGTTCCGAGTCCTAGCGGTGGGGCGATGAGCGTTAATGACTTCGGCCAGATTGCTGGGGCTTTGTTCAACCCGTCTACAGATTTAAACGAAGTAATCCTATGGACTCCGAGCGGGACCAGCGGCAGTTATCAAATCATCACCGCCGGGGCGCCGGGCGCTCTGAACAACTTCGGGCAGGTCGGTGGGAGCGGTTTTCTCTGGACCCCGGCCTCGGCTAACGCAACGACCGGTACGCTCACTTCCGGCAGCCAGTTCGATGGGCTGTTTGCGCTGAACGGATTCGGCCAAGCTCTTCTGTCCGGTTACCCCTCGTCCTCCTTATTCACCCCGTTGTCCGCGCATGGCACTGTTGGAACGTTCACATCCATCCCTGGACTGGCGGGGTCCACTCAGAACACTTTGGTCGCCATCAACGAAGGTGGAACGATCGTCGGCTATAGCTGTTTGACCGCAGTGGCTGGCTGCCAAAATCAGGCATTCCTTTGGAAGCCCACTTCGGCCAATGGCGTTTCCGGCACAATCACGGCGATTCCTCTACCCAGCGGGTTCACATCGATGACGCCTTCGGCGCTCGACGACAACGGGGATGTGGTCGGCACGATGGTTTCGGCCGGCGGTACAGCGATCCCCTTCCTGTTCACCAACAACACTATTTACGACCTCACCACTGCCAGTGGCCTCCTGATCGAAGCCAGCCCGACCGGCATCAATAATATCGGTCAGATCGTTCTCAATGGTAACGGCTCCGTCTATCTCGCCACACCCAATTTCAGTACCAGTGTCAGTCACCATCACTTCGACACCGGTTGATGTCGCATTCCAGGCGGATGGAGGCTCTTTCAGTACTCCCTTCACGTTCCAATGGTTGCCAAATTCTATCCATAGCGTGAGTCTTGCTCCCAGCCTCGGGGGCGGTTCTGGCGAGCGATTAGAATTCACGGCTTGGAGTGACGGTCCGACAACCCCGGCTCGACAAATTACCGTGTTACCCGAGGGCGGCTTATATCTCGCCACATACGCAACGCAGTTTAATCTGGCCGTGAGTAGCAACCCGCCGGCAGGAGGCCTGCTTCTGCAAAGTCCACCGTCAGCGGATGGCTTCTATAATTCGGGAACAACGGTTACGGTAACGGCCGTACCAAATGCCGCGTATCAATTCACCGGCTTTTCCGGGGCCCTTTCAGGAGTAACAAACAGCCAGTCCTTTGTTATGAACGCTCCGAAGGCTGTGACGGCCAACTTTAGCATCGTCCAGAATCCTGTGATTGAGGTCCAGCTGACCAACAACGTGTCAACGGCCGCGCAGCCGGGACCCAATGTGACGGCAATCATACAGCTCACGAATACCGGGCAGGGGGCAGCCACGTCAATTCAAATCACGTCCCTGCAGGCGCGAGTCCTTGCACCAGCCCCGGCTGACGTGGCGATCGGCAAATCGCTACCTTTCACCGTCGGCGACATCGGAGCTGGGGCAAGTAGCGGAGACATCCAGATTCCTTTGACTATCCCAACGACAGCTCTGCGTATAGTCATGCTGGTAGGAGGAACGGTAGCCAATAGCGCAGGGCAGTTGTTCAGTTTCAACACGTCGCTCACAATTCTTCGTTAAGGATACGGAAATGCGAATACGTCACTTGCTGTTCTTTCTTTCTGTCGCTTCTGGCATCGGCTTTGCCAGCACCAGCTTCGCGATCTTCCCTTTAACGGGAGCACTGACGGCTCTCCCGGGCGAGACCACTGGATGGGGCTATTCGATCGATAACCAAACCTTGGACTATCTCGTACCTTATGGGTTATCCAATTCGGGAGTAGTCAATGGAACACTTACGGACATCTTCGATTACCCGGTCGTGAATCCGGGCCAGACGATCGATCAAGATTATGTCTTCAATTCTCCTGGCGGATTCGGTAACTCTCTCGGCTTATACGAATACACCGTTCCGACAAATGCTCCGCCCGGATTCATTGAGAGCGGTACGTTCGTCCTTTCATACCAGCTCTATAACTCTAATCCGGATTTTGACCCATCTTGGGTGCCCGTCGGCCCAGTGACAGATTTGTCGGCGCCTTTCTCCTTGACAGTCGAGACAGCATCGACTCCGGAGAGCGGCTCATGGGCACTCGTGACTTTGGGTTTAGCCTTGTGTTTAGCGCGCGCTAAGGTTAGGCGGTTCGAAGGGACCGTCTTTAAGTCCCGGAGTCTCTATGAGCGGATGTGACCGCGAGGGGACTCTCGATTCTTACCCCGCGACCCTCAATCCTATTGTTTCATTCGGCGCGTGCAGCAGGAAGGGAGGCTTGCATGCCTAAGGTTCCACTATTCTACTCGATAAATGAGGCAAGTAAACCAGCCGCTCATCGGTCCACCACAATAACGATACAAGCCCACCAGGGCGTGATATCCCACCAAATACCGTCGCGAAGTAACCGGAGGATATCGGCTCTGCGATGACTGATGATCCCAACAAGTTTATCGCAGCGGGTCAGAAAATGGGCCCAGCTCCTGAATGACGGGCAACCCGTACACTACTTTCTTGTAAGGCCATCCTGCGGCGGGCTTTTCTGCGTTACTTTCTTCAATCCCGCCTGCCAGTTCAGCATCTTCGTCAGGAGTCGAGGGCCGGCTCTACAAGTTAGGAGCCGATAACACCACACAACAGGGGATTCGCGAAAGCCGCTCGCGCTGGCGGAACGAGTACGCGGCCCAACGGACTAATAAAAAATCGACGCACTGAGGTCACATCCGCGAGTTGGGCGTTTTTCGGCCAAGTGGTCAAACTGCTATTCTTTGCAAATCTGTGCGACAAAGCGGAAACAAGAGGTAAACATGCACACGGTAGTTGCCGGGTTCGATATCAGGCGGCACGAATGGGTCTGCGTTTCACGGCAGCAGGATGAGTTTGCCGCGAGCCTTTCGGCTTTGGCTAACGTCGAGGGCTGCGCGCCAATCCTCCAGCGGGAATGTGCGAGCGATCGGTATGCTGAATTTTCCGGCGGCCGCGAGTTGCGCGAACTCGTCCAGAGCGTCGTAGCGGATGCCGCGAAGTTCTTCGATGTTGCTGCGAGCGCCCAACTCCTTTGCCGCGGCGAAGTCGCTGATGGTCACTACACGCTTCGGATCGCCCGCAATCATTACGAGGGCGGGTAAAGCGCCGCTGACAGGCGACGTGTCGAGGATCAGGTCCGGCGATCTACCTGCCAATTGGAGAACCCGCTCGACCATTCCTTCCCCATATTCAGTGACCAATGCACCCAGTCCGCGGAGCCGCTCTGCAAAAGTCTCACCGGCTGTGGCGATGACGCGGGAACCGCGCATCAGCGCAATCTGAACAGCAGCGAATCCCATCATCGTGCCCGCGCCGTTGATCAGGATGGTGTGATCAGCCCGCAGTCCCATATGGTCGACGGTGCTGAAAGCTGTCGTGATGGCCATCGGCAACGCGGCTGCGTGAATCGGATCGAGGCCCTTTGGAATGCGGGCCCAGTGCTCCAAAATCGCGAAGTCCGAGGCTCCGGCGCTGGCAGTCGTAACGAAATCCACGGGTCCAAAGACGGCGTCTCCCACAGCGATGCCGTCTACACCTTCGCCTACATCATCGACAGTTCCTGACACGTCCAGCCCGATGCCCCGCGGAAGATCTTTCGGAAACAAACCCCGGCAGAGGGCCCAGTCGGCGGGATTCAGGCCGCAGGCAATTACGCGCACGCGAATGCGCCCGGCGGCCGGTGCCGGAAGCGTGGTTTCTTCCATGCGCAATACGTCGGCTGGTTCTCCGTACACATGAAAGCGGACGGTGCGAATGTTGCGTGGCGCTGCAGAATAGCTGAAGGGTGACGGTAGTTGCGATGAGAAGTAGTCGCCGGTCGCCATGTCTTCGAGGAGGGTTGCGTGGACGGGCTTCCAGTCCAGCAGTTTCCGGGTGTAAGCGCTGGAAGCGGGCGCATCGGTAGCGAAGCACCTGGCCAGAAATGGATTTTCGAAATGAACGGCGGCTTCCTCCGGCGTTAAAGGCGCGGTGGGTATCCGGAGAGTTCGCCCGATAAGGTGCGCGATCGTCTCAAAAGTGATGGCGCTTTCTCCCGCGCCGTGCAGGGCGGTGCCGGCTGGCGCCTTTTCGATGGCGAGGCGAAAGAGAATGGCCGCGTCCTGACGGTGGATGGCGGGCCATCGATTCGCGCCATCGCCGATATACGCCGAGACGCCCGTCCTGCGAGCGGCTGAGATCAGAAACGGTATGAACCCGTAGTCTCCCGGGCCATGAACGGTTGGCGCCAGCCGCACGACGCTGGATCGCACTCCCTGATCGGCGAAGGCGAGACAGGTCTGCTCGCCCGGCACGCGAAAGCTGCCCAGCGAGGCGGGATCGGGCGGATCCTGCTCGGTGCTGACATCGCCGGCGCGCATGACCAGCGTGCCCGAGGTACTGACGAACGGCTTGCCGGACCCTACGAGGGCTTGCCCAAGCGCATTGATAGCAGCGCAATCACGGCGACACATTTCCTCGGGTTCGGCGAAGTTGCCACCGAACGCCATATGGATGACGCCTTCGGCGAACCGGGCACCCTGCCGCAGGATGTCGAGATCCTCCAGTGAGCCGCGCAAAACGCCGGCCCCGAGTTCGCGCAAGCGAGCTTCCGCCTTATCAGAGCGTGCCAGTCCGGTGACAGTGTGGCCGGCGGTGATGAGTTCGCTGACAACGGAGGGACCGGTAAGTCCGGAGCCGCCGGTAATGAAGATGTGCATTCTTGTCCGACTATATGCCCTTCCTGGCGTATGCCCAATGCTTGTGCGTCCATAGATTCGTCGCGAGCGTACAATTCCCGATATGGACCCACTCTCTGATGTGTTGTCACTCCTGAAACCCCGGACGTATGTGACTGGCGGGCTGACGGCAGGCGGTGCGTGGTCCATTGGCCTGCCCTCGTATGAAGGGATCAAGTGCTACGCGGTGGTCGCCGGAGAGTGCTGGGTGTCGGTGGAAGGCGTGGAACAGCCGGTTCGACTGCGGGCGGGAGACTGCCTGCTGCTGCCGCATGGCCGCCCGTTTGTGCTGACCAGCGACATGGCCCTGCCAACCGTGGACGCACGGACGATCCTTTCGGTAGTGGGAAGAAGGTACAACGGCGTTCTCCCAATCAATCCAGGAGAGGATTTCTTTTTGCTTGGGAGCCACTTCTCACTGGAGGGCGATGCCAGCTTTCTACTGGATGTGTTACCGCCTGTTGTCAAGCTGGAGGATGATGGGCGCCGGGAATCCATACGGTGGGCGGTGGAACGTATGTTGCGCGAGATGCGTGACTTTCAGCCTGGAGGCACGCTGGTGGCGCAGCAGCTCGCCTATACACTGCTGGTGGAGGCTCTTCGATTACACGTTTCCGACGGCGAGCAGAAACGCACCGGCTGGCTCTTCGCTCTTGCCGACACGCGCATGAGAACCGCGCTTTCCGGCATGCATGAGGCGCCGGCTCATCACTGGACACTGGAGGAGCTCGCTCATTCCGCAGGAATGTCACGAACGGCGTTTGCTCAGACCTTCAGGAAGACTGTAGGAGAGCCGCCCATGGCTTATCTCACGCGGTGGCGAATGACTTTGGCTGCAAATCGCCTCCAGGACAGACGCGAACCAATATCTTCGGTTGCGCCATCGCTCGGATATCAATCAGAGAGCGCATTCAGTGCGGCTTTCAAACGGCAATGGGGCAGTTCTCCGAGACAATACCTCAGAACCCGTAGCCCTCAACCTGTCCCAAGGTAACAATCGTTAAGGGAGAGGCGCTCAGGTCCGCCGATTCACTTTGACGATTTGTCGCTACGCGCGGAAGTGGCAGGCCGAGGACTTCATGCCGATATTGCGCGACATCAGGGCGTCGAAAACGGGTCGCCGCAAGGTGACATAAGTGCCGGATTATCGGAAGTGGCGAAGGAGGGCCCCAACGCAAGAACAGCGCATTAGAATGAGGCATGCGATTCCTCCTTTTTCTCTTTATCGCTGGAGTTTCGTTCGCAGGGCAATTCACCACGTCGCTCGGCGATTCTTATCCCTATAGCATCTCCGCCATCACTACCGACTCTGCGGGCAACACGTACATCGTGGGCAGCCGCGGGCTCGTCACCGCAGGCACTGTCACCCTGAACTCATCCACCAATTTAGGGGCAGGCGCCGACGTCTTTATCTCAAAGCTCGACCCCTCCGGCAACCTTCTCTTCACCGACACTTTCGCCGGCAAAGGCGTTGACAGGGGAACCGCGATCGCCCTCGATCCCTCCGGCAACATCTACATCGGAGGAACCACCACCTCGCCCGATTTCCCGTTGAGCGAAGCGCTGCAAACGCAATCCTATTCGAACGGCACCGGTTTCATCATCAAGCTCAGCAACGATGGCACGACCATTTTTTATTCGACTTATTTTGGCGGCGTGCTCGGTACAAGCTCCGTCTCCGGGCTCGCGACCGACGCGAAGGGGAATCTCTACGTCACCGGTCTCACGGGCGCTTCCGATTTTCCGCAGAGTTCGGGGCTGCCCACGATTTCGTTGACCCCGACGGGGGCCGTGTTCGTCGCGGAGATCCCGGCGGCGGGCGGCAAGATTCTCTACTCCGGCGCGGTCGTGCCAACCGGAAACATTGTTGTCGCAACATACCCGACGGCGTCCGGCATCGCGGTCGATCCCGCAGGGGAAGCGTTTCTACGATACAACAACGACAACAGCGGATTCGCCGTTAAGATCAACGCCGGAGGCGCGGGCTTCGGCTTCTCTCCGATTTCCTTTCCGGCTCCTGTTAACGCAATCACTCTGGATGCGGCGGGAGATACGTACCTTGCCATCGGAGGAGGCACGATCGAGAAGCTCAATCCTGCAGGCACGGCAGCTTGGACATTTACTTTGCCGCCAGGGATCGTCGATGAATCTCCGAATTCCATCGCTCTCGACGCCAGCGGTAACGTATGGGCCACGGGAATCACATCCTCGACGACGTTCCCCAACGCCAACGGATGGACCACCGGTATCGATTTCCTCGTAGGCGTAAATGCTTCCGGCTCACAATTGATTTATTCCGCGCTCTATCCCTCGCTCACCATGGAGCAGGCGGTTTCGATTGATCCTTCAGGTTTGGTCCACGTCGCCGGGCAGAACGCCTTCGTCGCCGCCATCGACCCCCAAGCCGCACCCGCGAAGAATATTTTCGCGTTACAGAACGCTTTCGGAGGTAACGTCACTGCCCGCCTGTCGCCTGCGGAAGTGGTCGCGATCTACGGCCCCGGCATCGGCCCGTCGGCCGCCGTATCCGCCACGCCCACAAACGGCTTCTATCCGACCACCCTTGGAGGCGTCGAGGTCAGCGTCAACGGCACAAACATCCCCCTGCTCTACGTTTCCGCCAATCAGATCAATGCAGTGTTTCCCATGGAAGTCACCGCGAATTCCGCGGCGACGGTTCGCGTCACCAACGGAACGGCGGTCAGTGCTAATTACCCGGTTCGCATTGTCGGTTCTGCGCCACATGCGAATCCGACCGTGATCAATCAGGATGGCACCCTCAATTCGAGTTCAAACCCCGCGCCCGCCGGCTCCATCGTGACGTTCTATGTCACAGGTTTTCAATTCAATTTTGCTCCGCTCGCCGATGGGCAAGTAGCTACCGTGGCCAATAACGACGCGTGCTACGCTCTCGAATCGGCGGGATGCTCGATCAGTGCGGAAACGGTCGCTCTCCTACAGGTGTCGGCGTCGCTCCCCACGACAGTGGTGTACGCGGGCGCAGCGCCGGGGATCGTAGCAGGGGCGACGCAGATCAACCTTCAGGTCGGAACGCCTCCAACGTTTCCGTGGAATGAATTTCTCCTGATGTTGAACGGTTTATACATCGGAGCGGCGGTCGTTGTCAGCCCTAATTGACCTAAGAAATCCGGCGTTCACGCGGTCGGTGCCGCTCCGGCCGTCCGCTAGCGGTTGCGGTCATCCGTCTCTCTTATTAGATGATGAGTATGTTGCCGTCTAATAAACCCAGAGGACGATAATGTGAAACATCTGGCCTTCGTGGGCTCGTTTCCCCAACGCCGTTTCGGAGGGCGACTCCTTAGCGTCCGGGTCCAACCATTCTCCGTGTGGCGCGTAAGTGCTCCCAGAGCGTCACCGCTGTCGCGAACGAAAACTGCACTGCGTCCCGGTCCCTTCTACCATCGCCCGCCCGTACGAAAATTGTTATGCTGGCTTAAACCACATGCTCGGAACAGCGATCTCCACGGCGTGGGCCGCGATCCTGGGCGGGTTTGCGCTTGATTTCAGCCGCTACATGGGCGAGATTCCCCGGCCACCCATCATCCTGCACATCCATGGCGCCATTTATGCGATCTGGCTGGTTCTCGTGTCCGTACAGATTTTTCTGGTTCAAACCGGTGACATCCGGCTTCACATGCGGCTCGGCTGGGCAACCGCCATCGTTTCCGCAGCGATGGTTCCACTGGGCCTTGTTGCGGCTATGGTCGATCAGGCGCGGCAGGCCGGCCATCCCGACTACGCGCCGCAATTCCTTGCGCTCGAATTCGAGGAAATGTTCGCATTTTCGACGTTTATTATCGCCGGCCTGCTCAGCCGAAGAAATCTGGCGGAGCACAAGCGGTGGATGATCCTTTCCGCCGTTGCCATCTCAGATGCCGGTTTTGGGCGGATATGGCAGATGGGAATCAAACACACCTTGCCGGGCCCGTTCGGCTGGTGGCTTCAGTACTTCTGGGGCATTACCCTCATATTGATTGCCATGCTGGCCTGGGATTGGATCAGGCACAAGCGTGTCATGCGCCCGGTTGTTGGGGGGGCGGCCGTGTTGTGGGGCGGCCAGGTCGCGACAACGGTCCTCAACTTCACTCCTGCATGGAAGTCACTGATGGTCGAGATGGTCAGGGTGTGGGGATACACTGGCTGAGCACACGCGAATCCAACGTTCCGTCAAGTCAGGCAGGCCCGTGTAGTTGCGAGTTGCGACCCCGCGCGGATCGTCCGCCACTC
>JBEKBK010000428.1:0-7595 GCA_050015435.1 Bryobacteraceae bacterium
TATCGTTGCCCTGCTTGCTGCGGCGTGATGTTAGCTGCCAGAATGTTGAAGCATTCTTGTTTACAATCTCTGACCTAAGAATCTAACTAGCTCTATCGCCGGCACTTTGGCGGAACCGAATAGCTCGATCAGCTCATTCACTACCTGGTCTGCCGATTCGTTCTCAATCTGGCAGGTTCCGGCTGCATCGTGACCGCCTCCACCATACGTTAGGAGAAGGTCTCCTACCCTGGCTCTGCTGCTCCGGTTGAAAATCGATTTTCCGAGTGCGAGGACGGTGTTCTGCTGCTTCAGTCCGCGGATGACGTGTATCGAGAGCTCGCATTCTGGATACAGCGCATAGATCATGAACCGGTTGCCGGCGTAGATCACCTCTTCAACGCGCAGGTCGAGAACGGCCACGCTTCCATGCACTTTCGTGCAACGGTGAATCTGGGCCACGAATCGATCGTGGTGCTCCTGATAGAGATCGATCCGCTCCCGCACGTCGGGGAGATTCAGAATCTCCTCTATGGAGTGCTGTTTGCAGTAATCGATGAGGTGCGTCATCAACTGGTAATTGGAAACGCGAAAGTCCCGGAACCGGCCGAGTCCGGTACGCGGGTCCATCAAAAACGAAAGCAACACCCACCCCTGCGGATTGAGAATGTCTTCGCGGACGAATTTTCCCGAATCCGCCTTGTCGACCTCCGCGATCATTTGTTCGCTGATGTGCGGAAATGCGGCGCGGCCGCCGTAATAGTTGTAAAGCACCCTTGCCGCAGAATCAGCCCCGCCTCTCAAAATGTGATTCGGATCCGTCAAGCTGTTGGTCCGGATCTCTTCGCTTGGGTGATGATCGAAACAGAGATGGCAGCCCCGCACATAGGGCAGGTTTGTGAGGATGTCGTTGTCAGTCACCTCAATCTTTCCGTCCTGCACATCCTTGGGATGTACAAATTCGATCGCGCCCAGTATGCCTAGTTCCTTCAGAAGAATGGCACACACCAGCCCGTCAAAATCGCTTCGAGTCAGGAGTCTGTATTTGGTCGGTTCGATGCTCATCTTTCCTCCGCCGTTATCATCGGCGGAACCATCGCATATCTGCAGAGGCTTTGGGGTCCACTGGTCTGATTTTTGGTACCCTTAAAAAAAGCGACCAGCACGTCAAAATCTTCAGATTTCCTCATTGGTCGCCACGATCGTCTCCGAGATCACGATGATCACAATAGGAGGCCGGGCTCGCGAACGCGGGCACAGTTTGTATCCAAGGTGCCCGCGTCGCGCTAAGGTTGCCTGGCCGAGTGCCGTGTACATCGACCCGGAGCTTCTTGCGCGCACAAAAGTCGGCGGATGACCGGCGCTACCACGGCAAGACGCTTACCGCCGAGCAACAGTGCCGATTGGTTGTAGACAAGGCCATCGAACAGCTTGATGGCTGGCGCGGACCACGTCAGTTGCTCGACATCTACGACGATCTGTTTCCGAACTATCCAGTGATCGACTGACTCGCGGCGCGGCTGGGATCGTCGTGTTTGCGAGCGACTGATGATGCCGGTGCCGTCAAGTCACGAAGGACCAGCCACAGCGCGATGGCCACGGGAAGAACGATCATGACAAATATTACTAACGGCATATGTCCCTTTCTTGCGGAGTAGTAATCGTCTGGATGGCGCGGCGACTGTAAGGGAAAATGCATTGTCTCGATGGGATAGGTCATAAATTTTTGATTCTAAATGATATTCGTGACCGAACGGGTGCCGCGTACGTGCGCTTTCCACGTTTTAAAATAAGAATTACTGATAGCGACCAAAACGCCTATATTACTAATTAGTTAGTAATTCTGAATATCGGTGAAAGCTGCGAAATCTATAAGGTAGTGTAGCTCCATGTGCATGAAAACATGGCACCGTTCGATCCTCCTGTAAATTTACGGGAGGGTCCTGCCCGACTGGAGGTTCTAAATGCGGGCGCTGATTTCGCTTTTGGGATTGAGATGAGCGCCCGCCGTCGTAACGGGGATTGCCTAAACGAACGCTATCCCGGCAAGCGTCTCCGGCTTGATTTTGGCCCACTAAAAAAAGCGGCCAGCACGTCAAAATCTTGAGAGTCACATATTCCCCGCGATCGTCTCCGTGATCACGATGATCTGCCGAGAATCAGCCGCGCCAGCGTGGCCTGCAGTTCGAGTTTAAGCGCCGGTGGTCGCGCCAGACCGCGGCACTGGAGCCCGTATTTGCATGATCCTGAAAGAGATTTGTAGTTTCTGCCCGGCGGTTACTGGCGGAGACTCCCGACGCTGCATTTCAAAGCTATGGTTCGTCGTGCTGCCGAGTAGATGGTAACGATCAAGGGTTGGCTTGCCCCTGAACCGGCACGATCGACGCCGAGTCGAGCGCGAAAAGTGGCCTTAGAGTGTTGATTAAACGCCTGAAACACCTCGAAGCGCACGAGTGGTACACGCATTTGCGTGATTCTGGGCAAGTTGGATGATGTTCCCGAGACCGGTCGAACGATAGGCGATCGGCAACAAAGCTACCCCCGCCGCGCGGGCGCGCGCCCTCCTACCCACCGATCGCGGGCAGAATGGTTTCGGTAGGACCGGACAACATTCAACCGGGCTGTCTTACACGCCGGCCTTTGGCTCCGCACGGACCCGCACGACCATCACCAGGTAAGAGAACCGATGTTTGGTCCAGCCTCCCAACCAACAAGCTCGCCAGTCGCCGAAATACGATCCGATGATGACCGGCGCGCGGAGCCGAAGGAACTTGAACACCTTCCTGTTGGGTCCACACATTCATCCTGTTCGAATGTTGACAGTCAAGTCCTTGTAAGGAATGAGAGACGGCTCAACATGCTCGACCGAGTTCGAATCCATGCCGGGCCCCCAGAAACATTAAGGAATTTTGAGAGAATAAGTTGTAAAACCGCATTCTTGGGGAGCCAAATACCTTATAATCAATAACTTACAATCATGCAAAAACGATTTGTACATGGCTCGGTACAAAAACGAGTGTAAAATGGCGTAGAGAGGAGGGCACATGCCCCTCACCATCTACCGTCGTCACTCGGCTGACTGCAAGGTTTTCGACCTCAATTTGAGCCCTAAAGCCATCCGTTTTTATCAAGACTGCTCCTGCCGAATCTGGATTAGCGGGTCCACGGACACCCAACGGCTCCCGCGCCAAGCCCTCCGCACCCGTGATTGGAAAAGTGCGGAAGCAGAGGTACAGGCGCTAACGGCAGGGGGCAAGGATGCGACCGTCCACGGGCTCATGCTTCAGGAGTGCATCCAGAAGTTCCTCGATGCGCATCAAGCGAACGTAGGCACCAAGGCGTTAGGACAACACAAACTCGTTTTGGATCGTTTGGCGGCGTTCGCGCAGGCCAGGAACAAGTTTTTCCTCAGGGACCTCGACACCGATTTATACGAAGATTTCAAAACCTACGGGTTGGTTGGACTGAAGAGCACGTCGAAAAGCACTCTGGTTGCGAAGTTGAAATTTTTTTTGCGCGAAGCGTACCGGCGCGGATGGACGCTCGAAGCGTACGCGGAAAAGGTTAAGAGCACGCGGGCAGTCTACACCCAAAAGCAGCCGTACACGGAGGAAGAAGTCTCCGCGATCTTGGAACAAGCCGCGAAACTGGACGGCGGAACCAGCGGGTATGCGACCAATGCCCAGACGTTCCGGCTGCTACTCGATTTGATGCTAGAAACCGGCGTGCGGGTCGGTGACGCCATCCGGTACGATCCGCGCCGCTGTACGAAGTCGGAGCACCTATGGGTGTACTCGTTTCGACCGGGGAAGCAGCGCAAGGCAGAGAAGGCGAAACAGCATGAAGTTTTCCTGTCGGAGAGATTGAAACTTTCGATTGACGGGTGCGACTGGTTTTCCAAACATCTACCTTTCATCTATCGTGACCTTGACGACAGCACTGCGATGGAAGCAGCCGTATACGAACGAATGCAGGCGATTGGTGAAAGGTGCGGTGTAGCGGATTGCCGTCCTCATCGTCTACGGGATACGTTCGCGGTTCGGCTGCTATTGAAGGGAATTGCGCTCGAAGACGTATCGAGGTTGCTAGGACACGCGAGTATTGCGGTCACGGAGCGTTACTACGCTGCGTGGGTGCCTTCGCGGAAGCTGCGTCTGGAGGGATTGCTGGCTAAGACGGTCATGAATTCGGGCGGCTACTGATTCCGGTATTGAGTAGGTTGTGTAGTGACGCTTTCCTATTGATGATCCGAGACCTTTAAGTTTTAACACTCCAGGTTCGTTGCGGATCAAGTTTCTTACCGTCCCGACAGAAAAGCCCCACAGTTCTGACAGTTCCTTCGTGTTGTAATGCCGTTCTTCCACTGCTAAACAGTCCAGAGGAGCGATTCGCGCTGTTGGGTCAAACGCTTCAAGGCGTCCTGTAAGGCGCAGCTATCTTCTGAGCCGCCAAAGTCGGCGGCTGCATCTTACCTTCTAACGGGTAATAATCAAATCAGTCCTGTACTTTTTCGTGAGGCCGCTTTCCATGTGAACGGTCTCGATCTTGGTCCACTCGTACAGCCGCCGAATCTCCTGGTCGTTTCCATACGTCAACACCCATGGATGCTTCGTCTTTTGGAGCAGTGCCGCCAGTCGCTCATGGTCTTCTTTTTTGAAACTGTGCTGGTAAGTCCCACCCCCCTCCCCCCGATACGGCGGATCGAGAAACAGGATGCACGGTTCCGATTCGTCTTCAATCAGCGTGGCGAAATCCACGTTGGTGCATCGAAGCTCCTTCAGTCGATTCATCTGACGTGAAGTGTTGGGCACCTGACGCCGGATGTCCCAAGGCGACCATCGGCCGTCAATGGTGCAGTTGCCATTTTGATGATTGCCTCCACGACAAGACCCGGATTGAACGCCACGCCCTGAATGCGACAGCCGGTGAGCAACCAACTTCTCGAACCCAAGCGTTACCGGATCGTCAGGAACGTCGCCACGATGATGAAGGCACCGCCGCTTGGCTTCATGAAATGCTTCCGGGGTCGGCGTGAAGGTGTCTACCATTTCAATAAGCCTGTACGGATGTTCAATCACGGAACGCCAGAACGCAACCAAGGGACCATCTACGTCGTTGAGCCACATTTTATCCGTGCGATTGAATTGAAGCATGTGGAGCGTCATCACGCCGCCGCCCAGAAACGGCTCCCGAAAAGGTAAGCGGCGGTCGTCCGTGATTGCACAGATCACGCTGGTGAGCTTCGAGCGGATATGGCGCTTGCCCGAGGGATAAAGAATGAGATTCGACATCGAGCCTCCTCCTTTGGGTCTCGGACATCGCTTTACGCCGCATCCGATGTCCGAAAGCGCTTGGCCTGCGGAAGATTCTTGAAGCTTTTCGCCACTCCGAGGATTTCGCTCATCTGCTCATGCGTCCAGCCGAGAGCTTCGGCCATGTCCTCAAGCTGCCGGAAGTACTTCTTCAGCGGTGTTGCGTCTTTGGCGATTCGGATTTCTTCCTCACGCTCCTGAAGGGCTTTGGCTGGGTCCTCCATCGTGAACCAGTCGTCCCCAAACCAACGAACGCCTTTCTTCTGGCAGCGGTCGCAAAACGGCTGATTGACGGCGTTCTTGCTTGAATTGAATCGCACTCCGTTCTTGCCGAACGGTCGTTCGCATCCAGCACAATCCATACCTTCGTGATTATTCTTTCCGGCATCCATATAACGCTCTCCTTCAAAAACCAGTAGTTCATAATCCTCTGGGAGCAAATGTTGGCGCTCCTTGATCCGCAGCCCGTTGGTGTACCATGCGACCGCTTGAAATGGGCTCCTGTCGTTCTTGCCATCGGGCGATGTGGGGAACGTTATCACCTCAAGGCCGTTGCGAAACGGCTTTTGACTGCGTTCACCCTCTAATCCGCTTATGGGAAGCAGGAGCGCAAACGGCTTTCGAAGCAAAAAGCATCTGTTCAAGAACTCATCCTTCAAACTGGACGACGGGCGGGTAATGATGTAGTCGAAGGGCTCGTTAATGAGTGTCCCGAGAAAATCTTGGCCGGTCGTGACATCCGTGCCGACCACGGATTTAAATCCGTATTCCCTTAATGCCTCTATGAGATTCCCAGCGCCGGATGCTGGCTCCCAGATCGTTGATGCCTTTTCTAATAGATATATTTCTTTAGATAGTTTTGTCGGACCGCCGAGAGACGCCGAAATAAATACCGTTTTTTAATAACTTAACGTGCGAAGGAAGTTTTCGGAGAAAATTAATTCCGGCCGGGTCCTGAAAAACCATTTTCCGGGGCTGATCCGCACCCCGGCGGGTGGCTGGATTCAGGGGAACTTGCCCGTCATGGGTTCGTCGGCCTTGGGGTCCATCCGGAACTCTTCGTCTCGGTAAATGAAGATCCGGGCTATGAGCCGGAACGAGCAGGACCGCCTTCAAATTGGCGTCGGTTGATGCGCTCTTCACGATTCACTCCTTTGAGCGAACCAGGAGAGCCCAGATTCTTACCTCGATCCGGGCTTCCTGGGTTGTGATGAGGGCGCATTTGTGCCCTTTGGGCGCGGCCTTCTTCGGGCTGGCACGTTTCTTCGAGGAGGCCTTCTGTGGCGCGCCGTGCGCGCCCTGTTCCGCAACGGTGGCGGCGGTGGTGGTTTCTTCGTTCGTCATGTTAGTTCAAGTCCCTTTCTGCGCGTGGTTTGCGCATGACGATTCATCACTCCGGTTGGCGGGAATTGCAAGTGATTTCTCCGAAGATTCAACCGAGGCGAAGGGTTAGCGATGGAGGCGCGAAGCTGTGCCAGAGGATCCAAGGCGATCGCAGATGAGGGGCCACGGCACGAAATTTACACGCAAGAAGGAGCAAGCCATCGCCGCGTTGCTCACGCAACGGACGACTGAAGACGCTGCCCGCTCGATTGGAATTGGTGCTGCGACGCTATTGCGATGGCTGAAGGAGCCGGAGTTTGATGAGGCCTTCCGGGAGGCGCGACGCCTTGCATATGGGCAGTCGATCGCCCGTCTGCAGCAGGGGTCCGGGGCCGCGGCCTCAACGGCATTCGATGAGTCGACGGGACGAAGAACCAGGCCGTGTTAAGCGCTCTCAACAGAAGGGTCCTATGAAGGAAAACAGTGCGAAAAAACTCGGACGCAAGAAGGAAGCAGTCATCCTGGCGCTCCTCTCGCAGCGGAGTGTCGAAGAAGCGGCTCGTGTGACCGGGGTAGGAGCGAGAACCCTCTACCGTTGGATGCGGGAGCCAGAATTCGATGCCGCCTACCGGGAAGCAAAACGAGCGTCGTTTTCGCAATCGATCGCGCGGATGCACCAGCTGTCCGGTGCGGCCGTCACCACGCTGGGGAAGGCCATGCTCGACTCGAACACGCCGCCGGCAACCAAGGTGAGAGCTGCGGATACAATCCTGGATCATATGGCCAAGGCAGTTGAGCTCGAGGATCTTGAAGCGCGTTTGGCTCAACTCGAGCGTTCAGCGGAAATCTGGAAGACGACTTCAGGTAGATAAGACTTTAACGCGGAACACCGATAGGAACCTGGGCGTGTGTGAATCACGAGGAAATTGGCCATGTTAAGCGCCTTTAGGAAACGGATCGCTAAATTGGAAGCCTTGAAGA
>JBEKBK010000429.1:0-7577 GCA_050015435.1 Bryobacteraceae bacterium
AAAGCCTTCCCCGTGAAGCCGACGAACATTAGCACGATGCCCACGTGAACCAAGTATCCGCCGTAGCGGCGCGTGTTGCGATGCGTGAGTTCGATCATCGCCGACAGCATGTTGCTGCCGCCTTTGCTGCGGATGGCTGCCGCGCCTTTAAAGAACTCTATGGCGACCGTCACAGTCACGAAGGTGCAGAGCGCGAACGAGACCAGCGCGTAGAAGTTCCTGACGCCCATGGCTGCGAGAAACACGGCGACGGCCAAGCCGGCGGCCATTGGCCACAAGAACGCCTTTTGCAAACTTTCGAACGAGCTGCGCCGCCATGCGATCAATGGACCTACTCCGGTGAGCAGCATCAATCCCATCGCGATGGGAATCTCGACTCGATTGAAGAACGGCCCATCCACGCTGATCTTCTCGCCGGTGAACGCTTCGGAAATGACCGGGAACAAAGTGCCCCACAGAACCGCGAAGCAACTCGCCAGCAGGATCAGATTATTGAACAGGAAACTCGATTCCCGCGACAGGACGCTTTCAAGCTGCGCTTCGCTCTTCAAGTAGTCGAGCCTGCTCAGGATGAGGTATATGGTGGCCGAAATGCCGATCGCCAGGAACGTCACGAAGTAATTCCCGATCGAGGATTGAGCGAAGGCGTGCACCGAGTTCACAATCCCGCTACGGGTCAGGAACGTACCGAAGATGCAGAGGAAGAACGTCGCAGAAACCAGCACGATGTTCCAAATCTTCATCATGCCCTTCTTTTCTTGCATCATGACGGAGTGCAGGAACGCCGTCGCGGTAATCCACGGCAACAGCGAAGCGTTCTCCACCGGGTCCCAAGCCCAATAGCCGCCCCAACCGAGAACTGAGTACGCCCAGCCGGCCCCGAGCAGAATACCCGTGGTCTGGAACATCCATGTAACCAGCGTCCAGCGCCGCGTGGTTTGAATCCATCCGTCGCCGGGCTGCTTAGTGATCAGCGATCCGATCGCGAACGCGAAGGGCACTACAAAGCCGACAAACCCCATGTACAACATCGGGGGATGAATCACCATCATCCAGTACTGCAGCAGGGGGTTCAGACCATTTCCGTCTCCTGCCTCGATCACGCCTTTGCCGGCCATCAATACCTGGAACGGCTTCGCGACAAACGCGATCAGGATCAGGAAGAACGTCTGGGTGGTCATCAGAATCGCCGTGACGTACGGCATCATGTCGCGGAATTTGCGCCGGTTCTTGAACACCACCACGGACGAGTAGGAAGCCAGCAGCAGGTTCCACAGCAGCAGCGAACCCTCCTGCCCACCCCACCACGAAGAGAACTTGTAGATGGAAGGCATCGCACGGTTGCTGTGGCCCCACACGTAAACCATGCGGAAATCGCCGTGAATCAACGAATAGACGAGGATTCCAGCGGCGCCGACGACCAACCCCCAGATCACGTAGACTGCGCGTTCAGCGCTCACGATCAGGAACGGCCGATTGGCCCATTTCCCAACCAGCGACGCTACCACGGCGTAGATCGCAAAACAAAACGCGAGCAGGATCGCCAGCGAGCCGAGATTTTCCATGGTTGTATTAAATGTGTCTCTTAGATTATGCCGCTTTAAAGTCCAGCGCGGGTGACGGGTTTGACGTTGGTGGGCTTCGCTTCATATTTCGAAGCGCACTTAGCCTGAATCTTGGTCGCATGAAAAACGCCGTCCGCGCCCAGTTTGCCATCCGCCAACGCTTGCGCCCCTTCCTTGAAAGTGTCGGGCAGAGGATCGATGCCGCTGTATACAACGGGCAGGGTCAGGCTCTCCGAGCCCTCAACCTGCGCCAGCGTGAACTTGACTGTACGGCCGTCGCGGGTGATGGAATTAGGGGCGATGTCGCCTCCCACGCGGATCTTCCGCTCCTTGGCTTGAGTGTCCATCTGCGACACCTCTTTGATCGTTTTGTAATACGTCTTGGTCTCGCTGATACCGCCCACGGCCAGCCAACCCAGGGCTCCCAGGATCGCGACGATCAGTAGTCCGAACTTCATATAGTTCTTCATGCAACCGCTCCTTCCAACTCAGTCCGCCGTCTCCTTCGTGCGCTGTCATCATTATAGCGCGCGCCAAATGGCACAAGTATCGGCTCGAACTGGGTTTTCTCGCGCATTTTCGGTAAAGATTTGTGTCTTCCTGACCCAAGCAATGCATGCCGGGGACCATTGTCCATGTTGGCAGCGGGCACTGATTCGGGTGTGGATTCTTCTATTGGGCAGGCGCATGGAAGCGGCCAAACCACGCCGCCTTGCCGATGATGTGGCCGTCCATCGCTTTCAGCAGATCCTCACGCGTCGTGGTGGCCGGCAGGTCCAGCTTCGTGTCCAACGCATAGAATTCGAACACGTAGTGATGGATCGGCCCGGGCCCTGCGCCAGGTCCGAAATAAGCCCCGGGATTCCCTCCACGGGCCGCGATGCCCGGACCGTTCCGCGTCCCGTCCGGCAAGTCGCCCTTCCCAAGTCCCGCTGGCAGTCCTTTGGCAGTCCCCGGGATGTTGAACGCCGTCCAATGCAGCGTATCGACTGTAGTCTTGTTCGTCGAATTCTCCAGGTCGTGGAAAATCACAGCGTAGGTTTGCAAGTTGTCGGGTGCGCTGGCGGGATTCGTACCCAGGGTCCAATGGAACTCGAACGCGGGCGACTGGTTTTCACCGCGGCCGGCATTTTTCATGGGAACCTCGCCGCCGTCCGGCCATGCCGACGTGGTGACCGAAAAGACCAGCCGCGGCGGCGCGGATCCCTGCTTTCCCGCAGGCGCCTGTGCAAGCGCCGCCGAGGAAGATGACATGACGATGGCCGTCAAAAGCACCAGACGCTCTTGATTTACTCTCATTCGCATTTCTCCTCCAGAAAGTTTACGACAACCAGCATCGCTTCTTCTGCTCCTTTTGTTGACATCAGGTTACAGAGGGTGACGCCGGCGCGGTTGCCCAGCCAAAGCCGAAGGCGCTAACGTGGTAACTGAAACCCATGCTCAAGGCAAAAGTTCAAGCTCCCGACGATCTGAATCCGCAGGAAACCTCCGAATGGGTGGAAGCCCTGGAAGAGATCATCGACCAAACTGGGCCCGACCGGGCTAGTTATCTGCTCGAGCGTCTTATGGAACACGCCGCAAACTTCGGCGTGCAGGTGCCGCTCCGCTGGAACACACCGTATATCAATACGATTCCCCCTGAGGAAGAAGTCGCGTATCCGGGCGACCGCAAACTGGAACGCAATATCAAAAGTCTGGTCCGGTGGAACGCCACGGCCATGGTGGTGCGCGCCAACAAATACGACGCGAACATCGGGGGCCATTTGGCCACCTACGCTTCGCTGGCGACGCTGCTCGAAGTCGGCTATAACCACTTTTTCCACGGGTCTTACCGGGATCAGAGCGGTGTCGATCAGGCCGGCGACTTCGTCTACTTCCAGGGCCACGCCTCGCCGGGCGTTTATGCACGCGCGTTTCTTGAAGGACGGCTGAACGAAAAGCACCTCGAGAACTTCCGCCATGAGCTGCGGGAGCATCCGGGGCTCTCTTCCTATCCTCACCCTTGGCTCATGCCGGACTTCTGGCAGTTCCCGACGGTGTCGATGGGGCTCGGCCCCATATCGGCGATCTACCAGGCCCGTTTCATGAAGTACCTCGAGCACCGGGGAATCATCCCCGAGTCGCGGCGCAAAGTGTGGGGTTTTCTGGGCGATGGAGAATGCGACGAACCCGAATCACTCGGCGCGCTGACCCTTGCATCGCGCGAGAAGCTCGATAATCTCATTTTCGTGGTCAATTGCAACTTGCAGCGGCTGGACGGCCCGGTGCGCGGCAACGGAAGCATTATTCAAGAGCTGGAGGCCGCTTTCCGAGGCGCCGGCTGGAATGTGATCAAGGTGATCTGGGGTTCAGGCTGGGACGACCTGCTGGCGCGGGATTCGACGGGCCTTTTGCTCAAGCGCATGCACGAGTGCGTGGACGGCGAGTATCAAACCTTTCGGGCCCAAAATGGCGCCTACATCCGCAAGGAATTCTTCGGCAAGTATCCTGAACTGCTCAAGCTGGTGGAGCACATGTCCGACGACGACATCTGGGCGCTGCGCAGGGGAGGACACGACCCGATCAAGGTCTTTAACGCTTACAAACGTGCCGTGGAAGCGACCAGCGGCCCGACTGTCATCCTGGCCAAGACCGTGAAAGGTTATGGACTCGGCGAGACAGCCGAGGGTCGCAATACCGCGCACCAGCAGAAAAAGCTCAACGACACGGATCTGATGAAAATCCGGGATCGATTCGAAATTCAGGCGTCGGATGAGAACGTGCACCACATCGAGTTCATTCGTCCGGCGCCGGACTCACCCGAGATGAAGTATTTGCAATCGCGTGTTCAGGCCATGGGCGGGTCCTTGCCGTCGCGCAAGATCAGACCGTTCGAGTTTAAGGCGCCGGAATTGGAAGTGTTCCAGGATGCACTGGGCGGCTCCCGCGGACGCGAGGCCTCGACGACAGCGGCGCTGGTCAGTGTATTGAAGGCGCTGATGAAGCATCCGGAAACCGGAAAACTGGTGGTTCCGATTATCCCGGATGAGGCTCGCACCTTCGGTATGGAATCGCTGTTCCGCGAATATGGAATCTACGCGAGCCAGGGGCAGCGCTACAAACCCGTGGATGCGAACGTGCTGCTCTACTACAAGGAAGCGAAGAACGGCCAGATCCTGGAAGAAGGAATCACGGAAGCCGGTTCCATGGCTTCCTGTCTCGCGGCCGGGACCGCGTACGCCAATTACGGCGTGCCGATGATCCCGTTTTATACCTACTATTCGATGTTCGGCTACCAGCGCGTGGGCGATCTGGTCTGGGCATTCGCCGATTCACGCGGCAAGGGCTTCCTCATGGGTGGAACCGCCGGACGCAGCACTCTGCTCGGCGAAGGCTTGCAACATCAGGATGGTCACAGCCCGGTCCTGTTTAGTGCCGTTCCGACGTGCGCAATCTACGATCCTGCCTATGCGTACGAGCTCGCGGTCATTATTCAGGACGGTATCCGACGGATGTACCAGGAGCGTGAGGATCGCTTCTATTACCTCACCATCTACAACGAGAATTACGTTCAGCCGCCCATGCCGGGATTTGCGGAAGGGAATACCGAAGCTCTGCGCGAAGGGATTCTCAAAGGAATTTACAAATACAGTCGCGCGGCGAACGGCGCGCCCATGGCGCAGTTATTCGGCAGCGGCTCCATTCTGAACGAGGCGCTGCGCGCGCAGCAGATCCTGGCTGAGCGCTATCAGGTGGCGACCGATGTCTGGTCCGTCACCAGCTATAACGAATTGCGCCGGGAGGCGCTCGCGGTCGAGCGCTGGAACCGTCTCCATCCGGCATCTGAAGCCAAAGTTCCGTACGTCGCGCAGGTCCTGAATGGCACGAACGGTCCCATCGTCGCAGCGACCGACTATATGAAGGCCGTGCCCGACCAGTTGTCGCCCTGGCTGTGCGGCCGGCTGAACACTCTGGGAACCGACGGCTTCGGACGCAGCGAAAACCGTGAACATCTCCGCAACTTCTTCGAAATCTCGGCCGAAGCAATTGTGGAAGCTACACTCGCGGCCCTGGCGCGCACAGGAGCGATCCCGGCTGACCGGGCGCAAGCGGCTCTCGCCGAGCTGGGTATCAATCCCGAAAAACCGGATCCAGCCCGGACGTAAGCGTGCTCTTCGTTACCGAAGCGCAAGTCCGCGAACTTCTGCCGATGCGCGAAGCCGTCCGGCTGATGCGCGAGACCTTTGCCGAACTCCGTGCGGGCCGGGCCTTGAATCAGCCGCGCCGCCGTCTGACTTTACCCACCGGGTCGGTGCTCCATAGTATGGCGGGCGCGTGGGGAAAGTATTTCGGGACGAAGATCTATTCAACCCATCCGAAGTACGGGGCGCATTTTTTCTTCCTTCTGTTCGATGCGGAAACCGCCCAACCGCTAGCCCAGATGGAGGCGAACTATCTCGGCCAGATTCGGACGGGCGCGGCCAGCGGTTTTGCCACCGATATCTTAGCCGCCCCTGGCGCCGCGACCTTGGCGGTGATCGGCAGTGGATTCCAGGCCCAGACTCAAGTCGACGCGATCCGGGAGGTCCGCCAGCTGCGCGAGATTCGCGTCTGGAGCCGCATTGAGGCGAAACGCGCCAGCTTCGCATATGCAACCGGCGCACGCGCGGCTGCCTCGGCCGAGGAAGCGGTTCGAGGAGCGGACATCGTCGTGACCGCGACATCTTCGAAAGATCCCGTGCTTGAGGCTGGCTCGGTGTCGACCGGCGCGCATGTCAATGCCATGGGATCCAACCGTGCGGAGCGGCGCGAACTGCCGACCGATTTGATTGCGCGCGCGGACCTGATCGCGGTCGATTCGATCGAGCAGTCCAAAATCGAATCAGGCGACTTGCTGCTGGCGAACGTGGATTGGAGCGATGCGCGTATTGTTGAGTTGGCGCAGATCGAAAAGCGTCCAGCGGGCGAGCCGATCACGATATTCAAATCCAACGGTTTGGGGGTTGAGGACGTGGCCGCCGGGGCTTACGTTTACGAACAGCTCAAGTAAAATGAGGGTTAAATGCTGGGCACCAAGAGCGCCTTGCGCCGGCGGGTCACTGTTTCGAGCGAGCATGGCAAGACCACTATCAGAGTTGCGGCGCGCAACGATGGCTGGTGCTCTGGTTAGTTTTTTGCGTTGTGTTCCTGTGGGGGGCGGTCAACGCCTTCGGACCATCGCTCCTTCACCCGAAGTCGGCCAGCGACCTTCTGTTGCTATTGCCATTCGCCGGACCGTTCCTCGGAGCTCCCTTGTGGCTTGGCTGGAAGGGACTGGAATTCGATCGAGGAACCGAGGAAATCGTTGTCGGGGGCGGAGAACTCGTCTGGATTCGAAAGACCTTCTGGCTACCCAAACGGTTAGAGTAGTCAATAGCGAGATCACCGGAATTGCCGCAAGACCCCGCTGGGGCGGCTGGGGCGAGGCCGTGGTGACCACCGGCAAACGAACCTACAGGATCGCTACCGGGGTCCTTGAAGAGGAAGCGCAAGAAATCGCGAATTGTCTTAGACACGTGCGCGGCTAACGTCCATCACGCCCGCCTTATGAATCGGGCTACGAAAACGGAATTTCAACCTCTGAATAACTGCCCGGCTGAGCCGCCTCTACCGCGGCGGCGATCTTATCGACATGAAGTCGCACTACCGGCCACTGCGGATGGCTTAAAACAACCACAGCGATCTTACGGCCCTCCAGGTTTTGCTGATACCGCAGATTCTTGTCCGTGCTGAGAAGCACATCGTATCCGGCTTGCTCGGCCGCTTCGAGCAGTTCGCCGTTCTTCAACTCGTGCCATCCGATTTTCCGCGCGTGACTGACTTGATGACTTCTCAGAGCGTTCGCAATCGGCTTCGGTGTGCCGTTGTCGAAGAGAATTTTCATCAACGCCCTGTAGGCGCTTCCTCGGGAACGGGCTGCTTCCTCAAGCTCTCCGTGACGAAATGCACGACGGCGTTTACTTCTTCCGGAGTCACGTCGAAGACTTCGGTAAT
>JBEKBK010000430.1:0-7563 GCA_050015435.1 Bryobacteraceae bacterium
TCAGCACGATCTGGTTCGCTAGCAGCGTGCCAGACTTGGGATCGAACAGCCGCCCGGCGCGAACGGCCACGGTTTGCGGCTGTTCCGGCTGAGCCACCGGAGGCAGCACCCACGCCTGTGGCAACGCGGCAACCGCCGCCTGGCTCTGAGCCCAAGACGCCACTTGCGCCAGGCCGAGCGTGAAGATCGAAAACAAAACGGTTCGCAATGGCATTAGCTCCCCTAATCTAAGACCCGCCGATGGGCGCGCGCATCTCATATGCGCCGAGTTTGTCACCTACTGAAAGTGAGTATGAACAAGTCTACCGCCGCGGATCAAGAAGTGGGCCGGTGGCATATCATCTTCTATGAGAGCCCGTTGTGGACACCGAACCGTCCCTCCCACACCCGAACTTCTGTGACACGATCAACCGGAACATGGTGCAATCGGAGATCGAAGGCGGTGTCGACTTATATGAAGTGCCACCCGGCACTGTTCTCGAAGTGCGGACGCAGAACCACACTTACACGATCATCCATAAGGCGTGGGGCCGGGTACTAATCTCCGGCCACCCGGAGTTCTGCCCCGATCCGGTTGAAGTGCTAATCCACGGTTCCACGTGGGGCGGGTCGATGATCAGGAACCATTATGTAGGCCGCGGCATGCATCTTGAATTCGGGCACCCCGTGCACCAAGTCATCCTCACTTCTCCCATTGTTGACATCCGAGAAGCTGCTTGAGCGGCTAGTTGTAGAACGCTGCCCAAGCTTTGTTGGATAGATCCTGGATGACGCTAGATCTCTATCGGAAGCGGCCCGGCGGACAAACGCGGGGCAACAGGACGAGGTGCGGGCCGGGGCGCTTCGGATAGAGTCGTGAGAAGGAAGCCGCTCGCGTTTAGGGCAGACGCGGGCCATTATGGGATTTTGTATCTGGACGTTAATAAACTACAGGGCTCTATTGTGAGCATTCCAGAAGTGGAGCATCGCCAAAATACTACTCCCTCCGCATCGCCGAAGCAACCGGTGCAAGAGAAAGCCTCGACCGACGCGCACGCGTAGCGTCTGCCGTGCGAGCGGCTTCGTTCTGACGGGCTACTCGGAAGTTTCCTTTTTTTGGGGCGAACCGCTTCGGAGGAAGTTTCGAGGTCGAGAGGGCGCGCCATCCGCCGACGCCGAATGGATATTGTCGTAAGCGGTCGGAGTTGCCGATAACACCACTTAACAGGGGTTGCCGACGACCACTGCGGCGGGAAGGAACAAGTGCGTCGTCCGCGCTGCTTCGGCCATCGGTGCTCCGGCCGATCAACAACATTGACCGGCGACGCGGGAGAAGTGAACAGATCTTGGCTCTTGGTTCAGGAAAGTACGGATGAAGAAGGCGAGAAGCAAACTCCTCAGCAATGTTAAAGGCCGTCCATGCTTGCTCTGGCGTGCGGCTCCGAATACGGGAGCCCATTTCAGTCGAGGACGAAAGGTCTAAGACAACTGCCGCGCGATCGTCGGGTCCTTGATTTTCGTATCATTCACCAGAAGAAGCGCCTTACTGAGAATTAAGCCCAGGATGCGATCGCCCTCAAACGGCAGCGGAAGAGTCGCAGACGTATCCCCGGAACCCTGCACGATACACAAGTAGCGACTGCCCGGCTCAATCAGAACATTGGCGCTTCCGATGTGGATCCGGTACTCATGCAGATCCCCGCGAACCACTAGGAATCGGCCATCCAGCCGGCACCGGTCTCGAATCGCCAGCTTCGGCAACAGACTTTCGAGCACCACCCTCCGGTGCTCTGATGCCGAGGTCAGATCGCCGAATGCGAAATGTTGCCAGTAGGGTCGATGCGGATCGTCCGGGTGATCCTGATTCCAGGCTGGATCGGTGCCGATGCTGGTCACGCCTACAAACAGGTCACAGTCTCGCATCACCTCGGAGAACACGAGCGCCGGGACCTCCGCGAGACGAAGGGTGGCCCTTCGCCGGAGCGCTCGGAACTTCTTTGGGAACGGTATCCCAAACGGTCCTGTTTCCTCCTTGTCCGTCTGCGTTGCCTCCAACCTGACGAACTCGACACGGCCCGTGCTGATGGCCAGATAGATGCCATGCGTGGTAGTGGATTCGTCGTCGCCGTCCTCCGCTTCTGGCGATTCCACGTCGAACTTCGCTTGCAGGTTGTACTGAGTGAGATCCAACGACGGGGTATTATGCGAATCCCAAGCGCCCATCACATTAAACTTCCAGCCGCGCTCCCTGCAAAGCGAAGCGAACTGGTGCTGGCGGATGATGTGCGACGCAAATCGATTGGAGTAGGTCTCCGTCTCGCGTTCGGCATCCGTAAGCAGATAAACCTCGCGATGCGCCTGCTTAAACGGCTGGCGCACCTGATGGTCTTCCAGCCAGCAACGCCAGCTCAGGATGGCTTGCACGTCAGACCGGATCGGATGCCACATCCGCACGCGGGCCTCGTTTGAGGGCTGGACACCATGGCCCGCCCAATCCACCAGGTTGCCTTGCCACGGAATGGCGGTCCGCGTTTCGCCGTTCACCTCAAACTCCCAGAAAAGACGGGTCGCGAAATAGGAAACCAGCGGATGATCGAGATACCATGCCTTCCACCGCTCGATGGAGCAAGTCCCTTCCGACATCAACTGACGCTCAAGCCGAGACCGCTGCGCCGCGATTTGGCCGCCCATCTCTTTCACGCAGCGGTTCAGATCCTTAAGGAGCTCCGCGTGTTCTTCTTTGACATTTGCCGGAGCGCTCCTCAGGGGTCTACCCTCGCGGCTCCAAACGAGCGAGGCGCCTTCGCGGCCAATCGTGAGGCTGGCCTCGCAATCCCCGACTCGCTCAACCCGGACGCCGGCCGCGCCGGACACAACAAGGCCGAACGTCGGAACGGCCATCGCTTCCAGATCGTCGCGGGATACCTGATTGCGCTCGGCCGCCTCGTTCATCGCCTTTTCGATCAGCCTGCGGGCCACGTCGTACTTGACCCTCCCCGCCAGGCGGCTCAATTGGGCTACTCCATCGAGTCCGGGCATCGCGGCCAATGCGTTCACACAAGCGTTGCCCACCCGATGTGAAACCGCGCCGATCATGGGGATCTTCCGGAAGCACGCGAATCCGAAGTTGGCGATATCCGGCGCGATGGAAGCATCGCCGAGTGCTCCCAACACCCATACGAATCCCTTTTGATAGGTTGCCTCCGCTTCCGGCGCCTGGATCATCGTTTCACCGGGCGTCGGACCCAACGACAACCAACGCCGAGCTGCGTCCAGAACCTCAACCTGCCCGATTCGCGTGATCAGGTTCACTGCTTCGGTCTGCCACTTCTTCGACGCGGTGCTCTGCGTGAGGGATCGCGCGTGAAACAAAAGGGCGTGCCATTCAAACTCCTTGTGCGAAGTGGAGACTTCCCGAAAAACCGTTTTGCTCCACGCGCCCGCGGGTGCGAGAGCTTCTTCCTTGCGGCCGCCGATGAGAACGTCGATTCGCTCGTGGATCTCTTTCATCTCGGCCTGGCCGTGATAAGGCGTGACACTCGCGCGCAACTGGTGCAGTGCTGCGAGCAACGCGGGCGTCCTGGGAGCGCCATCGATCGCCGACAGAACTGCCTTAAACGGAAACGGCACTTTCGGTTGCGATACCAGCTCCACCAATCTCACCGTCTCGACGGCGCTAAGCGCGATGCCGCTCCGCAGCAGGCAAGCGACCACACTCTTCAACTGGAGCTTCAGGTGAAACGAGCTGCTTCTCACAATCTCGTTGAGCGCCTCGAACACGAAAGCCAGCCGGACCTCCGGCGGCTCGCTCTTCAGTCTGTTTAAGGGTGCTTCCAGGAGCTTGAGCACATCTCGCTCCCGCTGAAGAAAGGGATTTGACCCGACCGCGGCAACCATCTCGCGCATCCAATCGCTAGCTTCAGGAGTGAGTTCCGGCGGCGGAAACTGGGCTCGCATGGCCCGTTGTAGGGTTTCACGATCAACCACCATTTCATCCTCCGACCAGGGGGACCAGCTTGATGAAGTCGATCTCGGAATCCTCGTGGAGATCGAACCGCGAGTCCAGTTCCGTCACTTGCTTTCCATCGACGAGCACCAGAAACCCGTTCTTCTCGAAACTCGAGTAGGCGCGGCGGCACTGCACTTCCCAGTCGAGAGGCCGCTTGGCCTTCATCCGGAAGCCGTTCAGAATCTGCTCTGATTCTTCCGGCTGCACCAAGCCCTGAAAAGTCTCCGTAAGCGCTTGGTTGTAGCGTTCCACCTCCTGCTGGAGGCGGCCACGGATCAAATCCCGTAGTGTTGCCGGGCCTGCGTCCAGCAAAATTCCGCCGGCCGCAGTCCGCTCGCCGTGGAGGGGTGCGTCGAATAGTCGGATCGTCATGAGCCATCCGTTCCGATGTGGTATGTAACCTCAGCGAAAGAATCGGCCGCAACTCGACCGCGCATTAGGGCTACTCAACGTTCGTCTCGAATCCGAATGGGGATCAGCCTGGCTTTGCGCGGCGGTTATCCCACGGACGTGTAGTCACCTACGTGCGGAAGTGACCGACCTAGGAATTCATGCCGACAATGCGCGACATCAGGGGGCTGAGCGCGCAGCCCTCGCGATCACGATGGCGCTGGTTCCCCGCACATTCATGCGGCGCTGAAGACTAGTTACGACCAGCGCAACATATGCCTGGGTTCCGTCTTGCCGGAGGAACGCGTGCACTGTACCGGTCGCAGATATGATAACGACTAATTCTTGGTAACCAGTTGCTGAATCCGCTGTATAAAAGAGGAAGCGCACAATGCTCTTCGCAGATCTACATTACGCCGTCCGCATCTTGCGCAAGACGCCGGTATTCACGCTAGCGGCCGTCGCCACCTTGGCACTCGGTGTGGGCGCGAACGCGGCGATCTTCAGTGTAATCAATGCGGTCTTGTTGCAGCCGCTTGGGTACCCGCAGCCCGGTCAACTGGTGACCGTCTGGGAGAACGACATCCGTAAGCCGGACGAATCCAATATCGTGTCCGCTCCCAACTTCCTGGATTGGCAGCGCCAGAACGACGTCTTCGAGCGCATGGCCATCTACGAACACCAGATCTACAACTTGGCCGGGCAGAACGAGCCCGAGCAGGTGTCCGGCATGCGAGTGAGCAGCAGCATTTTCCCGCTGTTGGGAATTCAGCCGTATCTGGGCCGTACGTTCTTGCCGGAGGAAGACCGGTTGGGTAAGGACCGATTGGTGGTGCTGAGCTACGGGCTTTGGCGACGCCGCTACGGAGCAGACCCCAACCTGCTAGGGAAGCCCATCAAAATCAATGGCGACAGCTACACTGTTGTAGGCGTGATGCCGTCTCGGTTTCAATTCCCAGATAACCGTAATGAGCTGTGGGTTCCGATCGCTCTTAACGCCCAGGACCAGGGTCGCGCATCGCATTCATTCATGGTCGTGGCGCGGCTGAAGCCCGGCGTCACCATGGCGCAGGTGAAAACCGAGATGGATGCAATCGGACGCCGCTTGTCCCTGCAATATCCAAACGAGAATGCAAGTAGGGGCGCCATGATCATCCCGACGAGCGACTGGAGAGTCAAAGAGGTGCGTCCCATTCTCTTCGCTCTGCTGGGCGCCGTTGGATTTGTGCTGCTCATCGCCTGCTCCAATGTCGCCAACCTGCTGCTGGCGCGGGCCGCCGGGCGCCGCAAGGAATTTGCGCTGCGGACTGCGTTGGGCGCCAGCCGGTTCCGCGTGATTCGCCAGTTGCTGATCGAAAGCGCCGTGCTGGCGTTAGCAGGAGGCGCGGTCGGCGTTCTATTCGCTATCTGGGGTATAAGTCTGCTGGTCCGCATTCTGCCCAGCTTCATCAAGTTCGTCCCGTTCCGGCAGCTGGACCAGCTCAGCGTCGATTCAGGTGTGCTCCTCTTTGCGCTGTTCGTTTCGCTCGCCACCGGGCTTCTGTTTGGGCTCGCCCCGGCCCTGCAGGCTTCCCGTACGGACCTGAACGAATCGCTCAAGGAGGGTGGCGGGCGCGTCTCCACCGGACATCGTGCCAACCGCTTGCGCGCGCTGCTGGTGGTTTCTGAAGTGGCACTGGCGCTCGTAGTGCTTACTGGCGCTGGACTCATGATCGAGACCATCGTGCGGTTGAGCGGCGTCGCACCGGGTTTCGACCCGAACAATCTGCTGACCATGCAAATCGCTCTGCCGCAGACTGACACTTACGGTGCTCCCGAACGCACGCGATTCTGCGAAGACGTCGGTGAGCGCGTGGGCGCTGTCGCGGGAGTTCAGTCGGTGAGCGCCGTCAGCCATCTTCCCCTTAGCGGCGCTGGAGCAGGTAGGAGTTTCGTCATCCAGAGCCGCCCCGATCCCAACCCATCTGAAGAGCCCAACGCCAATTACAGCTTGATCTGCCCGAATTATTTCCAGACGATGGGCATCCCTCTGCTCAAAGGCCGCGAGTTCAGTTCGCGTGACACCGTGAGCGCCCCTCAAGTCGTCATCGTCAATGACAGCCTGGCCCGGCGCTATTGGCCTAAGGAAGATCCCATCGGACGCACCTTCAAGTTGGGCGGCCCGCGTGCGACCTCGCCCTGGCTCACGATAGTCGGCGTGGTTCGTGACGTGCATCATTGGAGTTTGGATTACCCGACCGTGCCCCAGATATTCCGCCCGTACAGCCAGGCGGCCTGGCCGGTGATGACCCTGGTGGCGCGCACGGCAGGTGACCCGGCAGTCCTCGCGACGGCCATCCGCAAGGCCGCCGCCGACATCGACCGCGAGCAGCCAGTCTCGAACGTCGCCACCATGGAGCAGGTCATTCACGACTCGCTCGGTTTCCGCCGCTTCCCTATGCTGCTGTTGGGAACGTTTGCGTTTGTCGCGCTGGCGCTGGCGGCCGTCGGCATCTATGGCGTGATGAGCTATTCAGTGGCACAGCGGACGCGAGAGATCGGCATACGCATGGCGCTCGGCGCCGGCCGCGGCGAAGTATTGCGATTGATCCTGGGCCGGAGCCTGGTGCCGGTGGCCGCCGGGGTCGCGATCGGCGTCGCCGCAGCGCTGGCGCTCACCCGCGTGCTGACCAGCCTGCTATTCGAGGTGAGCCCTTCGGATCCCCTGGTCTTCACTGCAGTAACACTGCTGCTGATGAGCGTAGCGGTGATCGCATCGCTCGCGCCGGCATTCACGGCTGCGAGCGTGAATCCGGTGATCGCGCTCCGGCACGAGTGAAGCTAAACATCTGTAGCCGAGACAATGGGTGCCGTTAATGTGAAACATCTGGCCTTCGTGGACTCGTTTCCCCAACGCCGTTTCGCGGGGCGACTCCTCAGCGTCTGATCCCAAGCCATTCTCCGAGTGGCGCGTTAACCGTCCACTCCTGGATCGCGATTGCCAGCGAATCATCGCGACTCTTCCAGCGCACCGCCATCAACGGCAATCGAAGAGTGGTGCGTAATCCGCTCGAAACTTTTCTCAAACGCTAGCCAAACATATTTGAAATTTTCCGATCAGGCCACCTGAGCGAGCCTGCGGGTGGGATAGCCGAGGATAGTGGTGATGCGTGCGGTTTCCCGGTCGATGAAGACGAAGGCGTCGC
>JBEKBK010000431.1:0-8328 GCA_050015435.1 Bryobacteraceae bacterium
ACTATCTCTGGCTTAAGCGACTGATAAAAAGAGCTGTTGATCTCCACCACGCCGAATGTGCGAGAGAGTTTCTCGAGCGGGTGTGCGCCCCCGGTTTGAGATTTGGGGTAGACGATTCCGTTCCAGTGAGGATAGGACCAACCCGCCGTGCCGACTTGAGGGGAGGTAGACATTCGACGCTCCTTTTCGCTATTTGTTCCCTAAGGCATATTAGCGAAGAAAAGGAGAACAGTCAAGATTAATCTTGATGAAAGGCGCTGCTCGACTCCAGCAGTTCCATCAGTTTTGACCGCAGCCGAAGCCAGATGGTACCCCAGAAAGCCCGCTGTAGGCCGGTCTCTCTGGGGTTATCCGAGTCCTGCCGCCGGTCCGCCACCGGTTGGGGTTGGGGGCTTGCCATCAACGACTTAAGTGCACAGATAGTTCTCGGATTCTCTTGACAAATCTGGTTCGTGGCCGTAGTACCGAGCGGGCAACCCTCTAGTGCGGTCTAGGACGAAACGTGTACTACCCCATCGATGGATCGACCTATTACTTTCGGCCCAGAGGCATATGACTACTTAGCCTTTATGCTTCTGAACGAAGGATACAGGTCTAATGTCAGCATTGAAGTCACTGCTTCTGCTCTCCGCAGCCGCGTTCAGTTCGTTTGCAACCTCGATCACACTTACGAGTACACAAAACCCGGCAGACATCCCCGGCGGCGCCGCGCCCTATCAGGTCTTTAGCGCTACGCTCAGTCAGCCGACTTCACCCGGAGGGCTCTGGACGTTGACCATCGACATGAACTACGGTGGCCCAGTGGTGGGAAATGAATTTGAAGATTACACTGGTCCAGGCGGTTTCGTTTACGGCCCTGGAGACTTCTTAATCGAGCAAACGGTAGGCACCGTCACCACCGATTACGGGATCCCTTTGGGCGACCATGCAGACCCCGTCACCGGTACGCCCACCGGTACGTATGTACCCGGCAACCTCTACAAGATAGGGGGAACGGGATCGTTTACGACCGGCGAAGGCTTCCTGACATCCGGACCCACGCTTGGTAACAACGCCGGCAGCGTGTTCCCTTTGGATACTGATACTCCTGATGCGGGGTTCTATACGTGGCTGGCAAACGGCGGAACCCAGATCGCCGCGGGAAATTTGACGATTACCGACACCGGCACTGGACCCGATCCAACACTGTACATGTACACGGTGACCGATACATTCAACGCATCCGCGGGATTCCTCGGTACGGATGACCCGTTCACCGTATATCTGACGTCGGCCATTTGTGCCAACGGCACACTCACGGGAACCGGATCGTTCCCGCCCCCGTCGACCGTCCCCGAACCGCGCTCTCTGACCCTGTCAGCTTCAGCCCTAATGCTCCTTGGATTCGCTGCCTTCCGGCGAAGATCCAGGAGCTTCTAATTTAAGGGTTGCCATGGGAAGCATTTTCAGAATCTCCCGAACGCCGTTTGCCGTTCTGTCATGGGTACTTGGCGTTGCATCCCTGGGTAGCGCCACCAACATAACCTACACCGTCGACCAGACAATCGGCGCTGGAGGTGTCACCGGGGACATCGTTACAGATGGCACCATCGGTGCCCTCGCGCAATCCGATGTTGTCGATTGGAATCTGCTGTTGAATGACGGCACCAATACGTTCGATCTGACCGGGCCTCTGAGCGGAGGGAACTCCGATTTTGAAGATCTTGCCGGGCCCGGTGATTTGTCGGCAACCGCGACCCAGTTGATGTTCGATTTCAGTGGTACCAGTGCGTCAGAGGTAAACTATATTTACTTTCAAACGAACGGCGCAACACAGATTGCAAGTGGCAATCTTCAATCTGAAGTGTGCTTTGGGGGAATCAGCATTGCGAGTATTTGTTTTGGGGACGAGCAGCTTATTGTTTTAGGAGGCCCCAATCAGGTTACGCCTCTGTCAGGGACGCAGGTGATCGCCAGCGTTAGCGCCTCCGCCCCCGGCGTTCCAGAGCCTTCCACTTTCGCAATGGCATTCGCTGCGTTGCTGGTGATGGGCTACCGCATGCGCAAACGACTCTCGCTGCGCTTTTCTCGCGTGCAGTGATCGGCTACTGAACCGTCGCGGTCCACTCGCCGGCCCAGTTCGCGTCTCGCGGGGCGGCATGTTTCGGCGAATGCTTTTCCATATACATGCGCTTGTCCGCCTCGGCGAGTAGCTGTTCGGCATCGGTCCCATCCAGGGGGAAATGTGCGACACCGATGCTCGACGTCAGCGTGCTGCCGGCGAAGATGTCCGCGCCAACATGTTTCACCAGTTCCCGGAACTGGGTCAATTTGCCCTCGACGTCGTGAGGCTTGACGCCCGGCAACAAGACCACGAACTCATCGCCGCCCATGCGCGCTACGTAATCGTACTCGCGGCACGCGGACTTCAATGCCCCGGCCACGGAGCGCAACACCTTGTTGCCCTCCAGGTGCCCGAACCGGTCGTTGATCTGCTTGAATCCGTCCAAATCGAGGACCAGCAATGCCAGCGGCTGCTGGCTGCGCCGTCCGCGTGACAGCTCGGCATCCAGTTGCAGGAATAGCGAACGTGCATTGGGCAGCGTGGTGAGATAATCCGTCGTTGCGGAGGATTCGGCCTGGCGGAACCGCAAAGCGTTCTCAATGGACAGCCCGATCTTGGAACTGATCGCCAGCAGGATGCGCAGGTGGTCCCGCGTGAAGGCATCCCGTTCGGCATGGTACAAGGTCAGCACGCCCAGCACGCCGTTCATCCCCTCGAGCGGAACGGCTACGGCCGACCGTAAGCTTGAAAACTTGTTGGGATCGTTCAAGTACCCCGGCTCTACCGAGGGATTGCCGTTGAGAATAGGCTTGCGATTCTCGGCGACCCAGCCGGAGAGCCCTTGGCCCACTGGGATCTGGAGGGCGGAAAATAAACGGAAATCATCGCCGCTGACGTAGTCGGGCAGCAAGAGATTGTCGCGGCGGACCCATATAGCCAGGGAATGGTGAGGAATGATCTTTCGCAAACGAACCGCCAGCACCGATAGGGTCTCGTCAAGACTGAGCGAATTGCCCAAATCCTGCGAAATCTCGAACAGCGCCTGCACCTCTTGACGCGCGGCTGCGATCGAGTTCAAGAAATCCATCGATCCGTTCTTGCCGGATTTATCCGACGAAGGCGGCGCGGACTGCTCGAATCCGGCGGCGGGTGCATGTCCGTTCATTACCTTGATGTCGGTCGAGAGCTTGCCCATATCCTGATTCAGGGACTGAGCTTTCTTCTCGAGCTCTACGTAGCGGCGAGCCAACAGATCCACCACGCGCGGGTCGTAAGACTTGCCGGACTCGCTTTGGACGATCTTCATCGCCTCCTCCAGCGGAACCGCTCGCCGGTACTGGCGATCGGTCGCGAGCGCGTCCAAGCAATCCACCGCAGCCAGAATCCGAGCGCCGATCGGGATGGCTTCCCCGGCAAGTCCGTGCGGGTAGCCCATGCCGTTCCACTTCTCGTGATGCGAGCGGACAATGGGCACTACGGGATAGGGGAATTGAACCCGCTCGAGGATTTCGGCGCCGACGATCGGATGAATCTTCATCTTTTCGAACTCTTCGGGAGTCAGCTTGCCGGGCTTGGAAATAATGTGCTCGGGAACCGCCAACTTTCCGATGTCGTGGAGCAGAGCCGCGGCACGCAGCGCTTCCTGGTCTTCCACACTCAACCCCAGCTCTTTCCCCAACTCCGTCGCGTAGACCTGAACCCGCTGCAGATGACCGTGCGTGGTGTGATCCTTGGCCTCGATCGCCAGCGCCAGCGCCTCGATGGTGCGCAGATGCAGGGAGGACACCGCCTCGGCATGTTTCTTTTCGTCTTCAAGACGTTCGAGATACAGGCGATAAGAGCGGTAGATCAGATAAACGACCGGTCCGGTGAGGAGTACCGTCTGCCAGCCGACAAAACTGTTGGAAAGCAGGCTGGCGACCTGAGCTACGGCGGCCCCACCCAGATAGTAGGGCAGTGACCAGAAATAGCATTGACGCCATACCGGGATGATTTCCCGCTCCTCGGCCAGGGCAATCACCACCGCCACTGGCACGGTATTCATCAGGAACAGAACGCAGGTTGCTACTGCGAGTCGTAGGGAGGGATCAACGCTATGATCGGTGAACCACGCCGCGTGATAGGTCCGGTCGGTGACCGCGATAGCCACAGCCATCGAACTCACGTTGAACAGAACCTGAGCGATACGTGGACGCCGCGGCTGATTCCAGAAACATTGAAAAAGTGTGACCACCGAACCGAGCACCACGGTTTCCGCCTCGGTAAGCTCGGCCACGCCGAACAGCACGAACAGGAACGTGAGGGAGAGAGTTCCCGTAATGCCCGGTACACTGATCCGCATTCCGCAGGAGAAGATGGCAACCATCAGGAAGCAGCCGAACTTCAGCAGGTCGGGCGATTGCCAGTTGAACACGGCCAAGCCGAGAACGATGAGTCCAAGAACGGTGGTCAGACCGATGTACGTTCTGGCTCTTGGGGAAAGCGGAGTGGAAACGGGACTCATCGTGAAACCATGCGATTGCAGGCCGGATGCCAATGGATTTTCGGACCATCCGCTCCTTGTTTTAAACGAGTTACTGAGTTCCTCCGGGCATCTAAACGGACACAATGGCACTTGACCTGGGAGGGTCTTGCGACAAACTGTCTCAGGCGGCGGGTAGGTTTTGAGACTGGGGCTAGGGTGTTCCTCGGAGGGTGCTATTCCCCGAAGACTGGCGAAATAGAGAGTACAGCATGAGTCAAGATACATTACAGTCGGTCGCGGACGGCACCAGCGTTTTTCTGGGCATGCCGGCCGTAATTGCCAGCGAGCCCATGGTTCGCCTCATGGCTGCCGTGGAGCGTGTAGCGCGCTCGAGCGCGACCGTACTCATTACCGGGGAGAGCGGTACCGGCAAGGAGCTGGTCGCACGGGCCGTGCATCACTACTCGCTGCGCAGCCAGAAACCTTGGGTGGACTTGAGCTGTGCGGCCCTACCGGAGCACCTGCTCGAGAGCGAATTGTTCGGCTACGACAAAGGCGCGTTCAGCGGAGCCGATTCCATGAAGCCGGGCTTGTTCGAAATGGCCCACCAGGGCACCATCTTCCTGGACGAAATCGGGGAGCTGGACCTGAAGATGCAGGTCAAGCTATTGCGGGTCCTCGACGGAGTCGCGTATTACCGGCTCGGCGGAGTCAAGAAGATCTCGGTGGACGTGCGCGTCGTCGCCGCGACCAACCGGCCGCTCGAAGAAGCCGTAGCGGAGGGACGGTTTCGCAGCGATCTCTATCATCGGCTCAGCCAAATCACTTTGCAGGTGCCGCCGCTGCGCGCGAGAATCGAGGACGTGCTCCCGCTGGCCGTATATTTCCTGGCGCAGAACGATTCGCGGATGCGCTTTTCGGAATCGGCGGCCAAGCTGCTGCTGGCCTATGCGTGGCCGGGCAATATTCGCGAGCTGCGAAATGTGGTGACCAAGGCCGCCGTGATGGCCCGCAGCCTGGAGATTCGCCCGGACGACCTGGCGTCTTTGCATTCATCGACGCCGCCTGACATATGGCAGCGTTCGCGGAGCCCGGGCACTGCTACGAATCTTGGCCTCGTGGAACGGCGAACGATCCTCGAGGCCTTATCGGCGACCGGGGGTCATCAACAGAAAGCCGCCGAACGGCTTGGGATTTCGCGGCGCACGCTGAGCCGCAAACTCAAGCTGTACGAATCGGCCCGATTGGAAGCTGCCTCATGAACGTTTCCGTTCGCGAGATGAGACGCGAGCAACGGCGCAAGGCGGAGGGCGCCGTTCGCGTGAGTTTTGCGAATCCGAAGCCGGTCCAGATTGATGGCCGGCTGGTGGACGTGAGCGCGGGCGGCTTCCGGATGTCCCACACGTGTACCTCGCTGTCGGCGGGCCAGCTCGTGGAGTTTAAGCACGCCGAATCCGCCGGGCAGGCGCAGGTGATGTGGAACCGAGTAGCCTCCAAGCACGTGGAGACCGGGTTTCGAGTGGTCACGGCAGGCGCCAGCTAGACTAGTTTCAGAGATAGCGTAGGTCTGTCAACATATCCCCGCGGTTAGGGATATCGTTGCTGGCCGTTTGAAACTAGTCTATGCAAACTCAAGAAATGGTCAAATGAACGGGTTCACCACGCGGACTGTACCATAGAGCCGATCGTGCTGAAGGTCCTCGGTGAGGATTTGCGGCAGGCCGTAATGTTCCGCATATGACCACAGGTGCGCGTCGAACCAGTTCAACTGGCATGCCGCACACCCGCGAACAGCTTCACGGAGAATCGCCTCATTTGGATAAAGAACCGTGAACTGCTTCAGAAATTCTTCCGCTTCTCGCAGAGCGTCGGATGGTTTGAGGATAACGTGGCCGCGAAATGGGGCGTGTTACGGCCGCGACGAACTCCACGATCGCTTGGTGCGGGAGACGCACCGAGTCTTCAACGATACCGCGTCTGAGAATCTCGGTGGCGATCTTCTGTTTTTCGCGAAAGCGGCCATCGAACCGATAGACCAGGACCTTGGTGTCAACGAGGGCGGCCACATCCGTAGAGATCCTCTCTCCTCCATCCTCGTTCGCGACTCCGCTCTGCGGCGCCCGCGGACGGACGCTTGCGGTGGCGTTCGGTCGCTTGATCGAACAAGCGGAGTTGTGACTCTCGACTTTGGGGCGCCGCTTGGCCGCTTGGAGGAATGACGCGAATTACTGGACCAGCCGGGACCCAGTCTATGTCATCGCCAGGGCGGATATGGTATAGTTCCGCGATTCTCCGAGGCACCGTGACCTGGTATTTGGATGTGACCTTTGCCATACGCTCTATCCTTACCTTAGCAAGGATCGGGTCCTTGTTCATAGCCGTTTACCTTCTTTGGCGCAGGCCGACCGCCGCGCAAACGGGCTATTGGGGATCTTCCGTCAGGTCTCTTACTCGCGCTTTAAGCTCTTCCCACGCGCTTTCATCGAACCCCAGGTCTTGGGATATCTGCGCGCGGCTTTGCTCCAGAAAGTAGAAGCGGTACAGCGCCTCACGTTCACGCGTTGAAAGAGCAGACAGAATGCGTCTTAACTTCTCCTCATTCGATTCTTTACTCACGGGTTGGTTCAGTCCTTTGGACTGGGGCAACGACGCCGGATGCCTTGTGAAATGCTGTGCGCAGCGGGCATCTCTACCGCACCGGCCCGCGCTGCCATCCGATCATTCAAAGCGTTGGATGCCGCTCCACCTGGGTCAATTCACCGGCTGTTGCGTGAAACGGCTCCACAACTCAATCTACGAGGATGACGTTGGATCGGAGCCATTCTTCGGTGGTGAGGGCGGCTGAGCTTCTTCCTCACGGAGCTCCTTTATGGCCTGCTTTAGACCTTCGATCCAAGACCGGTACTTGGCAACCCGCGCCCGGCAGAATTCACAAGCGTCCAGGTGTTGGCGTATCGGTCCATCTTGAAGTCTGCCCATCGCATGCAGTTCAATGGTTTCGTCATCGATGTTATTACAGATGTCATCATCACGGCCTTCCGCTATACTTGTCCAATCTGGAGGGTAAATATGAAATTGCTGCTGACGCTTGCACTGGCTGCATGCTGTTTCGGCGAAACGCATACTTTTGCGCCCACGGAATTCTACACCACCTTTTCTAGCGCCCACAAACCCGCGCTTCGGATCAAGCCCGGCGATCACGTGGTCACCTACACCATCGACGCGCGCGGCTTTGATTCCGCGGGTGTGCAGCGCTCCCAGGGCGGAGGCAATCCGGAGACGGGACCTTTCTACATCGAGGGTGCGGAAGCGGGCGATACTCTGGTGGTTCATATTTTGAAGCTCGAGACTAACCGCGCTACGGGCTGGTCCGCCTCGCTTCTGGCCCCCTACACCGCCGACCCTGGTTTTTTGCGCATGGAAGCGGCGCGCGATCCGAAGACGGCGAACTGGCAAATCGACAAACAGAAAGGGATCGCCTATATGGATCCGGGGGACTTCTTCAAGGGTCCGCGCATCGAGCTGCCAATCCGCCCGATGCTCGGATGCGTCGCGACTGCGCCCCCGGGCAAAGGCGCCATTCCCACAAGTTATCCCGATTTCTTCGGCGGAAATATGGATTACAACGGAATGGGAGCGGGAGCCACTGTGATGTTGCCTGTGTTCGAGCCGGGTGCGCTGTTCTTTCTAGGTGACGGCCACGCCCGGCAGGGCGATGGTGAAGTGCTGGGCAGCGCCATTGAAACCTCGCTCGATGTCGAATTTTCGGTGGACCTCATCAAACGGAAAAAGATCAACTGGCCACGCCTTGAGACCCAGG
>JBEKBK010000432.1:0-7533 GCA_050015435.1 Bryobacteraceae bacterium
CTGCGCGAGCACCGTTTCGCCGCCCTGTTCAAGGCGCGCCGCGACGTGAATGAATGCCCCCAGGAACACGGCGCTGGTGACCACCGCTCGCCGTGCGGTCGCGTCGAGCGGAGCATGGCGAGAGATGCGCGTAACCTCCGGCCGCACGCCTACACCGTCGATCCAGTTCATCGCACCCAGAAACGATGCGACAAATCTAGTCTTCGGGCGCTGATAAAGATCCTGCGGCGATCCCACCTGTTCCAGCACACCGCCGTTCATTACCGCAATCTGGTCCGACAGCGACAGCGCTTCTTCCTGGTCATGCGTCACGAACAGGAACGCGACCCCGACTCTGCGCTGTAGCTCTTTCAATTCTGAGCGCACCTGCTTGCGAAGCTGCGGATCGAGCGCCGACAAAGGCTCGTCCAGCAGCAGCACATCCGGCGCCAGCACCAGGGACCGGGCCAGCGCGACGCGTTGCCGTTCGCCTCCGGAAAGCTCCGCTGGTTTACGAGATTCCTTTCCCGCTAAACGGACCTGTTCGAGAACCTTGGCGACCGTCCCGTCAATTCCATTCGCGGCTTTTCGACGCAGCCCGAATTCCACGTTCCCGCGAACCGTCAGGTGTGGAAAGAGAGCGTAGTTTTGGAATACGGTATTGACGTTGCGGCGGTAGGGCGGCAACTGATCGATTCGAGAGCCGTTGAGCCACACTTCGCCTCCCGTGGGCGTCTCGAATCCGGCGATCAGGCGGAGGGTGGTCGTCTTTCCGCAGCCGGAGGGACCGAGTAAGGAGAAAAACTCGCCTCGCGAGATCGCGAGCGAAACTTCGGTAACGGCGCGGTGTGCCGGAAAATGCTTCGATACCTGGCGCAGCTCCAGAATCGGATCCATCTCGATCAGTCTAACGTCAGCTTAGCTGGTTGTTATCATCGGAAGAGATCCCACATGAGTGCAACGGCAATCCGAATCGCAGGACGCGAGCGAGTCGTGCGTTTTTGGAATACAACGGTCGGGAAAAAGGCCGTGATGGCGGTGAGCGGAGTGGTGCTGGCTGGATTCGTGGCCGCGCACCTCCTCGGAAATCTTCAGATTTTCATGGGACCTGACCAATTCAACGGCTACGCGCGCGCGCTGAAGCGGCTGCCGGAACTGCTCTGGAGCGTGCGTGTTGTTTTACTGATTATGGTGCTGCTCCACATCTGGAGTTCCATACAACTTGCGGTGATCAAGAGCGAGGCCAGGCCTCAAGGGTACGTCAAACACAGCGTCGCGGGTTCGTCCTATGCGTCGCGGACCATGTATATGAGCGGCCCCATCATCGCAGCGTTCGTCGTGTATCACCTGATGGAGTTCACCTTCGGCGTCGGCGGAACCCCGTACGATCCGTTCGATGCCTACGGGAACGTGATCGCCGGATTCCGTTCGATCCCGGTGGCGGCATTTTATATTCTGGCGATGGCGTTGCTGTGCCTGCATCTCCGGCATGGTTTGTGGAGCCTGCTCCAGACCCTCGGGTTCACCCATCCGCGCTATATGCCGAGGATCAAGGCGTTGGCGGCCACGGTGGCCTTGCTGATCTTCCTGGGCTTCGTTTCGATCCCGGTTGCGGTGCTTACCCGCGTCATTCCGCGGGTCCTCTAGATGCAGCTGGACGCTAGAATCCCCAGCGGGCCGATCGAAAAGGCCTGGGACAAAGCTCGCTTCGAGATGAAGCTGGTGAATCCGGCCAACAAGCGGAAGCACGAAATTATCGTGGTCGGGTCCGGACTCGCCGGTGGATCCGCCGCGGCCACGCTGGCGGAGCTTGGATACAACGTCAAGTGTTTCTGCTTTCAGGATTCGCCGCGCCGGGCGCATTCCATCGCCGCGCAGGGCGGGATTAATGCGGCGAAAAACTATCAGAATGACGGCGACAGCATCTACCGTTTGTTTTACGACACGGTAAAGGGCGGCGACTTCCGCGCGCGTGAAGGCAACGTTTATCGTCTGGCGCAAATCAGCGTCAACATCATTGATCAGTGCGTGGCTCAGGGCGTGCCATTCGCGCGTGAGTACGGAGGAACGCTCGCCAATCGCAGTTTCGGCGGCGCTCAGGTTTCGCGCACGTTTTACGCGCGCGGCCAGACCGGCCAGCAGCTTCTGCTGGGCGCTTATCAGGCGCTGGAACGCCAAGTGGACGCCGGGCGAGTCCGCATGTATCCGCGAACGGAGATGCTCGATCTTGTGGTGATCGACGGATGCGCGCGCGGCATCATTACGCGCGATCTGGTGACCGGCGCCATCGAGTGTCACACGGGCGACGCGGTGGTGCTCGGAACCGGCGGATACGGAAACGTCTACTATCTCTCGACTAACGCGAAAGGTTCGAACTGTACCGCCATCTGGCGCGCGTATAAGCGCGGCGCGTTGTTCGCCAATCCTTGTTTCACGCAGATTCACCCAACGTGCATTCCGGTGTCGGGTCACTACCAATCCAAGCTGACGCTGATGAGCGAGTCCCTTCGCAATGACGGCCGGATCTGGGTGCCCTTGCATCGGGGCGATCAGCGCAAACCGGGCGATATTCCTGAAGCCGAGCGCGACTATTATCTGGAGCGCCGCTATCCTAGTTTCGGCAATCTGGTTCCGCGCGACGTCGCCTCACGCAACGCCAAATCCGTGTGCGACGAAGAGCGCGGCGTGGGTGAACATGGCCTGGGAGTCTACCTCGACTTCAGCGACGCGATCCAACGTCTGGGCGTCGAAAAAATCCGCGAACGCTACGGTAATCTGTTCGAGATGTACCAGCGCATCACGGACGAAGATCCGTACAAAGTGCCCATGCGCATTTATCCCGCCATCCACTACACGATGGGCGGTCTGTGGGTGGACTATCAGCTCATGTCCACGATTCCCGGCCTTTTTGCGATTGGCGAGGCGAACTTTTCCGATCATGGCGCGAATCGGCTGGGCGCAAGCGCGTTGATGCAAGGGCTTTCGGACGGATACTTCATCCTTCCTTACACGATCAGCAATTATCTGGCGAGCCGGTCATTCGACAAGGTGGACGCCGACCGGACCGAATTTCAATCCGCGAAGAACGACGTGGAAGAGCGCACCCGCCGGCTCCTGAATACCCGCGGCTCGCGCACCGTGGATTCGTTTCATCGCGAACTCGGCAAGCTGGTGTGGGACTACTGCGGCATGTCGCGCAACGCGCCGGGACTGGAAACGGCGATCGGAAAGATTCGGGAGCTGCGTGAAGAATATTGGCGCGATGTGAGAGTGATGGGCGCGGCTGAAGAGATCAATCAGTCTCTGGAAAAGGCGGGACGGGTCGCGGACTTCTTCGAGCTGGCCGAGTTGATGTGCCTGGACGCGCTGGAACGTAATGAGTCCTGCGGCGGCCATTTTCGCGAGGAGTATCAGACCCCCGACGGTGAGGCGCTGCGGGACGACGAGCATTTCAGTTACGTGGCGGCTTGGGAATATGTCGGTCCGGATGATGGGCCGAAATTAAACAAGGAGCCACTGGTATTCGAGTACGTGCATCCGTCTCAGCGGAGTTACAAGTGAGCAACCGCTCTCTTACGGTCACGGCTCGGAAAGCCATACCGAGCCGCGCGCGTCAGCAAGCGGAGGACCGGCGATGCGCCTAATCTTCCATGTCTGGAGGCAGTCCTCGCGCAAGGCTCCGGGGCGAATGGTGCGCTATGAATCAGCGGCGCTGAATCCCGACATGTCCATGCTGGAAGCGCTGGACGTATTGAATGAAGAGCTGATCCTGAAAAGCGAAGATCCGATCGCGTTCGAGAATGACTGCCGGGAAGGCATCTGCGGCTCCTGCGGATTCGTCATCAACGGCTTGGCACACGGCCCGATGGCCGAGACGACGGTATGCCAGCTAACCCTGCGCCATTTTCGCGACGGCCAGGAACTCTACCTGGAACCTTGGCGCGCACGTCCGTTTGCGGTTCTGCGGGACCTGATTGTCGATCGCAGCGCCTTCGATCGCATCATCGCCGCGGGTGGATACATCTCCGTCCCGGCGGGTAGCGCGCCGGACGGCAACACGATTCCGGTTCGCAAGGACGATTCCGACCGCGCCATGGACGCTGCGGCTTGCATCGGTTGCGGCGCTTGCGTGGCGGCTTGCCCCAACGCTTCCGCGTCTTTGTTTACCGGAGCCAAGATCTCGCATCTCGGCTTGCTTCCCCAAGGGTTGCCCGAGCGGGATTCGCGAGCGTTGCGCATGGTGGCGCAGATGAATCGGGAAGGCTTTGGTCAGTGCACCAATATTGGCGAGTGCGAGGCCGTGTGTCCGAAAGGCATTCGCCTGGAAGTAATCGGCCGGATGAACCGCGATTTTCTTCGCGCGAGCTGGAGTAAGCGTGAGCGATAGGCTTACGCCGCCGCGAAAGCTCGTTCCCTCAGCGACTGGCGGATCCGCAATAGACGTACTCGAATTCCGGTGGATGTGATGCCGGCGTCGCGGGCGATTTCTTCCGCGGAGTAACCCTTGAGACTCTGCTCCATCAGAGCGCGATCGCGCTTCGTGCAATAGTCCAGAAGACGGCGCAGATCGATGGCCTGCAGATCCATGGTGTAGGATGGGTTCAAATCTTCGAGAGGCGTCGTCAGCGGACTGCGGAATCGCGCCCGCAGAAGATTGCGCGCGATCGAATTGACCCAGAATCCGACCAATCCCGGATCTCGCAACTGATCGCGGTACTCCCACCCTCGGGCCCATGCCGCTTGCGCTATTTCTTCGGCTTCCTCGAGCTGCGCGCCGTGCGCCAGCAAGTATCTCCTGGTCGCCCCATACCCGGACTCAAACGCACCCGCGTAATCGTCGCTCTGCATCGGCTCGGAATCTTGCAATCCGGATGCCAGCGGCTGCAATCGTGTTTTCTTAGATTTAGATTTAAGTACTAGGGCAGAAGTAGCAGTAAAAACTTCTGGATTCTATCCTTCTTCCCGTTACCATCCGATTAGAGACTGGTGCGACCAGTCTTGTTTCTTATGATGGCGGCAGCATTCGCGTCGGGCGAGTCTCACCCCACTTGGTGGAGCTACGCCTCGCCCGAAGCCACGGCAATCGTGGGGATTCAGTGGGAGAATTTGCGCCAATCGGTCTTCGCGGAGGCGGTGGGTGCGGAATTGTCCAGCCTGGGCAGCCTCGGTTTCCCCGACTTGTCATGCATTCTGAGCGCCCGGCAGATCCTGATTTCCTCACCCGACTTGCTGGCGATGGCTGCCGGAAACTTCCCCCCATCCGAGGTTCAAGGTCAGGCCGCCGTTAAGGGGATGAAGCGCGTACAGTACCGCGGAATCGCGCTTTATATTTCACCGGGCAGGGACAGCTTGAGCGTGGCGCAGATCGACGAGCAACTATTGCTGATCGGCCTGCGAAAGACGATGGAGTCCGCGATCGATCGCAATCAATGGACTAACGGCCCGATCGCCCTGCGCTATTCGCCGCTCCTGACCCGTGCGGCGCGAGCTGCGTCGGGAGGCGATCTGTGGGTCGTCGCGGACGAGTTGCCCGACCGGCTCGCCAGCCTGTTCGTTCCGCTCGAAATTGAAGCGGACGGTTTCAATGGCACGTTGTCGGTCCGAAACGGGCTATATCTCGATGCGGTGATCAAAGCGAAGTCCCCCACGGACGCAACGGAGATCGCCGAAAGTCTCAAGGATTCGATTCCGGAGCTACCGGCAGTGGCGAAAGATCTTGAAGTCACCGTCACAGGCGATCGAGTGATGCTCGGGCTGGACTTGAACCGAGACCAGCTCGCGGCGAGCCTGCGGCATGCGGAACCAGCTCCGGTGGCATCCGCGCCTGTTCCCTCTGCTCCACCGCCAGCTCCGCTGGTGGCCAAACCCGCCGCGCCTCCGATAGCGCCAAGCGTGGCCGCTGCTCCCATTCCAGCACCGCCTCCCGCACCCGCCGCCGCCCCGGAGCCACCGAAGTCGCCTGAGCCCCAGGTGATTCACATCTACGGGCTGGATGACGGTCCACGAGAGATCGTTCTGCCGCCGGAACCTCGGTTTTGATGCTGCCCAGAATCTGGATGGCGGCGAGCTTGCTAGCAGGCTGCCTTGGGGGAGAAGTATTGCCGGACTCTCTCGAGGTCACGCTGACCCCGGTAGCGCGCGAATACTGTCATATCGTGCGGTTTCCCCACGGCTGGAATGTCAGGGGGATGAAGGTGCCAATGATTATCCGCTGCAAATCGACGATCTGGACTCCGACTACGAGTTTCGGGTGGAGGGCGCCTTGAGCACGTGGTTTTTGGTCGGAACATTTTCGTCAGGGTACACGAACAGTGAACGTTTCGATGCAAAGAACCGGTATCGAATAAACCTCTCCGACCCAACAGCGCCGGTAGTTGCCGCAAGTGAAGAGGATTGGAATTCGGCCGCTGTAGTACCGCTGATAAGAAAATCGATCTTCCCGCCATATCCCGCTGCCCTCGGGCCCGATTTCCGGATAGCGTTCAACGGATTTGAATTTAAGAAAGAGCGGCGGGCGTTTGCCGATATCCGCCTACGCTTCGCGCCTCTCGCCGGACTCGGCCTGGCTGGTGCTTCAAAGCATGACATATGTGGGTAAAGCCAACTTAGGCGTCGCATGGGCCTATAAGGTGTTCTTCGATGTTTTTACCGCCGACACGGGGGAAAAATGTTTTATGTCACTGGAACGTACAAGGGCTTCGGTAACGATCCCGATGGGGACTTCCGAACGGCGGCGTGGCTGACGGAACGATACTTCATCGTTCCATTAGGCGGGCGTCATGAGCGCTGCCTGGTGTGCGAGTTTGGAGCGCGTAACCAGCAGGGCGCAAAGCCATGAATTCGAAATTTGGCCTTTCAATCCTGATGGTGACTACATGCCTCGCGGGGGAGGCCCCGCGAGACTTCATCGAAGTGACGCTCACGCCGGTGATGCGGGAATACTGCCATATCGTTCAGTTTCCCCAGGGGTGGAATGTCCAACGGGTGAAAGACGATAATGGAATGCCGCTGACCATCGACTATCCTGAGTCTGACTACGAGTTTCGGGTCGAAGGCCCTTTGAGCACATGGTTTCTTGTGGGAGCCTTTAAACACCAGAGGCATCGCTACGATTCGACGGACCGCTATCGGGTAAATCTCTCGGATCCAACGGCTCCCATTCTGCCCGCCAACAAGGACGATTGGAATGGCGCTGCCGTGGTTCCACTCGCGAGAAAATCAATTTTCCCTTCTGTGGGCTCCATGACGCCGGATCGAGAAGCTATTTTCAACAAATTTCGATTCACCAAAAGCGGGGCTCGATGGCCGGCTCAATTCTATGCCGCATCTCGGATCTCGCCAGACTCGGTTTGGTTGATTCTTCAAAGTGAAACAGACCGCGGTACGTCGAGACTTGGCATCATAGAGCACTATGCGGTGTTTTTCGATGTTTTCAATACTGAGACGGGGGGGGAAATGTTCACGATCGAGGGAGCATTCTCGGGTTTCGTCGACAATCAGACGCCTCCCTCCGCGAGACGGGTTGGTTGACCGAGCGATACTTCATCGTGCCGT